>JAJDYL010000063.1 GCA_022825195.1 Alphaproteobacteria bacterium
TGTGATGGCGCATGGCATTGAGCCTCCTTCGTGTCCAAAACGTTCGCAAGCGCTTGGACGCCAGTAGAATCAATGCCATGCAACCCGTCCACAAAAATAAACCGGACAGCAGTGGACTTGTTCCGGGCATCCATGCGGCCGTGCAGCGGAAGCGGTGGAAGGGGATGCCCGGAACAAGTCCGGGCATGACGGAAGGGGGCGATCGGGCGGCGGGCGTCGAATCTGTCATGGGTTTCGGTCAACGACCGTTGGTATCAACCGCTGAAACTGCCGCCAGGACCGAGGCTGGGCCCCGGCTCGGGGGCCGGGGCGACGGTTGGAGGCGTGCGTTGCGAAGTTACCGGAACGAGATGTGTGCATGCGGTAGCCCCCGAGCCGGGGCGACGGTGGGGGTGGCTCCACCATCGGTTCCGGACAACGACCGTTGGTATTATGCCCGGTCTTCGCGCGCTGCGCGGTCTTTCGACCCCGACGCCCCTTCAACTCCGGTCCGCAGAGGCCTATTTCGAACCGGAATCTCCGGCTGCAAACCGGCAGGGCCGGGCGGAGGAGTGTCTCGGATGACCGGCGTTCGTTGGGCCTGCTTCCTGCCGGCGGCGCTGCTGTGGCTTCCCGCCGGCGTCGCGGCGGCGATGCTGGCGCGTATATTTCCCTTGCCCGTGGACGCCGGGCAATGGTGGGTGCCGGTCGCCGCCATCCCTTGCGGTCTGCCACTCGCCGGGGCCTGGCTCGCGCTTCGCCGCGCCGGATGGAGGGGGACGGCATGGGCGGTCGCGGCGCCGCTCGGCGCGCTCACGGCGCCGGCCGCGCTCGCCGGCAGCGTGCCGGGGCCCTGGAGCATGGCCTGCTACGCGGTCCTGCTCAGCCTGCCGGCCTGGTCGGCATACGGAGCGCTCCGCCGCCTGAACGCGACGCAGGCCGTGACATCGGTGAGAAATCCGGGCTACGCTGATCCCAGCCTGCGATCATCGACGGGAGGATGCCGCCCATGCAGACCCGAGCCGCCGTAGCCCTGGAAGCCGGCAAGCCGCTCAGCATCGAAACCGTGGAACTCGACGGCCCCCGCGAGGGCGAGATCCTGGTCGAGATCATGGCGACCGGCGTTTGCCACACCGATGCCTACACGCTCTCCGGGGCAGACCCGGAGGGGCTGTTTCCCGCCGTTCTGGGCCATGAGGGAGCGGGCGTGGTCGTCGATACCGGCCCCGGCGTGACCACGCTCAAGCCCGGCGACCATGTGATCCCGCTCTACACGCCGGAATGCCGCCATTGCAAATTCTGCCTGTCCGGCAAGACCAATCTCTGCGTCGCGATCCGCGAGACCCAGGGCCAGGGCCTGATGCCGGACGGCACCAGCCGCTTCTCCATCGGCGGCGACCGGCTGTTCCACTACATGGGCACCTCGACCTTCTCCAACCACACGGTGATGCCGGAGATCGCGGCGGCGAAGATCCGCGAGGACGCGCCGTTCGACAAGGTGTGCCTGATCGGCTGCGGCGTCACCACGGGCTTGGGCGCGGTGCTGAACACGGCGAAGGTGGAGCCGGGCGCCAATGTCGTCGTGTTCGGCCTCGGCGGCGTCGGCCTTTCCGTCATCCAGGGCGCGCGCCTCGCCGGCGCCAACAAGATCGTCGGCGTCGACATCAACCCCGCCAAGGCGCCGCGCGCCGAGCGCTTCGGCATGACCCATTTCGTCAACCCGCAGGAGGTCGAGGGCGACCTCGTGCCGTATCTGGTCGATCTCACCGGCGGCGGGGCGGACTATTCCTTCGAGTGCATCGGCCTGGTGGAGACCATGCGCCAGGCGCTGGAATGCGCCCATCGCGGCTGGGGCGAGAGCATCATCATCGGCGTCGCCGGGTCGGGCCAGGAGATTTCCACCCGCCCCTTCCAGCTCGTCACCGGGCGCGTCTGGAAAGGCACGGCCTTCGGCGGCTTCAAGGGCCGGCGCGACGTGCCGAAGATCGTCGACTGGTACATGGACGGCAAGATCGAGATCGACGACATGGTGACCCACACCATGGGCCTGGAGGCGATCAACGACGCCTTCGACCTCATGCACGAAGGCAAGTCGATCCGCAGCGTCATCAACTTCTGACGCGCCCGAGGCACGGCGCGATGAAGACGCTGCTGCTGCTCCGCCATTCCAAGGCCGGCGTCGGCGCTCCCGACCGCGAGCGGGGACTGACCGGAAGGGGCCGGCGCCAGTCGGCCGCCGCCGGGCGCTATCTCGCCGCCGAGGGCCTTCTGCCCGGCCTCGTCATCTGCTCGGATGCGCGGCGCACGCGCGAGACGCTCGACGGCCTCGCTCTCGGGGAGGGCACGGCGGTGCGGTTCACCCCGGACCTCTATGACGGCCATGTGCCGGAGCTGCTGGCGCTGGTCCGCGGCGTCGGGGACGAGGGCGCCTCGCGGGTGCTGGTGGTCGGCCACAACCCGACGATCTCGGACGCCGGGCGCTACCTCGCGCGCGAGGGCGATCCGGACTCCCTCTCGCGCCTCGCGCTCGGCATGCCGACCTCCGGCCTCGCCGTGCTGAAGTTCGAGGCGGCGCACTGGAGCGCGGTCGGCGCCGGCACGCTCACCCGGCTGCTCCGCCCGGCCGACTATCCCGACGCGGACTGAACCCGGCGCGCAGGCTCTTCCGCCTGTATCTGAAAGCCTCTAAGGTCGCGCTTGCTGTAAACCGAGGGAGGCTCTACATGCTCATCCGCACCGCACTGACCGGCCTTGCCGCGGCGGCGCTTGCTGCAGCCAGCGTTCTGCCCGCTGCATCGGCGCCCGAGCCCGTCAAGATCCGCATCGCATCCGACCACACGCCGCCGCCGCATCCGGCCGCGCTGGCGGAAATCCTGTTCCAGGAGCGCCTCGCCGAGGAAATTCCGGGCTCCGAGGTCCTGCTCTTCCCGTCCAAGGCGCTCTACTCGGTGCCGGAGGCGGTCGAGGCCATGACCGAAGGCAATCTGGAGATGACCTGGGGCCAGTTCGGCAAGACGGCCCAGATCGACCCCTTCATGGCCGTGGTGGTGGGCCCGATGCTGCTGACCACGCCCGGCGCGATCGACGCGATCGACGGCTTCGAGACCTACGCCATGCTGGTGAAGCGCTTCGAGGAGCTGCATGACATCAAGATCTTCGGCTCCGCCCATCTCAGCTTCTACATGGGCGCGGGCTCCGGCTCCCGCCTGCTCAAGCCGGAGGATTTCGCCGGCCGCAAGATCCGCTCGATGAGCCCGGTCGAGAACGCCGCGCTGTCGGCCTGGGGCGCGAACCCGACGACCATGGCCTTCGGCGACGTGCCGCCGGCGCTCGAGACCGGCGTGATCGACGGGCTGCTGACCAGCCTCGGCGGCTTCAACGTCGTCAAGGACCAGGCGCCCTTCTTCACCGTGGCCGGCATCAACGGCATCGTCGGCGACTATTACTGGATCGGCGCCAGCATGAGCTGGTGGAATTCGCTCGACGCGGAGCAGCAGGCGATCATCGAGAGGCTGATCGTCGAGGAGATGCTGCCGTTCGCCAAGAAAGCCAACTGGTGCAACGACAAGCGCATGATCGACAAATACGGCACCGAGGACCCCTCCAAGCCCGGCATCTACATCATGACGGCCGACGAGGCCGGCGTGCTGGCCGACGCGCTCGGGTCCGGCACGGCCGACCACATCAAGAAGAGCACCCCGGGCGGCGCCGACGAGTGGGTGGACCGGTTCGCCGAGGAGGCGAAGGCCGCGGTCGCCGCCAACCCGATGGGTTCGCACTGGCTCGAGGACACGGACTGCGCCGAGATCGAGCCCTGGTTCGAGCGCTTCGCCAAGAAGAAGTAGCGGCGGCGCCGTTGCTGCGGGGGGTCCCCGAGGCCCCCCGCCACTTCTTTACCCGCATCAGCCGGAGGCGGCCCGGATGACCGACAGTTCCCCCGACATACCCGAACCTGTCGGCATCGACCTTGCCATCGACCGCGCCTACCGCGCCCTGCATTTCCTGCTCGACAAGGTCGTGGCCCGCATCGCCGCCATCATCCTGCTCAGCGGCACGCTGCTCGCCTGCATCGAGATCGTGCGCCGCTACATACTGGGCGTCGTGTTCGACTGGGGGCAGGACGCCGTCACCTATGTCTCCATCGCGGCGGTGTTCATCTATTTCGCGGTGACGCAGGCCTCGCGCTCGCACCTTGCCGTGCTGGCGCTGCTGGACCTGCTGCGCAGCCGGGGCTTCGTGCGGACCGTGCTGGCGATCCGGGTCTTCGTGTCCGCCGTCTCGCTCACACTGTTCACGGCGCTTGCATACTGGGGCCTGCCGGCGGTCGAGCGCGCCGAGAAGCTCGGCCGCACCACCCAGAGCATGGTGATCCTCATCTGGCCGTTCCAGGCCTGCCTCGTCATCGCGTTCGCGCTGATGGCAGTCGTCACCCTCTTCCACCTCTACCAGGACGCGCAGGCGCTGCGCGGCAAGACCGTGTTCCCCTGGGCCCCGGTCGAGGAAGGGATCGAGATCTGACATGGGCGCGCTCGGCACAGGCCTCATCGCCCTTCTCGCGCTCGGCGCGCCCATCGGCGTTGCGCTCGGCGGGGCGGCCGTCGCCTTCATCCTCTACGACCCGGTGCTGTCGGCGAACACCGCCTTCCGCGCCTTCTTCAGCTTCGTCAACAAATACACGCTCATGGCGATCCCGTTCTTCATCTATGCGGGATTCCTCATGGAGCGGACGGGGCTGATCTCCAAGCTGTTCAAGTTCGCCGACGCCATCATCGGCTGGCTGCCCGGCGGCTTCGCCTACGCCACCCTGATCGCGGCCGTGCTGTTCGGCGCCATATCCGGCTCCAGCACCGCCATGGCGGCGGCGATGGGCGTGATCGCCTATCCGGAGATGATCCGGCGCGGCTATCCGGTCTGGATGGCGGCGGGCGTCATCGCCTGCGGCGGCGGCATCGCCATCCTGATCCCGCCCTCGATCACGCTCATCCTCTTCGGCATCATCACCGAGGAGTCCATCGTCAAGCTGTTCTTCGCGGGCTTCGTGCCGGGCATCATGCTGGCGATCTCGGATGCGGTCATCATCGTCTTCATCGCCTGGCGGCTGAAGCTGCCCGCGGGCGAGTTCAGCCTCGGCAATCTCTGGCACTCGACCGTCGAGGCGCTGCCGGCGATCCTGATGCCGGTCTTCGTGCTGGGCGGGCTGTACGGGGGCGTGTTCACGCCGACCGAGGCGGGCGCGGCGTCCTGCGCCTATGCGCTGATCTACGGCCTGGTGGCCCGGCGCGGCGCGTTCCTGCGCGAGCTGCTGCCGACGACCATGCGCGCGGCCAACCTCACCGCCATCGTCTTCTTCCTGCTCGGCTGCGTCGGCGTCTTCCAGTTCCTGCTCGCCAACAAGGGCTGGCCGCAGGAGGTCGCCACCTGGGTGGGCGCGCAGGGCCTGTCCGTCATGGGCTTCCTGATCGTGCTGCTGGCGGTGCTGCTGGTCCTGTCCATGTTCCTGACGGGCGTGGCGATCCTGGCGCTGACGGTGCCGATCATCTACCCGGTCTCGCTGACGCTCGGCATCGACCCGATCCATCTCGGTATCCTGTTCGCGCTCGCGGTGGAGATGGGCGGCGTGATCCCGCCGGTCGGGCTCAACCTGTTCGCTGTGAGCGGCACGACCGGGGTCCCGGTGACACGGGTGATGAAGGGCGCGATCCCGTTCCTGTGTACGGACGGCATCGTGCTGGTCCTCGTGCTGCTGTTCCCCGTGCTCGCGCTCTGGCTGCCCAACTCCATGGTCCAGTCGGTGTTCAACTAGTGCTCCCTCCGGGGCGACGGGGGAAGACGGCGCTGCGCCCCGAACCGCAGCACGACAGGCCCGGGAGCGATGGCCCTGCGGAACCGCCGGGATGTCATCCGGTCCAATCCGACCGTTGAATGAAATGGAGTTTCCATATAAGGTGCATCGTCCTCATGCTCCGTGGAAGATCCGGGAACGGGAAGATAGCCGCATGGATTGGCTGAACGCGGATACTCTCCAGCTGGCTGGCATCGTCGGCATCATCGCGTTCTTGTGGTCTCTGCATCGGGATGTGCGCAGCCTGTCGGAGCGCGTGGCGCGTCTGGAAGGCGCCTTTGAAGGCTTGCGCGACGCCATGGGGCGTCTTGAGGACAGAATGACCGGGGTCGAGAATCGGCAGGGACAAAAGACCTGACCGGATCGAATCGCATCCTGTCCGGCTGCGCAGGAGGACCGCCGAATGTCCGAGTCCGGGACTGAAACCCCCGCCACCCACCACGCCCCCGTCGTGCGCCGCCCGGCGGACCATCCGGGGCATCGGGGGCGGTTCGCCAATGTGACGCGGATGGTCTTCCACCCGACGCCGGAGCGCCCGACCACGCCCAATGCCGGCCTCGTCACCTACGAGCCGGGCGCGGGCTTCCCGCTGCACAGGCACGATTTCGCCCAGCTCTGGTATGTGGCGGAAGGCGAGTGCCGCTTCGGCGACCGGACGCTCAGGGCCGGCGACATGGTCTATATGGAGGACCCGCATTTCGAACACGAGATGCACACGGAGACGGGCTGCACCATCGTCTTCATGCAATATCCCGGCCCGACGACGGGCGCGCGCCCCATCTATGAAGGCCGCTTCGACGGCAGGGAAGCCGCCGGGGGCGCGGAACCGGACCTGGAGCGGTAGCCGGCGGCTGCCGGGCGCGGCGCGGACTGGGGAGGACGCCATGGCGAAGGGTTACTGGGTGGTTTGCTACCGGGCGGTCGGGAACCCGGCCGTCCTGCCGGACTATGCGGAGCGCGCCGGGGCCGCGGTCCGGGCCGGCGGCGGCAGGTTCCTCGCGCGCGGCGGGCGCATGGAAGCCCACGAGGCGGGCTTTGCCGAACGCACGGTCGTCGTCGAGTTCCCGAGCTTCGAGCAGGCCGTCGCCACGCATGACGGGGAGGATTACCGGGCCGCGGCCGCCTTGCTCGAAGGCGCCGTCGAGCGCGATTTCCGGATCGTGGAAGGCGTCGACTGACGGGGCCGGCCGGCTGACCGCGCGGCGTCCGGCTGCTATTCTGGCCCCGGAACGGTCAATCGAGGAGGCTCCGACCATGGCGGTAACCGCAATCGTCCGCATCCCGCTGCCGGAAGGAAAGACGCGCGAGGCGGCAAGGGCCGCGTTCGAGGCGTCCGCGCCGCTCTACCGGGGCGTGCAGGGTCTGGTGCGGAAATACTATCTGCTGTCCGAGGACGGGCGCACCGGCGGGGGCGTCTATCTGTTCGAGTCGCGCGAGGACGCCGAGCGCCTCTATGACGCGGCCTGGCGGGCCGGCATCCGCGAGCGCCTGGGCGCCGAACCCGAAATCGAATATTTCGAGTCGCCGGTCATCGTCGACAACGACTCGGGCGCGATCTCCATCGCCGCCTGACCCGCTCCCGGTCTCGGGGGCTGCCAGGTCCGCCTGTCGCGGCATCCGGTCTCCGGTCGAAAGACACGATTCGTTCGGGAATCTCGAAATAATTTCCGATTGATGATTGACTGCTGAGCAAATGTGCTATGATGGGACAGAGGAAGCGGCGTCCGCGGGGCCGCTTCCTCCTCCTTTCGCGCCGGCGCGGAAAAAGCCCGGAGAAACGCAGGGGAGACGTGCGCCCTGCGCCTGCCTCGCGCGCGGGCAATCAGGTGCGCGAACCGCGCCGGCGCTAAACGCCCGCCCGGACGCGCACGCAGGCGCGCACGCGATACGCGCGAAACAGGGTCCGCGCCCCGGCCCGGCAAGCGGGAGCGCGGACGGAACGAACGCGATGGAGGAAAGGCCCATGCCGAAGACGCGAAGGCGGGGAAACCGGACGGACTGGCCGCGCGCGGCCGGAACGGCGGCTTCATGCCCGAACGGGCAACCGGATATGCGCCGGGAGCAAGGCCGGCCGCGACGCCGCATGACAAAACATGACACATCATGACACTCTCGACGGTCCCTCCGCCTTCGGGCGGCGGGCGCCCGCCGATGCAAGCGAAGGAGCGCGCATGACCCCGCCCCCGGACTTCGCCCATGCCAGCGCCGATCTGGGCGAGGTGACGATCCACTATGTCTCGGCGGGCGCGGACCCGCGCTCGGCGCCGCCGGTGGTGCTGCTGCACGGCTGGCCCGAGACCTGGTTCGAGTGGCGCCATGTCATGCCGGCGATCGCGGCGCGCCATCCGGTCATCGCGCCCGACCTGCGCGGGCTCGGCGATTCCTCGCGGCCGGGCGACGGCTATGACAAGCGCACGGTGGCGGAGGACATTTACCGCCTGCTCTCCGACCGTCTCGGCCTGGAGCGCTGGCACCTTGCCGGCCATGACTGGGGCGGGCCGACGGCCTTCGCGCTCGCGGCGGCGCATCCGGAAGCCGTGCTCAGCCTGACCGTGATCGACGTGGTGATCCCCGGCGACGGCGGGGAATTCTCGCAGGGCGGGCGGCGCTGGCACCATGCCTTCCACCGCACGCCGGACCTGCCCGAGGCGCTGGTGGGCGGGCGCGAGCGCACCTATCTCGGCTGGTTCTACCGCGCCTACTCCGCGCGGCCGGACGCCATCGACGACGAGGCCGTCGAGGAATATCTGCGCACCTACAGCCGGCCGGAGGCGCTCCGGGCCGGCTTCGCCTACTACCGGAACCTGCCGCGCGACGCGGCCGACAACGAGGCGCTGCTGGCGACGGGGTTCCGGCTGCCCATGCCCGTGCTCGCCATCGGCGGCGGCAGGACGGACGCATTCGGGCGGGCCGGCGAGGTCGAGGCGTCGATGCGCCGGGTCGCGGGCGATGTCCGGGGACTGATCGCGGAGGAGAGCGGCCATTTCGTGCCCGAGGAAGACCCGGAGCTTGTCGCCGGCGCCATTCTCGAACATGCGGCGCGGTGCGGATGAGCGCGGACGGCGTGTGGGTGTTCGGCTACGGCTCGCTGATCTGGCGGCCGGACATCCCGTTCCGCGAGAAGCGGGTCGCCTGGGCGAGCGGCTGGACGCGCCGCTTCTGGCAGGGCTCGCACGACCATCGCGGGGTGGCGCACGCGCCGGGCCGGGTGGTGACGATGGTTCCGGAGCCGGGCGCGTCCTGCGGCGGCATGGCCTATTTCGTCGATGCCGGGGAGATGCGGGGCACCTGGGACGAGCTCGACTATCGCGAGAAGAACGGCTACCGGCGGGAAAGAGTGCGGCTGGAATTCCGCGACGGCGAAGCGGACGGCGCGGTCTACGTCGCGCCGGTCGGCAACCGCGCCTGGCTGGGTCCGGCGCCCTTCCCGGACATGGCGGCGCAGATTTTGCGTTCCGCCGGCCCGAGCGGCGCCAACATCGACTATCTTCGCCGGCTGGCGGGCGAACTGCGCCGGCTCGGCATAGAAGACGATCATGTGTTCCGGCTGGAACGCCATGTGGAAACCCTCGCCCGGCAGGATGGAACCGGCTGCCGGGCGGACAGCGGGCAGACAGGAGGCGATCATGTGCGATGAGAAGACGATCCGCGATGCGGAGGTTTACCTGCGCCGTTCGGGACGGCTGACGCGGCGCGAATTCGGCGCGCTGTCGGCCGGGGCGGGGCTGGCCATGCTGCTGCCCCGGGCCGCAAATGCGCTGGAGGTGACGGCCGCGAATGTCGAGGTGCAAACGCCCGACGGCGCGGCGGACTGCCATTTCGTGCACCCGTCGAGCGGCGCCCATCCCGGCGTGCTGGTCTGGCCCGATGCGCTCGGCCTCAGGCCCGCCTTCGAGCGGATGGCGCGGCGGCTCGCCGAATCGGGCTATGCGGTGCTGACCGTCAATCCCTACTACCGCACCGAGAAGGCGCCGGTGCTGCCGGAAGGCGCGTCGTTCCGGGACGAGGCGGTGCGCAAGAAGATCTTCCCCCTGATGCGCTCGCTGACCCCGGAGAGGACCGTGACGGACGCAACGGCGTTCGTCGGCTTCCTGGACAGCCAGGACGCGGTGGCGGGCGAGCGCAAGATGGGCACGACGGGATATTGCATGGGCGGCTCGATGACCATGCGCACCGCGGCGGCGTTCCCGGACCGGATCGGCGCCGGGGCCTCGTTCCATGGCGGCAGGCTCGTGACCGACAGGCCCGACAGCCCCCATCTGCTGGTGGACCGGATTCGCGCGCACTACCTGTTCGCGATCGCGGAGAACGACGACGAGAAGGACCCGGAGGCCAAGACCGCGCTCCGGCAGGCTTTCGACGCTGCCGGGCTGCCGGCCGAGATCGAGGTCTATGCGGGCGCGCTGCACGGCTGGTGCCCGCCGGACTCCGCCGTCTACAACGAAGCGCAGGCGGAGCGGGCCTGGAGCCGGCTGCTCGCCCTGTTCGAAACCGCTCTGGCCTAGCCCGGACGTCTCGCCGGGGTCAGGGTCTGCGCGGCGAGGCCTGCAAGCAGCGCCGCGAGCACGGCCCAGCCCTGCCAGGCGCCCATGGTGAACAGGGTCAGCGCCGAGACCGCGAGCCATGCGGCCGGCGCGACGCAGAGGAGCGCCGTCCAGCGGCTGCGTGCGGCGAGCGCCAGAAGGCCGAGCGCGGCGATGGCCGTCGGGTCGGGCGCGATCGCGGCGATTTCCGCCTCGGCCCACGGCCGGCCGTCGAGCGGCGCCAGCAGCGGCCAGACGAACAGCGCCGCCGCGACGAGGCCGATGCCGGCGCCGCCGGCGAGACCCTGCCGGGCGAAGGCGAGCCGGCCGGAGAGGCCGAGCACGGCCAGAAGCGCGCCTTCCGCGTAGAAGCCCCAGGCGAGCGTCGGCGCGGCCCAGTTGACCGAGCCGTAACGCAGCGCGACGAAGTGCGAGCCGGTCCAGAGCCAGGCCGCGCCGAGCGCGGGCCAGAGCCAGTGGCCGGACGGCCGCCTGCCGCGCAGAAAGCAGAGCAGCAGCAACGCGCCCGCCGCCAGCAGCGCCGGCTGCGCGGGCCAGAGCGCCTCGTTCTCCAGCGCGAACAGCCGCCAATAGACGCGCGGCTCGAACGGCAGCAGGTCCTCCGGCGTCCAGGACCCGTTCATGGCGGCGGCTGTCCGGCCTCCGGCGGGCTACAGGTCGCGCACATGCGCCGCCATGCGCCGGCGCAGGGCCGCATCCGGCATCGGCCCGAAGGCGGCGGACTTGTTCTCGACGAGATGGTCCACCCGCCGGGTCGCGGGGATGGCGGTGGTGACCGCAGGATGGGAGAGGATGAATTTCAGCAGGAACTGCGGCCAGGTGGAAACCCCGATTTCGGCGGCCCAGCCGGGCATCGGCCGGCCCGCCAGCCGGTCCGGAAGCCGGCCGCGCCGGAACGGCCGGTTGCAGATGACCGCGATGCCGCGTTCCAGCGCCAGCGGCAGCAGGCGCCGTTCCGCCTCGCGGTCAACGATGTTATAGGTGAGCTGCACGAAATCCGGCGGGCGGCGGCGCATGATCTCTTCCAGCTCGCCATGCCGGCGGCCGTGCGAGGTGGTGACGCCGGCATAGCGGAGCGCGCCCGACGCTTTCATGCCCTCAAGCGTGTCGAGGTTCGCCTCCCAGTCGAGCAGATTGTGGACCTGCAGCAGGTCGAAGCGCCCGACGCCCCACCGCCGCGCCGTTTCCGCAATCTGCGCCGGGCCGTCGGCGGCGCGGGTCCAGACCTTGTCGGCAGAGAACAGGCCCGCCGGGCGATCCAGCGTCGCGAGCGCAGCGCCGATCACGTCCTGCGAGGAGCCGTACATGGGCGAGGAATCGATCATGCCGCCGCCCCCGTCGAAGAAGGCCGCCATGACGGCGCGGCATTCGGCGCGGAGCCGCGGGTCGCCGCCGACATTGAAGGTGATCCAGCTCCCGAGCCCGACGGCGGGCAGGGGCTCGCCCGTCGCCGGTATGGCCCGGGCGGGTGCCGTTCCGGACCCGGCGCCCAGCACCGGCGCCGCCAGCACAGCGCCGGCGCCCGCCAGTATCGTCCGCCGGGTCGCGCGCATGGAAGACGCCTCCTCCTGCCCCGCGCGGAGACTAGCCCTGCCACGCCGGGCGGCCAAGCGCCCGCGCTGGCGGAGCCGGCGGCTTTCGTGGCAGAGTGCGCGCGGCTCCGAAACCCGAGTGCGAAGGAGCGTCGGCGATGGCGGTGCTCAGGATTTTCTCCTATCTGCCCAACCCGCGTGTCTGGAAGGCGACCATCGCCGCCCGGATGCTCGGCGTCGAGGTCGAGGTGGTCGGCGACCGGCCGAAGGCGTTGCCCGGCTGGCTCTGGGATTTCGACGCGCGCCCGCTGGAGGAGGCCGAGAAGACGCCCGGCAGTCCGCATGCGCGGGCGAGCAAGCGCGGCTTCGACACCGCCACGCTCTACAAGACGGACGCCTTTCTCGCCGCCCACCCGTTCGGCACCGTGCCGGCCGCCTTCGACCCGGAAGGCGGGACCGGCATCTTCGAGTCGAACAGCATCCTGCGCGCCGTCGCCCGCGCGGCGGCGCCGGAACGCCGCCAGACCGAACAACTCGCCGCGTTGGGCGCGGCGGCGGGCGGCCTTTACGGCGAGGGTCCCTACGAGGCCGCGCGGATCGACAGCTTCCTCGATGCCGGGCTCGTCTTCGCGCGCGAGGCGCAGGCCTATCTGCTGGCGCTCGCGGCCCGCAAGGCGTCGCGGGAGCTCTCGGACCGGATGCGCGAGGCCTACGCCTTCTACCTGGACGGCATCGACAATGCCGCGGGCGCGGGCGGCGAGGGGCTGGCCGGACCGTTCTCGATCGCCGATATCGCCTTCGTCTGCGACTTTGCGCAATTCCGGCGCGAGCAACGGATGGCCGACCGGCTGGCCGATTGCGGTCTCGAGCCGATCTACCGGCCGGGCGGCCATCCCCGCGCGCACGCCCATTTCGACAGGCTGCGCCGCCTGCCCGCTTTCGCCGCGGACCTCGGCGGCGGCTACGTGCTCGAAACCGGAACCCCGGAAAGGAAAAGCGCATGAGCCAGCCGGTCGCGCTCGTCACCGGCGTCGGCCCCGACGGCGGCACGGGCGCCGAAATCGCCCGGCGTTTCGCCGACGGCGGCTACCTGACCGCCATGCTCGCCCGCGATGCGGAACGGCTGGCCGCGCTCGAAGCCGACATAGAGAACGCCACCGCCTTTCCCTGCGATGTCGGCGACCTCGACGCGCTCCGGGAAACCGTGGCGGCCGTGCGCGAGCGCCTCGGTCCGCCCGCGGTCGTCGTGCATAACGCGCTCAGGAGCACGCGCGGACCGTTTCTGGACCTGGACCCGGAGGACCTCGAACGCAATTTCCGCGTGAACGCAACCGCGCTCCTGCACCTCGCCCGCGAGACCATTCCCGGCATGCTGGCGGCCGGCGGCGGCGCGCTGCTCGTCACCGGCAACACGTCCGCCACGCGCGGCAAGGCGCATTGGGGCTTCTTCGCCTCGACCAAGGCGGCGCAGCGCATACTCGCTGAATCCATCGCGCGCGAATTCGGGCCGCAGGGCATCCATGTCGCCTATTTCATCATCGACGCCGCCATCGACACGCCGCGCACGCGGCCCTTCATCGCGCCGGACGCGCCGGACGAGTTCTTCGCCAAGCCCGTGGCCATCGCCGAGGAAATGTACCGCGTCGCCCACCAGGACCGTTCCGCCTGGTCCTTCGCCGTCGAACTCCGCCCCTTCGGCGAGACCTGGTAAGCCTACGCGGCGGCGATGTCGGTCTGCGGGAAGTCGCCGCCCTTGAACAGCAGCGGCTCGCCCGTGACGCTTGCAAGCGCATAGGCGAAGCAGTCGCCGAAATTCAGCGCCGCCGGATGGTTGCCCCTGCCGAAGCGCCGCCAGGCCTGCCGGGCCGCTTCCATCTGCTCTACCGTCACCGGCACAGGCTCGATCCCGGGGCTTTTCAGAAGGAGGTCGAGGTCATGCGCTCCAGCCGCACCGCCGCAGCTTTCCGCAACGATACAAGTCTCAAGGATATTGGCGACCGACATGCGGCATTTCGGGGCCGTGAGCATTGCCTCCTCACAGCGTTCTGCGTCGGGCTCGCGATACAGGACGGCGAGTAGGGCAGAACTATCGACGATCACCTCGGCAGGCCACGCTCGTCATAGAGAAAGTCGCCGTGCTCCACCGCCGACGGACCGGGGCCCATATGCTTTGCAAAACGCTCCGCAATGGCGTGTATTGCCCGACGCCGCTCTTCGATGTCGCGCGTCCGCCTTTCCCGCTCCAGCCGCTCGCGCAGCGCCGCGGTTATCGCGCCGGTCTTGGTCTCACCGGTGAGGCGGGCGAGTTCGGCGGCGAGCCGGCAGGTTTCCTCGTTCTTGATGTTGAGGCTCATCGGACACCACCGGGGTAGAATGCCATCTCTCCATTCTACCCTAACCGCTGCCCAACTCGTCGCGCAAGGCGCGTTTCAGCACCTTGCCGGAGGGATTGCGCGGCAGGGCGGCGCGGAGGTGAAGCTCCTTCGGCACCTTGAAGCCGGCGAGCCGGGCACGGCAATGGCGTTGAAGCTCGTCGAGGGTCAATGACGCGCCGGGGCGCAGCGCCACCACCGCAACCGGCCGCTCGCCCCAGCGTTCGTCCGGCAGGCCGATGGCCGCGGCCTCATGCACCGCCTCGTGCTCGTAAAGCACCCGCTCGATCTCCGAGGAAGCGATGTTCTCGCCGCCGGAGAGGATCATGTCCTTGCGGCGGTCGGTCAGGTAGAGGAAGCCCTCCCCGTCCAGCCAGCCGACATCGCCCGTCCGCAGCCGGCCGCCGAAAAAGGCCTCGGCCGTGCGCTCCGGGTCGCGCCAGTAGCCGCGCGTGATCTTCGGCCCCCGGAGGCAGATCTCGCCCTCCTCCCCAGGCGGCAGCGCGGCGCCGGCATCGTTGCGCACCGTGACCTCGACATGGGCGATCGCGCGCCCGACCGAGCCGATCTTGTCCAGTTCGCGCCCGGCCTCCATGAGCGTGTCGCCGCCGACGCTCTCGGTCAGCCCGTAGGCATCGATATAGCGCGCATTCGGGAAGGCGGCGGCAAACTCCCGGATGCGCGTTTCCGGCGTGCGCTCGCCGCCGCCGATGACCCATTCGAGCGCGCTCGTGTCGAAGCGGCCGAGTTCCGGGTCGGCCAGCACGCCGTTGGTGACCGTGGGCGCGAGCCAGGCGCCGGTGACGCGCTCGGCCTCCAGCGCCTCCAGGATCGCGCGCGGCCGCGCCTCGCGGTGCAGCACGATGCAGCCGCCGCGGCGCCAGACGTCGATTCCCGGCAGGTCGAAGCCGCCGACATGGTAGAGCGGCCCCACCACCAGCAGCCGGTCGTCCGGCCTGCCGCCGAGCGCCGCCGTCTGGTCCATGCACTTCCAGTAGAAGTTCGCGTAGCTGTGCTGCACGCCCTTCGGCCGGTCGGTGGTGCCGGAGGTGTACATGAGGCGGAAGACATCGTCCGGCGCCGCCGCCGCCGCGGGCGGGGCCGGCGCCCCGGCGCTCAGCCGCCGGCTGTCCCGCGCCGTTTCCGGGTCGAGCGGCGTGAACCGCACACCCGCCGCCTCCGCGGCTTCCGCTGCCGCGTTCAGGTCCTCGTCGGCGAACAGGTGCCGGGCGCCCGCATGGTCGAGGATCCAGGCGATTTCGTCCGCGGCGAGGCGGTAGTTGAGCGGCAGGAACACCGCGCCGGCATGGCTTGCGGCAAAGGCGAGGTCGTAGAAGGCGGGACTGTTCCTCAGGCAGGCGGCGACAACATCGCCGGGGCCGAGGCCGAGGGCCGCAAGCCTGCCGGCCATCGCGGTCATGTTGCTCCAGAGCGCGCCGTAGCCGAGCCGCAGGTCCTCATAGACGAGCGCCTCCCGCTCCGGCGTACGCCGGGCGTGGAAGCCGATAAAGCTCGTGAGTGCAATCATGTCCGCGCCGAGCTTCGCCGCCCCGGCAGGCCTATGCAAGCCTCTGGCAGCAGTATGAAGAAACGGCCGGCATGGACGGGGAAGGTCCACGCCGGCCGCGAGGCACAGGAAGGAGTCCGAGGGGACATGACGGCGCCGGAGCCGGAAAACCCCGCCGCCGGATATAGATATGGCGGTCAAATGGGGCGCAAATGCGGCGTGTTCCCGTCCCGGGTGTAATGTTCCCGCCTCAGGCGTAATAGTGGATTTCGAGCAGCATGCACCCGCCGTCGGAGCGGAACGGGCCGTGATACGCGCCGGGCGGACGGCAGGCGTAGGTGTTGGGCGCGAATCTCTCGACCTCCTCCCCGCTTCCCACCGCAAGGTCGCCGGAGAGCAGATAGACCTCTTCCCAATAATCGTGCACGAACGGCTCTGTGGTGAAGGCGCCCGGCGCGAAGCGCAGCAGACGCGAGCGGTTGCCCCGGCCGGCGGCCTCGTCGAGCCCGCCGGCCAGTATCTTCTGCTCGATGCCGGCCGGGTAGCCCTCGGGCACCTCCCAGCCGGAGTCCAGATCGACGCTGTGGAACTCCAGATGCCCCTTGTCGAACATCGTCCCGGCCCTCCCTGCCGCTGTCGCCCGCGCGGCGCCCACTCTGCCACACGGAGCCCGCCGACGGAACGCCCGGACGCGACGCCGGCCGTGACCCCGGCAGGAAATCCGGGCTAGTCTTCGCACGGCGCTAAGGAGCGACGCTGCGATGACTGCCCAGGCACCCGCCGAACCCGCCGTCGAGCCCGCGGTCACCACCACCGCCCAGGCCGCGCCGGTGCTCGACCAGCACCGCTTTCCCGAGGACCGGCTTGCCGGTTTCATGGCGCGCGAGGTGCCCGGCTTCGCGCCGCCGCTCCGGGTCTCGCAGTTCCGGGGCGGCATGTCGAACCCGACCTTCCTGCTGGAGGACGGCAACGGGCGGCGCTACGTCATGCGCAAGAAGCCGCCCGGCAAGCTGCTGCCCTCGGCCCATGCGGTGGACCGCGAATTCCGGGTGATCTCGGCGCTTGCGGAGACGGACGTGCCGGTGGCGCGCGCGCTCGCGCTCTGCGAGGACGAGGCGGTGATCGGCCGCGCCTTCTACATCATGGAGCATGTCGAGGGGCGGGTGATCCGCAACCTCATGCTGCCCGACATGGCCCCGGCCGAGCGCGCCGCCACCTACGACGCCATGAACGCGGCGCTGGCCGCGCTCCACAATGTCGATTTCCGCGCCGCCGGGCTGGAGGGCTACGGGCGCGAAGGCGGCTACATGGCCCGGCAGGTGCGCCGCTGGGGCGGCCAGTACGAGATGAGCAAGACCGACGACATCCCGGAGATGGACAATCTCGCCGCCTGGCTCGGCGAAAACATGCCGGCCGACGACGAGACGACGGTGGTCCACGGCGACTACCGGCTGGAGAACATGATCCTGCATCCGACCAAGCCGCGCGTTCTGGCGGTGGTGGACTGGGAGCTCGGCACGCTCGGCAACCCGCTCTCGGACCTCGCCTACAACTGCCTGCCCTACCATTCGGGCGACGATGTGCGCGGCTTCCTCGGCGACATGGACCATGCCGCAACCGGCATCCCCGGCGAGGAGGACTATGTCGCCGCCTATTGCCAGCGCACGGGCCGCGGCGGCATCCCCGACTGGCCCTTCTACCTCGCCTTCTCGCTCTTCCGCCTCGCCGCCATCAGCCAAGGGGTTTACAAGCGCGGCCTCGACGGCAACGCCAGCTCCCCCGACGCCGTCCAACGCGGCGCCAAGGCCCGGCAATTGGCGGAGACCGGCTGGGCGATTGCGCAGCGGGGGTGAGGGGCGGTAAGCGGGCGCGGAAGGGGCGCGTGGGCCGGCACGACGATTACGGGAAACGGATTGCAGGCGATGCGATGACGAAGCTCAAGGACCTGAAGAGCCGCTTCATGGAGGACCCGGAGTTCCGCAAGGAATATGCGCGGGCCGACGAGGAATATGAGCTTGTCGAGGCGCTGGTGCGCGCCCGCACGGAGGCAAGGCTGACCCAGGCGGAGCTTGCCCGGCGGCTCGGCACGACGCAGTCCGCCATCGCGCGGCTGGAAGGCGGCCGGGTGTCGCCGTCCTTCGCCACACTGCGCCGCTACGCCGAAGCGACCGGCACAAGGCTGACAGTGGGGCTTGAAAGGGCCGCCGGCTGACGCGCCCGGACCCGCAGGTTCTAATTATCTCCTCCCGGTCCTTGCCGCACATAGAGTGTGCCTCTATCGGCGTGCCTGAACGTATGCCAACCCTGTCCCCTTAACCCGAAAAGTTCTGTAATTGTAGCTTGGACAAGATAGTAGGCCTTGTTGTTCCGGTTATCGAGTGTCTCCGGAAGCGCCTCCTCGATCACTTTGACCAGATGACCCCATGCGGCGCCGTTGCCCGCCAGGCGGTTCATAATATTCTGGCTTTCCTTCACGGCATTCAGGGCAAGCTGCCGGTAATAGACTTCAAGATCCTGCCGACCCTCGCCGCCGTTATCGTCAGCAGCAATTTCCGGCGTTTCGCTATCTCCGGCTCCAGCCTCTCCCCCGCCTGCCGACTTGGCCCGCCGGGCGTGGACTGCGGCAGCCTCCCGCAGCTCTCCGGCGAAGGTCGGGACCGGCACCCGTGAGTAGTCGGGATCGGCCGCACTGTAGAGTTCCTCGAACAGCAGGGCACGCATGGACACCGGATACGACCTGCCAGCGGCCGAACTCCAGAACACGCCCTGGCCCGGTATCGGTTCGTTCAGCAGGGAACTGAGGAGGTCGTCGCTGAAATGCGCGTTCGCCCGCTTTGCGCTCGCAAGGTCGCCGGCGGAAAGAAGGTGGAAAATGAACCAATTGTCCCCCTGGCTCAGTATCTCGTTCGGGATCGAGCCCGGCTGCTGGGTTATCAGTAACGCCCCCAGATCGTATTTGCGGCCCTCCTTGACCCATGAGATATACGGCTCGGCGGCCGTCGAGCGGTCGTTGAGAACGGACTGCGCTTCTTCGATTACCGCGATTGTGGGGATGGTGCGCGGCTGGGCCTTGGTGAATTCCTCCTGGTTCCGGTCGAATATCCGCCGGAGAACGATGCCCGCCAGGATGAAGGACTGTTCGCCGCGCATCTGGGAGACATCGACGACGCAGATTTTCCCCGCCTCGAGAGCCTTCATCAGCAACCCCATGAACTGGCTGCTCCGGTCGTGCAGCATCCCGACCACTCTCGTCATATTGGACCGGGCCGCAATGGCTTCGGCTTCCTGGTTGGGCATGGTCAGATTGAGGATTTCGCCGATCTCGTTGGGATCGGCGCCGCCCCTGTCGCGGTCGATGAGATCGACCAGGCGCGACCACCTCTCCCCGGAAAGTGCCCGCAGCTTTGCAACATTCTGCTGGTCCTGCCGCTCGGGCGGCAGGGAAATGGAAATGACGTCGCTCGCGGGTAACTGTCTTATATCGAGTTTGATGCTGCCGGCCACAAATGACCCGTAGTAGTCGCTCGGAGCCGAACGCGCCGTGAAGACGACAAGTTTGTCCTGAAGGTGGGGCACGTCGCAGAGGCCGGGCCTCCCCTTGTCGTCGGGCCAGAAATATTCTCCGTCGGGATCGAAGATCACCGTGCCCACGGGAACATCGCGCCCGCCGCGCTTCGGGACCGTGGGCGTTGTCTCGTAGAGCTTGCTGAAAAGCAATTTATTCAGATTCGATTTGCCGAAGCCCGCGCGAGCGAAAATAAAGCTTCGCCGGGATACCAGGCTCGATATAGGGAAGCGAACCTCGATTTCCGGCGATTTGACCTGCATCCAATCATCCGGCTGCCTCTCCGACGCACCGTCCGTGTAGATATACTCACCGAGAGCGAAATGACCGATCAGCGCCCCTTCGTCGTTATGGCCGCATACTTCCCGGAGTACTTCCCCGGAGGGAAACGCCGCGGTGCTGCCGACATGCGGGAGGCGCCGGTGGGACGGCACGAAAACCAGCCGGTTGCTTTCGCCGTTCCGCAACACACCGAGCACACGAATATTCAGGCGGTATTTCAGATATTGCTCTCTGATGTCTTCTGGAATTTGACGCTCTTCTTGAACCGCGCGTATGTTGTACTCCTCACCCGTGCCGAAGGACAGCTTTCCTTCCGAAGAGAAGGAAGCAATGCGGCCCAGAACCGCCTCCTCCGGGGTTTCGAGTTGGACGAGCACGAACTGGCCGTGCATCGGGATGCGTTGAAAGTCGTTGCGGTAAGGCAGCGCCAGATCGGCATGAAACTCCAGGCCGCCCTCCCGGAACCCGCGAAAGACCCCGACGACCTGCTGTTTCGGAAATAAATCCATCGATTTTCCCTGCGGCTAATACCGGTGCGACGCGGGATAGGCGTCGTGTAGCCGAAACGCATCGAGCGACGGCGCTTCGTCTCCAAGCGCATCGCGCAGGCCCGCAAAAATCATGTCTTGCAGAACGTCCATATCGAAATCCACGAGCGCCGCGTTTTCGTGTGCTTTTTGCAGCGAGCGGGGATAAAATGGGACCGGAAAACCGGCTACGGCATCATTGAGCAGAGAGCCGAAAATTTTCGAATGGTCGGACGCTTGCGGCAGGAATATATCGACAGGCCATATCGGATCGCGCGGATTGTTGCCGAACTTGACGAAAAACATTTTCCCGGCAACGAACCTGTTTATTTCGCCGCCTTCAGCCAGATTATCGTCTCCCCTCGCGTAATCGGGCCAGATATATGCCTTCTCTTCAAGCTCCCGAGGGATTTCCACATAACATGGAAAGGAGGATTGCATCACTCTTTCCAGAGCCATCGCAAGCCGATACCGGTCGAGGACTTTGCTGCGCTTGGCGACGCCGACAAGATAGAGGCGACGCCTGTAGGACTGGAATTGGCGATCGATGCCTTCTCGGATTCCCTCGCGGTATTTCCGGAACAGGTCTTTTGCAAATATCTGGCTGCGCAGGAAACCGTCGAAGACGATCAGCGTATCGGTTGCGAAGTCCTTTTCCCGGACTATGGCGAAGAGTGTCGCCCACTCGACCAATTCTCGGTAGACCTGAACCCAGCGCGGCGAATTCGGCCTGCCGCGCCCGTCCGGACGAATCATGTGGCTGAGCTCGGACAGGTCCTCGACGCCGAGATACCGCATAAGCCGCCCTAGTGCCGTCGGTCCTTCGGGGCGGGAAAACTGGTAAGCGGACAGGCCGGAGACGCTCATGGTCGGCGAAACCGCCTCCAGGCAGTATTCGTTGTTGCCGCTGTCGACGACGCGGATCAGTTGGACGAGGAAAGGGTCGAAGCGGATCTGGTTGTTGCCGCCGTCCGCCGCGACCAGTGAGATCGATGTTGCGGATCGCGGGAAAATCCGCAATGTCCGGGAAACCAGCGGCCGGACTTCGGCGCGCAGCCGGTCGAGAACAGCGCGGTCTTCGCCGATCTGGCGGGCGATCCTGTCCCGCAAGGCGATCTGGCTGGCAGGCTCCAGCATTTCTCCGATATGCCGCTTTGTTTCTTCCCCCTGAGATTAGCAGCATACCAAGGAAGGACGCGGGATCAAAAAACCGGCTCCGGGCTTCGACTCCGCCTCTGCCCGAGGCACGGGGCGGCCGTTACCGCCGGGCGGCGCGCTTTCGATAGCGTAAGCCCGCGTGTCGGCTTTCCCTTCCGCCTTGCCGGGTCGGCCGCCCGTTCAGATCACGCCCTCGTCCCGCAGCCGCGCCGCGGTTTCGGCGTCGATGCCGCAATGCTCGGCCAGCACTTCGTCCGTGTGCTCGCTCAAGGTGGGCGGGCGGCGGATGTCGGCGGGGGAGTCGGAGAGCTTGATCGGGCAGCCGACCGTCTTGTAGGCGCCGCGGCCCGGGTAATCGACCTCCACGATCATGTCCCGCTCGCGCAGATGCGGGTCGGCCAGCACCTCGCCCGTGTCCTGGCAGGCGCCGCAGGGCACGCCGGCGGCGCCGAGCAGCTTCATCACCTCGAATTTGCTGCGCCGGCGGGTCCAGCTTTCCACCAGCGCATTGTATTCCTCGCGGTGCTCCCAGCGGCCCGCCGGCGTCTCGAAGCGCGGATCGTCCAGTTCCGGCAGATCGACGACGCGCCGGAAGCCCTTATACATCTGCGGCTGGCAGAAGATATAGACATAGTCGTTCGGGCCGCCGGGCGCGCAGGGATAGGTGGTGCCCGGCACGGTCTGGCCGAGCTGGTTGCCGCGCCGGGGCTGCACCATGCCCTGGCGCTGGTGGTCGCGCAGGCTGACGCGCAATATGTTGACCACCGCCTCCTGCATCGCGACCTCGACCTTCTGGCCCTTGCCCGTCGCATGGCGCTGCTGCAGCGCGGCGAGCAGGCCGATGGCGAGATGCATGCCGGTGCCCGAATCCCCGATGGCGGGCCAGACATAGGTCGGCGGGTTGTCGGGAAAGCCGGTGACGCTCATCGCCCCGCCCATGGCCTGCGCGATCGGCTCGAAGGCCTTGTAGCCGGAGTTCGGCCCGTAGCTGCCGAAGCCCTTGATGGTGCCGTAGATGAGGCGCGGATTGATCTCCGCCAGCACGTCATAGCCGAGCCCGAGCCGGTCCAGCGCCCCCGGCGAGAAATTCTCGACCAGCATGTCCACTTCCGCGATCAGCTTCTTGAACAGCGCCTTGCCGTCCTCGGTCTTGAGGTTGAGGGTCAGGCTCTTCTTGTTGGCGTTCAGCACCAGGAAGAACAGCCCGTCCTGGCCCGGTATGTCGGGCATCGCCCGGCGGGCGGCCTCGCCCCGGCCCGGCTCCTCCAGCTTGATGACCTCGGCGCCGAGCCAGGCCAGCACCTGCGTGCAGGCGGGACCCGCCTGGTTGTGGGTCATGTCGATGATTCTGACGCCGTTCAGGGCCGCGCTCATGGGGGGCCGCTCCTCCTTGTCCTCGTCGCCGGGCCGGCTATGCTCGCCGCCATGACGCAGCAAATTCCGGGGGCGGTCAACGGGTCGGCGTTTGCGGTCGGCGGCTGGGAGATCGATATCCTCGTCACCGGCTTCCCGGGCAAATCGGTCCGCCACGGCTCGCTCGGCTGGAGCACCATCGTGCTGATCCGCCGCGGAGACCGGCTGGCGCTGGTGGATTGCGGCGCGTTCGGCCACCGCAAGCTGCTCATGGCGGAGCTTGCCGCGCGCGGCCTCGGGCCGTCGGACATCACCGACCTGCTGCTGACCCACACGCATTACGACCATGCGGTCAACTGGTTGCTGTTCCCGAAGGCGCGCGTCGTCGTCGGCGCGGTCGAGCTCGACTGGGCCGCGGGCGAGCCCTGGGGCGCGACGGTGGTGCCGGAGCTTTACGTGCGCGAACTCGGCCTCTTCCCGAAGACCGAGCGGGTGGCGGACGGCGACGAGGTGTTCCCCGGCATCACCGCGCATCTGGCGCCGGGGCACACGCCGGGCTGCCTCGTGTTCCGGCTTGCCGGGGCGGAGCGCGACGTCGTGTTCACGGGCGATGCCGCCAAGAACCGCGCGGAGCTGGTCTCGGGCGAGGTGGACATGACCTTCGATGCCGCCCTCTCGCGGGCTTCCATAGAGATGATCCACGGGCTCTGGCGCGCGCGGCCCGGCACCGTGCTGATCCCGGGCCACGACCTGCCGATGGTGCTGGGCGGTGACGGTGCGCCCCTCTATCTCGGCCGGCGCGAGGCCGCCATCGATGCCTGGTTCGGCGACGGCATGGACGAGGTGACCCGCTTCCAACTGACCCTGGAGACGACCGGATGACCCCGGTGCATCCCGAATTCGGCGTGCGGCTCGACAGCCGTCCCATCGGCGCGCTCGATATCGACGAGGTGCGCGCGGCCGTCGACCGCTACTCCTTCGTGCATGTGCCGGGGGCGGCGGAGGGCGACGAGGCGCATCTCGCCTTCACCCGCAGCCTCGGCGAGCCGGAGGCGAACCATGTCGCGCTCGGCCGGGAGGGGCGGGTCGAGTATTTCGGCACCATCGGCAATGTGCTCGATGACGGGACCGTGGCCGGCAACGCCCACAAGCGCACGATCTTCCAGACCGGCAACAATATGTGGCACTCCGATTCTTCCTTCCGCAGGGTGCCGTCCTTCGTCTCGATCATGTGCGCCTACGAGACGCCGGACGAGGGCGGGGAGACGCTGTTCGTCAGCCAGCGCGCGGCCTGGGACCGGCTGGACGAGGGCGAGCGGGAGCGGCTCCGCCCGCTGGTCTGCATCCACGACTATGTGTTCTCGCGCTCGAAGGTCGCGCCCGGCGCGGTGACGCCCTCGCACGCCGCCTCGCTGCCGCCCGTGCGCCAGCGGCTGGTGCGCCGCAACCCGGCAAGCGGGGCGGAGAACCTCTATGTCGGCTCCCATGCCCGCGAGATCGAGGGCTGGGCCTTCGAGGACAGCCGGGGGCTGCTGGACGGGCTGGTGGCGGAGATGACGGCGGAAGAGCATGTGCTCGCCCACCGCTGGCAGCCGGGCGACCTCGCGATCTGGGACAATCGCTGCCTGCTGCACCGGGGCGCGGGCTACGACGCCGACCGCTTCCGCCGCCGCATGCGCCAGACCCGCGTCGCCGGCGCCGGCCCGACGCTGGAGGAGTAGCCCTCCCTACCGCGCTCCGTTCCGGCCCTGGCGGCTTTTCGCGAGCCTCCTGGCGACCTGCCGCTTCTCCCAGCCGTCCCCGAACAGGTTGACGACCTCGAAGACGCCCAGGCCGTGTACGGCGAGCCCGACGCCCCAGCCGAACGCGGCCCAGAGGAACCACAGATATTCCGGGCCGGTGAAGAGGTTGACGACAGCCAGGCCCGCAATGACGACGGCATACTGGATGGCGTGGATGTAGAAGCCGCGGATATCCCGGACATATTCCATGGCCTGCTGCTCGTTTTCGGAGAGGTCCGGGAGGAGGGTGTCGGTAGCGCTTGTCATGTCTTGCCCGTTCCTGAGTGCGGAGAAGTCGGTTTCCAGAACGGCGGCGAGGCATTTGAGCGTCTCGGGGCTGGCATTGGCGCCCCGCTCGATCCGCTGCAGGGTGCGCACGCTGACGCCCGCCATGGACGCCAGCTGTTCCTGGGAGAATCCCCGTTCGATGCGCAGCTTGCGGACGATCATGGATGCCTCCCGCGCCGTTCCTGCGGGCAGCTATGGCCTCTCCGCGCGCCCGTTGCCACGACAGGAACCCGACATTTCCGCGACAGCGGGGCCCGCGCCGCGAAGCCTGCGCCCCGTTCAGGCCGGCGGCGCCATCCAGGCGGCGGCCTCGTGGCCGGGAACGAAGGCGTTGTTGGTGACGGCCGGATTGCGGTTGACCAGCTGGCGCCCGTAGATCGGGTGGGTCATGGAGCGCACCTCGTGCTCGATCCGGAACACCGGCTCGCCCGTGCCCGGATCGACGATGTCGAGGAAGCGGTACTGCCACCGGTTGCTTTCCTCCGACACCAGGCCGCGCTCGTCGAGCCAGCGGTGCGGGCCGGAGAAGTCCGCGACATAGATCGCGATATGGTGGCCGTCATAGTCCGGCAGCGCCTCGGCGGTCTCGACGAAGCGCAGTTCCTGGCCGCGCCCGACCGATGCGTGGCCCACGCCGTCCCCGTCCACCCAGGCCGGCGTTCCCCAGACCTCGCGGTAGAAGGCGGCGGCCGCCCCGGCCGCGCCTTCGGGCACGTCGAAGGCGACATAGTCCATGGCGAGCGTGCGCCCCTCGCTCGGCCCGTGGGCGCGGATGCGGTTGCCCCAGGGGCAGGCCGTGTCGATGTGGCCGTTCCCGCGCTCCGAGGGGATTCCGGCGGCGTCCAGCCGGGCCTCCAGCGCGTCGAGGTCCGGCATGACGAGCCCCGTCCGGCCCCGCAGGCGCTGCGGCTCGCCCGCCGGCAGGTGGAACTGGCTCTGCCCGACATTGATCCACATATTGTTCGTGCCGGTCACCAGGTAGGGGTCGCGCGTCAATCCCATTGCGGTGACGTAGAAGTCCGTCGCGCGGACCTGGTCCGGCACCCGGACATTGACGTGCTCCAGCGCGACGATGTTGCCGACATCCTCGCCGGCGCGGTCGAATTGCCCCATGGCGCGGACCCTCTTCCCGCAGGTTGCGATGCAGTCTCCAGCCTACACCGGCGGGCCGGCGTTAGCGAGACGGGGCCGCCTCAGCCGTTCCCGCCCGCCGCCTCGCGCTTCGCCGCCTCCTCGGCCACCAGCTCCTTCTTGGAGAGCTTGCCGATCATGGTCTTGGGCAGCTCGTCGCGGAACTCGACATGCTTCGGCACCTCGTGGCGGCCGAGCTTGTCGCGCAGGAACTCCAGCAGCCCGTCGGCGTCCAGCGCCTGGCCCTCGCCGAGCTTGACGAACGCCTTCACCGCCTCGCCGGTATAGTCGTCCGGCACGCCGATGACGGTGACCTCCTCGACCGCGGGATGGCGGTAGATCGCCTCCTCGACATTGCGCGGGAAGACGTTGTAGCCGCTGACCAGCACGAGGTCCTTCTTGCGGTCGATGATGAACAGGTAGCCGTCCTCGTCCAGGTGGCCCACGTCGCCGGTGCGCAGCCGGCCCTCGACGATCGCCTCGGCCGTGGCGTCCTCGCGGCGCCAGTAGCCCTTCATGATCTGCGGGCCGGAGATGCAGATCTCCCCGTCCTCGCCCTGCGGCAGGACCTTCAGCGGGTCCTCCCTGTCCACGATGGTGATGACCGTGCCCGGCACCGGGATGCCGACCGAGCCTTCCTTGTTGACGCCGTCGAAGGGGTTGGAGGCGGCGATGGGCGCGGATTCCGTCAGCCCGTAGCCCTCGACCAGCTTGCAGCCCGATAGCTCCTCGAAGCGCCGCTTGATCTCCAGCGGCAGCGGCGCGCCGCCCGACATGCAGGTCTTGATGGAGGTGAGGTCGAAGCCGGAGAGCTTCGGGTGGTTGACGATGGCCGTGTACATGGTCGGCACGCCGGGGAACAGCGTCGGCTTCTTCTTCGTCACGTCCTGGAGCACGGGGTCGAGCTCGAAGCGCGGGCGCATGACGATGGAGCCGCCGACGGCGATGGTGAAGTTCATCACCACCGACATCGCGAACACGTGGAAGAAGGGCAGCACGCCCATCATGCGTTCGCGCCCGTGCTCCACGTCCGGGTTCCACAGCAGCGCCTGGTGGATGTTGGCGTGGAGGTTGGCGTGGGTGAGCATCGCGCCCTTCGGCACGCCGGTGGTGCCGCCGGTGTACTGGAAGACGGCGACATCCTCGCGCGGGTCGATCTCCACGGGCTCGTAGCGCCCGTCATTGTCGAGCAGCCGGCGGAAGGGCGCATGCTCGCTATCGTCCGGCACCTTGGCAATCTCGCTGCGCTTCAGCAGCGGGAACAGCAGGTTCTTCGGGAAGGACAGCACGTCCTGGAGCTGGCCGACGACCAGCCTGCGGATGCGCGTTTTCCGGAGCAGCGACGCCATCTTGGGATAGAGCGCGGCGAGGCCGAGCGTCACCATGATGTCGGTCTCGGAATCCTCGATCTGGTAGGCGAGCTCCTCCTCCGAGTAGAGCGGGCTGTAGTTCACCACCGTGCCGCCCGCCTTGAGGATGCCGAAGAAGGCCACGACGAATTGCGGGCAGTTCGGCAGGAAGAGGCCGACCTTGACGCCCTTCTCCACGCCGAGCGCGCGGAAGCCCGCGGCGGCGCGGTCCACCATGGCTCCGAGCTCGGCATAGCTCCAGGTCCTGCCGAGGAAGTCCATGGCCTCGTTCCGGGGAAAGCGGCGGACGGAGTCGTCGAGGATCGCGAACAGCGGCCCTTCCGGAATCTCCGCGTCCCACCGCACATTGTCGGGGTAGCTCGCAAGCCACGGATGCGGGTCGGCTGTCATGCGCGTCCTCCCGGCCGGCTGCCTGAACGGGGCGCAATCCTACCCCGGATTCCCCCGCCCCGCCACTCGCCCCGCCGGCGGGCCGGGCCGGGAACGGAGGGAGGGAGGGCCGCCCGCCTGCAAGGGAAAGCAGCCGGCGGGTGGAGGGGCCCGCCGGCTGCGCTGCCGGTCGCGGGGGAGGAAACCGCTACTGGACCGGGACGCCGGGGACAGCGGCTCGGACCGAACCGGACGAAGGCAATCTGGCGGCCGCCGTCGATAAGGACCAATACCGATTTCTTTTGCCCTCTATAGGTTTTTCATATTGATCGGAAGAACGGGATCGTTCGCATTCGGGCTACGGCCCGAGGTTGTGCTGCATCGCGTCGCGGGCCGCCGCGACCTGTTCTTTCGCGAACAGGCACATTTCCCGCGGCGGATGCGGTGGCACATAGTCGTCTATGCGCCGCAACGGCGTCGGCGGAAAGATATGGATATGCCGGAAGTCCCCGGTCCTGATGTCGCTGTTTGCGCCGTCCGCCGGCGGGCGCGTCGTCGTCAGCAGCAACCCGATGTCGGAGCGGCAGAAGTTCTCCAGGAACCGGTATATGTCGTCATAGGAAAGATGGAAAAGGCAGTCCCGCACCATCATCAGGTCCGCCGCCGGCAGCGGGTCGCTCGTAATATCCATATGGCGGAAGACAGTGCCCGGCGCTCCGAACTTCCGTTGGTTCCGGCGCACCAGAGCCTTCACAATGTCCCCACCGATATATTCGATGTCGAGGTCCGGAACCACATGCTGCATCCAGTTGAAGTCTCCACACGGCGCATCGAGCAGCCGGATGACGCCATAGTCCCTTATCAGCTCCGGTAACTCCCGCCGCAGATTCACGGTATAGGAGAGTTCCGACCCCCAGCCGCTTTTCGACTCCCTGCTGCCCCACGGGTTGCGCCTGTAAATCCTGGAAAACACTTGCTCACCCGTTCCGCGAAGCAGCAGGTCCTTCCGAACCTTCCTGCGCCACTGCCGCACTCGCTTCCGCAGCGTTCCAATTCTCATCGATTGCCTCTCCAAGCGCAGGTCGCGGCTTGGCACCGTCTTCCCCTTATTGCGGAGAATTCTATTTCTTCGCTTCCGCCATTGGCAACACAACCAACCTTCCAAAGATAGAGAACGGATCCTGAATAATATCTTGCGAAAGTAATTCCTGGCATCACGACTAATGCTTGGTCTCGTTATCAATTTCATTAAAGTCGTTCTATAGTCAGAACTCTTTCTTGTTGAATCAGAATGAGAGTCGTCTACCACTTCAATTGATGATACTACACTCTTCGCTTTCCTGATTGGCGCAGGGTATATCCCATAAGTAATAAGATTGTATATATATGCCCCATCCCCTATCGAATTATCATAGGGAACAGTCCGAATCTTGTCATTGTCCAATATTTTCCGTGCACCACTTCTGCTTATTATATACGCGCCACTCTCCTCCGGTATTTTGTAGTAATTCATGACCTCCATACCGTTTGCAAGTTCGCCCTCGGATATCCAGACTGTCCTCGTCGGGATATTGCTGAGTCGGACAATATCCCATTTTTTGGGAAGTGCTTTTAGATTATCCAGCATTTCGAGAAAACATGAATGGAATTCGACATCGTCTTCCAACACAAGCGCCATAGCCGCGTCAGTGGTAAGGAACTCCTCCAGTACACCGAGATGGCTGACATAGCAACCGACCTCTCCATCTGTTAGGATGGATGTACTCGCGACTTGCTGCGAAAGTCCGAATTTCTGCCGCCAACGCTCGGGAATATTACGGCCCCGATAGGCGACGAAACGTCTGAACGGCAACTTGAGAGCGCCGAGACGCCGCTCCATGCTAGCCAAACGGTCCACATCTTGGTCGAGGTTGATCACATAAACTGGAAGTGGCATCGCTCTATTCTGGGTTGTTGCAAGGCGCACTCACCCCCCACTGGGCGGGTGCCCTGTGGAACACGGGATTCTCCGGAGGAGCGGCTGGACCCCAAGCGACAATATCGCGCTCGGCCTTCGGTGCACCTAACCCTCGCAACCGATCGCGGGCGTAGCCAACGAGGCCGCCGGGTATTGCTACAATCCAGAGAAGGCGCGCGCGGGCGTGCGCGAGGTCTTCGAACTGGTATCGCAGGGGGCGTCGAATATGCAGCCCCAGCCGGGTGATTTTCCGGGCTGCGTTTAACAGAATTCCGAAAGGAACGGATACATGTTGCATGTCTTCATTCAGGATGGCAAGCGCCCTGAGGTAGTTACCGCGCGGCCACTTGATGGCTCTCGACGACGGTTTGTCCGACAAACGAATCGTATTCTTATCCCCAATGCAGCGAACAACGGGGTGATTGAGAAAGATCATCTTGTAGCGGTTCGATAGTCTGCCAAGTGTAACACTTTCTGGGCAATGCTCGGAACGTGTCAACTCAACGAATTCCATATCTTGTAATATGTCGGTTTTCAGAACGACAACACAGTCAAAATCGATACCCATCCTGTAATAAACTTCCTTGCTGGTGGCCATAATCTTCTCAGTTTCAGTTTGGAATCTCTCGAACGCTTTTGGCTTGCCAAGTATCTCACCAGCGGCATCGACATACAGAAATCGCAGCGCACAAATGGAGTTGTCCGTGTCAATAGCAGTCTTATCACGCCAATATTGGACCGTCTTCAGACCATCGAACAGCAGTGCATCGTCACTGTCCAGGATCAGGGTATAGTCGCCGGAAACAAGTTTTCTTCCAGCATTAAGTGCCGCACTTCTTCCCCTGTTGTTGCAATAGCGATAATAGGTTATCGGAAAGTCAGCCTCCGCTTGCCAACGGGAAAGCAATGCCGGCGTTTCGTCGGTAGAGCCGTCATCTACCACGATCCACTCGAAGCAGCGCGCCGTTTGCCACTGCAAACTTTCATACACCCGGCGCATAACATGCGCGCGATTCCAGGTCGTTGTCAGAACCGATATGGCAGGCTTGGTCATACCAGTTCGCCTATTGGGTAGCGCGCAAATGTTCTTGCGATCAATCCGGCAGCCCAGGTTTGTCGTAAAGCTCGTTCTGCAGCACCAAGGAGAGTGGCCAGTAGCCGCCCGTTCGCGTCCACTTCGCCAGGCGCCGGCGCAGGGCAGGGCCGGCGTCGGTACCATGGTCCAGCGCGGCACGGTTCCTCGGTCAGCGCCGCGGTATCGTTCGACAATGCCACGGTGAAGCGCTCCATGACCGGACTCTAGTTTGTTTCCGGTGCATGAGAAACCGGGCTTGCGCTACCCACCCGCCCCCGCAATACGCGCTCGACCACCTCCTCATAGCCCACCACCGCCCGCTCTGCTGAGAAACGCGTCGCCTTCGCGCGGAGCGCAGCCCGGTCTGCAGGCCGGGCGAGTGCATGCAGCATGACCTGCGCCAGCGCCTCCGGGTCGCCAACCGGGGCGAGCAGCGTCGGGTCCTCCAGGATTTCCGCCGGGCCGGCTGGGCAGTCGGTCGAGACCGCGGGGCAGCCGCAGGCCAGCGCCTCGACCAGTACATTGCCGAAACCTTCATGGCGCGAGGAAAGCACGAACAGCGCCGCGCGGGCCATGAAAGCGTATGGGTTTTCCGCCCAGCCCGGCAGCGACACATGCGCCGTGAGGCCAAGCGCGCGCACCCGACCCTCAAGCTCGCCGCGCATCGGCCCCTCGCCGAGGATGACCAGCCGGCAGGGCCGCTCCGCCCGCACGCGCCGAAAGGCTTCGATCAGGGTGATGAAGTCCTTCTGTAGCGCAAGCCGGCCGACACCGAGCACGACAGGCGGACCGCCGTCTCGGAACCAGGCGTGGCTTGGCTCCTTTCGGGCTTTACAGACGATTTTCGGCGTGAAAGCCGGGTTATATATGGAAGAAACCCTTGAGACTGGTACACCAAGAACAGCATTCACATTTTGGGCTACACCTCGAGAAACGGCTACCACATGCGCAGCGGCCGGCAGCAACAGCCGCATACGAGCGATATGCCGGAGATTTGGCCCTTCTACATTGTGAATAACCGGAACAACAGGTGGGAATGAGGGTCGTCCGGCGATGTACGCAGCGAACAATGCTGCATAGTCGGCAACGGGCAGGTTAGAGAATACTATATCTGGACGCTCCCGCTCCATATAGCGCAGCACACGACCTGCAATCACACATTGCCTACGACGACGAATCATATATCGAAACAAACGCACTGCTTGCCCTAGTCGCCACGCCCTCATCTCCCGTATAATGCAAGCTAAAACACGCTTCATGTAATCTGATAACCTCATGCGTTCATCCAGCCATAAAGCAGTTTCCGGTATGCCTGCATCAATCCAATCGGCCCATTCTTCCGGGCTACAAAGCACCACGAGATGCGCCGCTGCAGGGATTTCGTCTCGATAAGCCATTACCGGCTGGTACCCGAGTAGAACAATGTCGACCCGGTGGCCGCGATCCGCCAATTCTGTTGCGATCGCGAGTGTTACCCGCTCCGCGCCGCCGCCAGGAAGTGTTGAAATAACTAATGAAATATGCATGCTATCATCCGATTCGTCATAATCGATCTATAAACACGCGCTCGACTACCCCCTCATAGCCTGCCACCGCCCGCTCCATCGAGAAGCGCGCCGCCTTTGCGCGGAGCGCGGCCTTGTCCGCCGGGCGGGCGAGCGCGCGCAGCATGACCCCGGCCAGCGCCTCCGGGTCGCCGACCGGGGCGAGCAGGGACGGGTCCTCCAGGATTTCCGCCGGGCCGGCCTCGCAGTCGGTCGAGACCGCGGGGCAGCCGCAGGCCAGCGCCTCGACCAGAACCAGACCGAAGCCCTCATGGCGCGAGGACAGCACGAACAGCGCCGCGCGGGCCATCAGCGCATACGGGTTTTCCACCCATCCGGGCAGCGACACCCGCCGCTCCAGGCCGAGCGCGCGCACCCGGTTTTCGAGCGCGGGGCGCATCGGCCCCTCCCCGAGAATCGCGAGCCGGCAGGGCCGCTCCGCCTGCACGCGCCGGAAGGCCTCGATCAGGGTCGGGAAGTCCTTCTGCGCCACGAGGCGGCCCACGCCCAGCACGACCGGCGGCCCGCCGTCCCCGAACCAGGGATGGCCGGGCGCCTCCTCCGCGCGGCGAAGCGCCGGGGGCGTGACCGCGGGGTTGTAGACGACGGAAAGCCGCTCCTCCGCCACGCCGGCCGCCTGCGCGGCATTCTCGGCAACGCCGCGCGAAACCGCCACGACATGCGCCGCCGCCGGGAACAGCAGCCGGCGGCGCTGCGTGTGCCGTGTGCCAAGCGTTACAACATTATGAATAATACCAGCGGTTGAGGTTTGAGACTCATTGAGGGGATTCCCAAGGAGATCGACTTCTGACTCAATGCCGATCCAGCGATTGGAGTATCGGTATGAGGGCAGGGATCCCATTGAGGGAGGATTTCGATGCGGCGCAGTT
>JAJDYL010000217.1 GCA_022825195.1 Alphaproteobacteria bacterium
CGCCACAGCCCAAAAGCAGGGACGGGACGTCCTCAAAACCCTGAACGGCTCCTCCGAAAGCTTCATCGACGACATCGAATACGCCTGAAACAATCCAGGGCGACAACGCCGCTACCGCCAGACCTCCTGGGCAGTTACGAACTGTCATGTTTTGTCATGTTCGCCATGCCTTCATCGAAGTCTTGCCATCCCATTCCTGCATATCGTTCCTCCGGCTCGTTTCGTTCCGTCCGCGCCGCCGACGGATTCCGGGCGGCGGGTCCCTGTTTCGCGCATAACGCGCGCCCCTGCGTGCGCGGGCGCGGGCGGGCGTACCGCGGCGGCGCGGTTCGCGCGCCTGATTGCCCGCGCGCCCGCGCGCGGCGACGGGCCGGGCAGAGGGCGCACCCCTCCCGCCTGCTCACGCCGGGGGTTACGGCCCCAGCCATCGCTTTCTGCAGAAAAGCGGAAAGGCAGCCCCGGAAGCCGCCTCTCTCATACACATTCTAGCACAGTTTCTGAGAGATCAAGCCATTTCGGGAACAAAATGAATTTATCAGGCAATTTTTCCGCAACCCGTTGAATCCGGGAAGAAATCGCCGGTTCATACCAACAGTCTCAATGTGGGGCCCATATTGTCCTCTCGTCATACCTCTTCTGGCAAGGAAGCTCATCCCTGACCGGCCCGACAGGCAGCGATTCCATCGGAACGGCTTCGATGCTCTTCAAGCTCCAGGATCCTGTTGCAATTTCAGCAACGCATAGGACGAAAAATTGTAATCCCCGCGAACGCTTCGCCCCACTATCGTCGTTGAGCGGTCACCAGGGAGGTACCAATGGCAACGCAGAATCATTTCCCCGCTTCATCCCGCCGTCGCCGGATCCTGAAATACGGCGCAGCCCTGGGCGGGGCCGCGGCCGCGTCCTCGTTCGTCACCGTGGAGGCGCTGGCCGCCGGCAAGGCGAAGGTCAACATGCAGCTGGGCTGGCTTGCCAGCAACGGCATCATGGGCGAGGTCGTGGCCAAGCGCATGGGCTACTACGAAGAGGAAGGCATCGAGCTCGAGGTCACGCCGGGCGGCCCCGGCGTGGACGGCGTGGCCTCGGTCGCGGCCGGGCGGGCGCAGGCCGGCCAGCTTTCCTCCAGCCCGTCGCTGATGCTGGCGCGCTCCGCCGGCATTCCGGTCAAGGCGTTCGCCGCGGGCTACCAGAAGCACCCGTTCACCTATTTCTCGCTCGAGAGCAATCCCATCCGCACCCCGCAGGACATGATCGGCAAGACCGTCGCCACCCAGCCGACGGCGGTGATCCTGCTTCGGGCGCTGCTGGCGAAGAACGGCATCGCCGAGGACCAGGTCGAGGTGGTCAAGATGGGAAGCGACATGAACCAGCTCATGACCGGCCAGGCGGCCGCCGTCACCGGCTGGATGACCAACACCAACGCGCTCAAGGTGCTCGGCGACGGCCGCGTCGACATGATGCTGTGGGACGCCGGGATCCAGCTCTACGCCAATGTGTACTACACGACCGACGACATGCTGGCGAACCATGCCGATGTGCTCGCCCGTTTCCTCACCGGGTCCGCCCGGGGATGGAGCGAGGCCCGCAGGAATCCGGAGGCCGGCGTCGACCACCTGGTGGCCGAGTACAGGAACCTGAGCCGCGAGAGCGAGCTGGAAGCGGTCGGTCCCGTGCTCGGGTTCTCGTTCAACGACGTGACCGCGGCGGATGGCTGGGCGGCCATGAACCCGGCCAACTGGCAGGCGCAGATCGACACCTATGCGAGTCTCAAGCAGTTCAAGGGGGACACGCCCACCGTGGACGATGTCATGACCGCCGATATCCTGGCGGCCACGGAAGCGCTGCGGAAGCAGATTGGATGACGGCCGCTGCCGCTGCGGCGGCGGAAGCCGAGGCCTCCGTCGCCGCGGCAATCTCCGTGCGCGAGCTGTCGGTCCGTTTCGATGGAGACGCCGGCAGCATCACCGCGCTGGACAGGGTCGGCTTCGAAGTGCCGGAGGGCGGCTTCGTCACCATGCTGGGGCCGTCGGGATGCGGCAAGTCGACATTGCTGCGCGCCATTGCGGACCTGGTTCCGGTCGGGGGCGGCGCCATCAGCGTCTTCGGCCGCACGCCGGAGCAGGCCCGCCGGGCGCGCGACTTCGCCTTCGTCTTCCAGGACGCGACGCTTCTGCCCTGGCGCAGCGCCATCGACAATGTCCGCCTGCCGCTGGAGGTCGGCCGGAAGAGCGGCGTCGTCGAGCAGCACGCCGAACCTGAAGCGCTGCTGGCGCTCGTCGGCCTGGACGGGCGCGAGAACGCCCTGCCGCACGAATTGTCGGGCGGCATGCGCCAGCGGGTGTCCATCGCGCGGGCGCTGGTCCACCGGCCGCGCGTGCTTTTGATGGACGAGCCCTTCGGCGCGCTCGACGAGATCACCCGCGACAAGCTCAACGAGGAACTGCTGCGCATCTGGCGCGAGACCGGCACCACGATCATGTTCGTCACCCACTCGGTGCCCGAGGCGGCGTTTCTCGGCCAGAAGTGCCTCGTACTGTCGGCCCAGCCCGGCCGGGTCCGCGAATATGTGAGCATCGGTTTCGCCGAACCGAGGGCGCTCGCCATGCGCGACACGCTTGAGTTCGTGCAGGTCACCGCACATCTGCGCAGCCTGCTGGAGGAGGCGCGGTGACCGCGGCGAGCCTCGGCGGCAAGGGCGCCGGGACGGCGACGGCCGATGACGGCGGGGGCGCCCGCGGAATCGCCCGGGAAGCGCGCGCCCGGTCCCCGGCCGTCCGGCGGTTCCGTCATGCCCCGCCGGTCATTGCCGCCGCCGGGATGCTGGCGCTCTGGCAACTCATCGTCAGCGGCTTCGGCGTGCCGGGCTACATCGCGCCGAGTCCGGTCCAGGTCCTCCGGGTATTCTTCGAACAGGGCGAGGTCCTCTGGATCAACTTCTGGCCGACCCTGCTCGAAGCGATGGCCGGGTTCGCGCTCGGCAATTCCATCGCGGTGGTGCTGGCGGTGTGGTTCGTCCACAACCGGCTCGCGGAGCGCGCCTTCTACCCGATCGCGGTGTTCATCAACACCATCCCGATCATCGCGATTGCGCCGATCCTGATGCTGATGCTGGGCAACGGCTATGCGCCGAAGATCGTCATCGCCGCGCTCATCTGCTTCTTCCCCACCCTCGTCAACATGGTGCGCGGCCTGAAGGCGGTGAGCCCGCAGATGCTGGAGCTGATGCGGGTGCTGTCGGCCAGCGACCGGGAAATCCTGTGGAAGATCAGGCTGCAAAGCTCGCTGCCGTTCCTCTTCGCGGCGTTGAAGATCGCATCGACCACCTGCGTCATCGGCGCCATCGTCGGCGAGTGGATCGGCTCCAATTACGGCCTCGGGTCCCTCATCATCGAGGCCACCTACAACTTCCGCGCCCCGCTGCTCTACGCCACGGTGATTCTTGGAGCAGGCCTCGCGGTGGCGTTCTTCGTGACGACGACCCTCCTCGAACGGCGGATCCTCAAATGGAAGCCCGGCGCGGTCTTCTGAGCCCGACGGCCGAAGCCGCGCCGGCCCGGTATCCGGCGCCCGACATCGAACAGACGATGGAGACAAGCACATGCCACTTCCAGACAAGGTGACCCGGGCCGGGTCCGACGTGCCGGTCGTTGCCGCCGCCGGGGTGGCGGTCGTGGGCGGCGGACCGGCGGGCGTCGCGGCCGCGGTGTCCGCCGCGCGCAACGGCGCGCCGACGGTACTGGTCGAGCGCTACCCCTATCTCGGCGGCCTCGCCTCCGGCGGCATGGTTCTTGTGCTGGACGACATGCACAACGACCTGGAGATCTCGGTGCGCGGCCTGGCGATGGAGATGATCGAGCGCATGCACGCCAGGGGCCTGTGCGTCTATCCGCCGGAGGCCGACCGCGACCCCGCCGTCCGGGCAACAGAGGCGCTCTGGCGGAAATGGTCCCGGTGGGGCGTGTTCGACTTCCATACCCGCACCAAGCCTCACCCCGTCATCTTCGCCGCGGCCTTCGACCCGGACGGCTTCAAGCAGGCCTCCCTCGACATGGTGCGCGAGGCCGGCGTCGAGCTGCGCCTGCACAGCTGGTTCCAGTCCACCATCGTCGAGGACGGGCGGGCTGCAGGCGTGATCGTCGAGACCAAGGAAGGGCCGCAGGCCATCCGCGCGGAGGTGGTCATCGACGCCACCGGCGACCTCGATGTCGCGGCGAGCGCCGGCGCCCCCTTCGTCGATGGCTCCTTCATCGTCACCACGGTGTCGCGCATGGGCGGCGTCGATACGGACACGGCCGAGCGCTTCCAGTTCGAGGAGCCGGAACGCTTCGCGGAGCTCGACAAGCAGGCCAAGAGCCTGATCGGCGGCTGCTGGCAATATTGGTGGCTGAAGACGCCGCTGCCCGGCGTGGTCTGGTGCAATTGCCCGCACATGACCGGCTTCGACGGCATGAAGGTGGCCGACCTGACGGCCGCGGAGTTCGAGGGCCGGCGGCGCATGCAGGCCTTGCTGGAGTTTGCGCGCACGCACATTCCGGGCTTCGAGCGCGCCTATGTCGTCGATTTCGCGCCCCAGACCGGGGTGCGCCAGACCCGCCTGCTCGAAGGCGAGTATGTGGTCACCAGGCGCGACGTGATGGACCGCGTGCATTTTCACGACACCGTCTGCCGCGGCCGGGACTACTACACCCCCTACCGCGCCCTGCTGCCGCTGGGCGTGGAGCAGGTTCTCGTGGCCGGCCGCCACTACTCCGCGACGCCGCAGGCCCAGAAAGTCAGCCGGGAGATTCCGCCTTGCATGGCCATGGGCGAGGCGGCCGGCATCGCCGCCGCGCAGGCGCTGGACGGCGGCACGCTGGTTCGCAATGCGGACGTGCGCGCCATCCAGAGGCAGATGCGCGCCCAGGGCGCGGACCCCGGCGACCTGCCCGCCGGCAACGCCCTCGTGACGGAGGCCGCGTGATGGAGCGCAGCGCCCTTCCGCTTCCGCTCGAAGGCGTCCGGGTGCTCGACTTCACCCAGGTGATGATGGGCCCCTGCTGCACGCAGATGCTGGGCGACTACGGCGCCGACGTCATCAAGATCGAGCGCGCGGGCTGGGGCGACCTCTCCCGCTGGAGCATCGGCGAAGACCCCGACGGCGGCAACAATCCGGTCTTCGCGAGCCTCAACCGCAACAAGCGCAGCGTCGCGCTCGACCTGAAGACGGAGGAAGACCGGGCGGCGGTGCTGCGGCTGGTCGAGACCTCGGACGTGGCGGTGAACAATTTCCGGCCGGGCGTCATGGAGCGCATGGGCTTCGGTTACGACGACCTGCGCCGCGTCAACCCTCGAATCATCTATGCGGTCGGCACCGGTTTCGGCCTGGACGGACCCTATGTGCACAAGGGCGGCCAGGATGTGCTCGCCCAGGCCATGAGCGGCGCGATGCACCGCCGCTCGGACCCGTCGGTCCCGCTTACAGTCTATCCGACGGCTCTAGCCGACTACGCGGCCGGCATGCACCTGGTCCAGGGCATCCTGCTGGCGCTTATGCAGCGCGAGAAGACCGGGGAGGGGCAACGGATCGCGGTGTCGCTCTTCAACTCCATGCTGGCGATGCAGATGCAGGAGGCGGCGGTGTGGATGATGCGCGGGCAGGAGCTCAACTGGGCGGCCATGCCGCTCTCCGGCGTGTTCGAGACCCGCGACGGCGCCGTGGTCATGGTCGGCGCGTTCAAGCAGCACCCCTTGCGCGACATCTGCGCGGCGCTCGGCATCGACGACCTTTCCGCCGATCCGAGATATGCGACCCTCGAACAGCAGAAGGTCCACCGGTCGGACCTGCAGGCGATTTTCCGGGACCGCTTCGCCGCCGGCACCACGGCGCATTGGCTGGAGCGGCTCGGCGGCGTCGACATACTCTGCGCCCCGGTGATGACGCTCGCGGACGCGCTGGACGACCCGCAAACGGCCTGCAACGGCATGATCGCGGAGCTCGAGCCGACCGCCGGCGGACCGGTGCGCCTCGTGGCCTCGCCCATCGACATGTCGGCGGCGCCGTTCGCGGTGCGCCGCGCGCCGCCGGCCCTGGGGGAGCATAACGACGAGGTGCTCGCGCCGGCGCACGCCGGCGAGGACGCGGCGTGAGCGTCGAATTCGACATATCGGACGGCGTCGCCAGGGTGACGCTGAACCGGCCGGAGCGGATGAACGCCGTCGACTCGGCGACCGAGGCGGCGCTCGACGAGGTCTGGAACGCCATCGACCTCGACCCGGCGATACGCTGCGCGGTCCTCACCGGCGCAGGCCGCGCCTTCTGCGCGGGCGCCGACATGAAGGAAGAAGGCCCCGGCGGCCTCGCCTACTGGGCCCGCACCGGCGACCACGGCTTCGGCGGCATCGCGCTCGGCCGCCGTCCGTCGGTCCCCGTCATCGCCAGGGTCAACGGTGTTGCGCTCGGCGGCGGCTTCGAAATGGTGCTCGGCTGCGACCTTGTCGTCGCCGCGGAGACGGCGTCGTTCGGTCTGCCGGAACCGCGGGTCGGGCGGCTGCCGCTCGACGGCATGATTACCCTGCCGCGCCGGCTTCCGCGAAGCCTTGCCATGGGCCTGCTGCTGACCGGCCGGCGCCTCGGCGCCGCCGAGGCGCTGGAGCGGGGCCTGGTCAACGAGGTCGTGCCCCCCGACGAACTGGACGCCGCGACCGACGCCTGGGTCCGCGACATCCTCGCCTGTGCGCCCCTCAGCCTGAGGGCGATCAAGCGCTCGGCCAACGACACCGCGCACCTGACCGTCCCGGAAGCCCGCAATGCCCGCCTGCCGAGCCTCGTCGCGGCGCTGCAGAGCCATGACGCCGAAGAAGGCGTCGCGGCGTTCCGGGAGAAGCGCGCGCCGGCATGGTCCGGGCGCTGACCTCCGGCAACCATCACGTCTGGAGCGCCCCCCAATGACCTACGTCATCGCCGAGCCCTGCATCGACATCAAGGACGGTGTGTGCACCGAGGTCTGTCCGGTGGACTGCATCTATGAGGGCGGGCGGATGTACTACATCCAGCCCGACGAGTGCATCAACTGCGCGCTGTGCGTGTCGGTCTGTCCGGTGGACGCCATCTGGGACGAGGACGATCTGCCGGCGCGGTCGGCGGGCTTTGTTGCCGTCAACGCGGAGTTCTTCGATGATTCCGTCACCGGCTGGGGCCAGCCGGGCGGTCTCGGTCCGGACTTCCGCACCGGGCAGGACCATCCCGTCGTGGCCGCATGGGAATGGAATGGAGGCTGACGCGGAATGCATGCTGCGGTGCTGCGCTACTTCGAGGCGGTGGCCGAAGAGGGGTCGATCCGCCGCGCCTCCGAACGGCTTCACATCTCCGCCTCCGCGGTCAATCGGCAGATCCTGAAGCTCGAGGACCAGCTCGGCGCGCCGCTGTTCGAACGGCGCCCGGACGGCATGCGGCTGACGGACGCCGGCCGGCTGGTGCTGCGCCATGCGCGCGACACGCTGCACGACTTCGCCCGGCTGCGCGGCGATATCGACAATTTGCGCGGCATTGTCAGCGGCGAGGTGACCATCGCCACGCTGGACAGCCCGGCCGTGCATTTTCTGCCGGAAGCGGTAGCCCGGTTCGTCGCGGTGCATCCGGCGGTGCAGATTCGCGTCACGGCCTGCGATCCGATCGAGGCCATGCACGCCGTCTCCCAGGGCACCGCCGACCTCGGCCTGACCTTCTCTCCGGCCTGGCGCCGCGGAATAGCCGTGCTGGAGGACATCGCCTGTCCGATGTGCGTCATCATGAGACCGGAACACGAACTGGCGTCGCGCGCTTCCGTCACCCTCCACGAGTGCGGCGCCTGCCGCCTGATCTACCAGGACCCCGCCGGCACGATGCAGCCTTTCGTCGGCGACGAGATGGAGGCCTTCAAGCGGGCGCACAAGCCGGTGGCGGTCTCCAACACCCAGGCGGTGGTCAAACGCCTTCTGCTGCGCGGCGTGGGGATTTCGTTCTATACGCGGCTTGGGTTCTCCGAGGAGCTGGCCGACGGAAGTCTCGTCGCCGTCCCGCTGGAAGGAGAGCGTCTTTCCGATCTGCGCCTTTGCCTGATCGCGCCGTCCGACCGCATGCCGACCGTGGCCGGCCACGCCATGGCCGACCATCTCCGCAACGCGCTTGCCTGTTTCGGCGCCGGCCTCGACCGGGGGGGCGATTCATGACAGGGACTCTGGAAGTGGAGCGTCTTCTCCCGGCGCCCGGCCATCTCCCCGCCGCACGCAATGTTCGTCTGTCCTTTTCGGGCGGCCGCATCGCCGGGGTCGGGGAGACCGGGCGCCCGTGCCGCGACGGACGCATCGCGCTGCCCGCCATGGTCAACGCCCACGACCACGGCTATGGCGTGCGCCCGCCCGCGCTCGGCGGCGCCGACGACGCGCTGGAATGCTGGATCGCTTCCTTCTCGCGGGCGACGATCGACCCCCGGCTGGAGGCAGCCGTCGCGTTCGGCCGCATGGCGCTTGCAGGCATCGGGGCGACCGTGCACTGCCATAACTCGCTGGTCGCGGACAATCTGGAATTCGAAGCCGCCGGGGTCGCCCGCGCCGCAGCCGATGTCGGCATAAGGGTGGCGTTCTCGTGCCCCGTTCGGGACCGCAATCCGTGGGTATATGGAGACCAGCGCGCACTCCTGCCCTATCTGCCCCCGGCCGACCGCGCCGATATGGAAGCCGCCATTGCCGACGGCGGCCCCGCGCTCCGTCTGGTCGATCAGGTCGAGGCCGTCGCCGCGGCTCACGAGAGCGAACTGTTCCAGGTCCAGTACGGCCCGATCGGGCCGCAATGGTGCCACGACACCACCCTTGAGCGCATCGCGGAGGCATCCGCGGCAAACGACCGCCGCGTCCACATGCACCTGCTGGAATCCCGGCGCCAGCGCGCGTGGCTGGACGCCGCCTACCCGCAGGGCATCGTCCGCTTCCTCGACGATATCGGCCTGCTGTCGCCCCGGCTGACCCTGGCCCACGGGGTGCATCTCACGGATGCCGAGTGCGCGCTGCTGGCCGAGCGCGGCGTTACCGTGGCCGTCAACACCTCCAGCAACCTCAGAATGCGCTCCGGCGTGGCTCCCGTCGCGCGCTTCATGCAGCACGGGCTGCGCTTCGGTTTCGGCCTCGACGGCTGCGCGCATGACGACGACCAGGACTACTTCCGCGATCTGCGCCTCGCCTGGCGGCTGCACAACGGCACCGGCCTGGAGCACGCGCTTCCGCCCGGCCGCCTGTTCGATGCGGCCTGCCGCGACGGCTTCCGGTGCATCGACGGCAGCAACGACTACGGCAGGGTCGCGCGCGGCGCCCGGGCGGATCTGGTCGTGCTGGACTACGCCGGCATGCGCGACGACTACCTGATCTCCGACGAAGACGAGCTCGACGTGATTCTGACGCGCGGGACCTCCCGGCATGTCCGCAGCCTGCTGGTTGCCGGACGCGAGGTCGTGAGCGACGGCGCCCTGACCGGCTTCGATCTGGCCGGCGCGGAGCGCGAGTTCATGGAACGCGCCCGGCAAATGGCAGCCAGCGACGCCGAACTGGCCCGCCACCGGCGCCGCCGGGACGCCGTGCGCGCTCATTATGCCGGGGGCGCCGCCTCTGAAACGGCTTCGTCAAATACGGGGCCATGAATGCCGTCGTTTCCGAACCTGGATGAACGACCCCGGATGGCCGGCCCGCCGGTGCAGCGCTTGGCCTGTCCGCGCGGTTCGGCAACGCGCATTGTGTTCACACCGGGCATCGTTTAGGTTTCGCACGGCCCTTTTCGAGAACGCCCCATTGACTTGGATTCAGCGGGCACGGAGCACGCGGTCCCGATCGGACCGCCATCGACGCGGTCGGATTTCAGGCCGGGAGAAGATGCTCCTGCCGGCTGAGCGCGCGCCCCGAGGCATCCGCGGCTAGCGGCAGCGGCCCCCCGTGGACAGGCAAGGCATGGCAGGACGGCAATTTGCGACGCGATTTGCCGAACGGGTGCTTGCGGCCCGCTGGCTGGTCATTCTGGCCACGCTGGTCATGGTCGCGGTCGCGTCAAGCGGCATCGCCCTGCTCGAATTTTCGGCCAACTACCGCATCTTTTTCGACGACGACAATCCGCAGCTTCTGGCGCTGGAAGCGCTGGAGAACACATACGGGAAGAACGAAAACATTGTGTTCCTGATCGTTCCGGACGATGGCGACGCCACGTCCGAGGACGCTCTCTCGACGGCTGTCTGGCTTACAAAAGCCGCCTGGAACACGCCTTATTCCAGGCGCGTCGATTCACTCGCCAACTTTCAGTACACGACCGCCGACGGCGATGACCTGTTTGTGCGGGACCTTGTCGATCCGCAACGGCTGGATCGGGCCGAAATCCGCTCGCAAATCCGCGACATCGCTTTGTCGGACCCGCGTATCGCAGGCAGCATTCTGGCCCGGAACGGCGATGTCAGCGTCGTAAACGTCACCGTTGAACTGCCTGAGGAAGACCTTCTGGAAGCCGTCGCCGAAGTTGCCGGATTCGCCAGGACGGTCGCCGCCGAGGCGGAAAAGCGGTTTCCCGGCATGGATCTGCGCATCGTCGGCACAGTGATGATCAACCAGACCTTCCTGGAGGCCTCGATCGAGAGCCAGATGATCTTCCTGCCCGCAAGCCTTCTGCTGATGGCGGTGGTGCTTGGCGTCCTCACCCGGGGATGGGCGGGAGTGGCGGCGACCGGCATGGTCATCGTCTTTTCCATTTTCGCCTCGATGGGCCTCGGCGCGTGGATCGGTCTGCCCTTCACCCCGCCCATTTCGCCGGCGCCGACCATTGTGCTGATGATCGTCGTGGCGAACTGCGTGCATCTGCTTGTGGCCTTGCAACAGCGTTTGCGCGCCGGGGACCCCAGGCATGAAGCCATTGTCCGGTCCATCGCGCTCAACCTGCATCCGGTGTTTCTGGCAAGCCTCACGACGGCGCTGGGCTTCCTGAGCATGAACTTTTCGGAAGTGCCGCCCTATCGCGACCTCGGCAATTTCGTCGCTTTGGGCATCGCCGCCTCGTTCATCCTGTCCGTCACCTTTCTGCCGGCGCTGCTTTCGCTTCTTCCCATTCGCGCGCCGAAGGAGCGCCGGCTCCGCGGACCGGCAATGAGCGCGGTCGCGGAGTCCGTGCTGCGCCACCGAAAGGCGATATTCTGGGCCTGGCTGGTCATCGTGCCCGCACTGGCTCTGGCCATCCCGCGCAACGAGCTCAACGATGTCCTGGTTCATTTCTTCGACAAGGGAGTCGAGTTTCGCCAGGACACGGACTTCATGGACGAGCGTCTGAGCGGCAATACCGGGCTCGAATACTCGCTGGAAGCGGCTGCCGAGGGCGGTGTCACCGATCCGCTTTTCCTCACCGAGGTTTCGAATTTCGCGGCGTGGTACCGCGGGCAGCCGCCCGTTCGCCATGTGGCGGTCATCACCGATACCTTTCGGCAACTCAACAAGAGCATGCATGGCGACGACCCGGCCGCATACCGAATTCCGGAAAGCAAGGAGCTGGCGGCGCAATACCTGCTGCTCTATGAGCTCTCGCTTCCGCAGGGCCTGAACCTGAACAACCAGATCGACAGGTCCAGATCGGCCACGCGGGTGACGATATCGGCGAAGACGCTTTCGTCGCAGGAGCTGCTCGACCTCAATGCGCGGGCCAAGGCCTGGCTGAAGGAAAACGCGCCGAACATTGCCGAAGTCAACAGCACCGGCCCTGCCGCGCTGTTTGCGTATATCGGGCAGCGCAACATCCGCGCCATGGTGGTCGGCACACTGGTCGTGCTCCTCGCCATATCCGCCATTCTCCTCTTCGCCCTCAGATCGCTCAGGCTCGGCCTGATAAGCATCGTCCCCAATCTCGTTCCCGCCATACTGGGCTTCGGCGTCTGGGGGTTGACGGTCGGGCAGGTGGGGCTCTCACTGTCCGTGGTGGTGGCCATGACGGTCGGCATCGTCGTGGACGACACGGTGCATTTCCTCGCCAAATACCGCCGGGCGCGGCGCGAATACGGCCACGGCCCCGAAGAAGCGGTGCATTACGCCTTCGATACGGCCGGCCGGGTGCTGTTCACCACGACGGTCGTGCTGGTGGCCGGTTTCCTGATACTCGTTTTCTCTCCGTTCGTTCCTACCGCGCAGGTCGGGGTCCTGACCGCGATGATTATCGGTTTCGCGCTCATCGCCGACCTGACCCTGCTGCCGGCGCTGTTGACGGCTCTGGACCGGAGGAGTCCGACCGGGCAGGAGGCGCGCGCGCCATGATCCGCGTGGAGGGAGGCATTCCCGGCGGAGGAGTCGCGGCGGCGCGGCAACTTGCTCGACCCCGGCTTTCTGCCGCTTCGCGGACTTGACCTTACCCGGCCGGGATTGCATACCGATTCCTACTTCTTGGTTCGAGCCGGATGAGATGTTCCTGGTCTTCGCTTGATCCCGGTGAGGAGGCTGCGCGCGGCCGTGTTCAATAATCCATTCGGCTCGTTTCAAAATACCGTTGCCGAAGCGAAAGAAGAACGCGAGCAACTCGACCGGTTGCTGACCATTTCAACGCCGCGGGAGCGCCTGCTTGTCGCCGTTACCGCCCTGTTGTTGGTCGTTCTTGCGATCTGGTTGTTCGTCGGCGATGTAACCCGCAGCGTTGCGCTGGACGGCATCCTTGTCGATCCCGGAGAAAACCGGACCGCGAGCGACCGGACCGTACAAACATTCGTCTGGGTCAGGAACAGCGCCGCCGTGCATATCGAACCCGGGATGGCAGCGGAAATAGAATTGACCAAGCCGGACGGGGAAACCGTCGCGCTGGACGGCGAGGTCGCGGGAATTTCCGGCGTGCCCTTGTCCGAAGGGCTCGCGGCATTTGAGGCGGCTGCGCCGGTTTCCGTGTACCGCATGGATATCGCGCTCGATGAAGGACCCGATCCTGCGTCCCTTGCCGGCGCGACATGCCGGATTGTCGTCGAACTCGCAGCGCAATCGCCCGTCCAACTGTTTCGAACGAGGCGGCCGTAAGATGGCGTTACGCGCCTCCAGGGGGGGTAGCGACAATGCTGCGCCGGACCTCTCGAAACGAAGGATAACCACGCCGATCCTGTTGCAGATGCACGCATCGGAATGCGGCGCCGCCTGCCTCGGCAGCATACTGGCCTATTTCGGGCGCCGGGTGCCGCTTACCGAGCTGCGCGAGAAGTGCGAGGTCAGCCGGGACGGCAGCAGCGCCGCGAGCATCCTGCGCGCTTCCAGGCATTACGGTCTTGAATGCAGCGGCCTCAGCATGCGCGCCGACCAACTGAAAAAGCTTCAATTGCCTCTTATTCTGTTCTGGCAATTCAGCCATTTCGTCGTCCTCGAAGGATTCGACGACAGCTACTTCTACCTCAACGATCCATCCACAGGACGGCGCAGGCTCTCCGCGGAAGACTTCAATCGGGATTACAGCGGGATAGCTTTGAGATTCCGGCGCGGCGCCAATTTCAGCCCCGGCGGCGAGCAGCCCGGTCTTTTCAGGCGATTGGATGCCCTGCTCGGCGGGTCTTGGAAAGTGCTTTCCGGTCCGGTCGCCTGCGGTTTCATGCTGACGTTGCTGACGCTCATCGTTCCCGCATCGCTCACCGTTTTCGTGGACGACGTCCTGGAAAACCATGGAGCCTGGGGCGGACTGGTGGCGGCCCTGCTCGGCGGCGGCGTCCTGGTCTATATCCTGTCCTTGCTGAAGCACCGGTTCCTGAAGCGGCTCGCAGCCCGGATTTCGGTGATCGGCTACAGCCGGGGATTGTCGCGGCTGCTGCGCTTGCCGGTGGAGTTTTTCGAACACAGGCTGGTGGGAGACCTGACCGACCGGGTCTCCTCCATCGACAGGGTCGCGAAGAACCTGACGGACCGGTTCGTCGTGCTCGTCATCGACATGGCGATGAGCGCGGTCCTGCTTGTCGCCATGCTGGCCTACGATGTCCTGCTTGCCTCGATCGTGTTGTTGCTCGCCGCGCTGCACGCCATGGCGGCGTATTTTCTCAACACGCTCCGGATTGTCCAAACCCAGGCGATGAGGCGCGAACAGGGGTTGCTGATCGGCTTCGGCATGCAGATGTTGAGCCACGCGGACAACCTGCGCATGACAGGGGCGGACGACCGGTTCTTCTCGCGCTGGAGCGGCCAGCAGGCGCGGGAACTGCGGGCGCGCCAGGCCTGTTCGGAGCTGGGCGCCGTCAACGCCGCGCTTCCGGATGTCGTTGCCGCGCTCCGCAGCGCGGCGATCCTGGGTATCGGGGGAAGCCTGGCCCTGGCCGGGGAAGTGACCCTGGGAACGCTCGCCGGGTTCTATGTCCTTGCAGAGATGTTCCTGGCGCCCATAGGGCGTTTCCTGGAGTTCGCCGACAAACGCCAGGCGCTCGAAACCGACTTGCAGCGGCTCGACGACATTTCCGGAGCCGCCGAAGATCCCTCCTTCGACCGGCGAAATCCGGAATCGGGGTCGATCTCCACGTTCAAGGGCCGGCTCCAGCTTACGGGCCGGCTCGAACTGCGAAACATCACCTTCGGGTTCAACAAGAGCCGGCCGCCCTTGATCGAGAATTTCAACCTCGTGCTCAGTCCGGGGCAGCGGGTTGCCGTGGTCGGTCCGAGCGGCTCCGGAAAATCGACCCTGGCTCGCCTGGTTTCGGGTGTCTACAAGCCCTGGTCAGGCGAAATCCTGTTCGACGGCCACCCGCGGAACGAGATTCCCGAGGAAGTGCTGCGGCAGTCCATTTCCATGGTGGACCAGGAGGTGGTGCTCTTTTCCGCGTCGCTGCGCGACAACATCACCCTGTGGAACCCTGCCGTTCCCGACGAAGTTGTGTTCGCCGCGGCGCGAGACGCCCGGATCCACGACGAGATTCTGGTCAGGCCGCAGGGATATTCGACCCTCGTGGAGGAAGGCGGGGCAAACTTCAGCGGCGGCCAGCGGCAACGGCTGGAAATCGCACGCGCCCTGGTGGGCAATCCGACGATGCTCATTCTGGACGAGGCGACGAGCGCGCTGGATGCCGCGACGGAGGAAGAGGTCGACGAGGCCCTGCGGCGCCGCGGCGTCACCTGCCTGATCGTGGCGCACCGGCTGAGCGCCGTCAGGGACTGCGACGAAATCATCGTGCTCGACAAGGGCGTCGAAGTGCAGCGCGGCACGCATGACGAGTTGATTGCCGACCGTGACGGCACGTACTACAAGCTGGTCAGGTCGGGCTGATGCAGGACACGGGGCTGGAATACTCGTCGATGGCGGAGCTCGCCGCACGCTCCGGCGTGTCCGTGCCGTGCGCCGGCAACCTGCCGGTCAGGCTCGACGATCCGGACAGCGTATGGATCGTCGAACGGGGTGCGGTCCATCTGTTCCTGGTCGAATTCAGGCAAGGTGTGGAGCAGGCTGCGCCCCGGCACCTGCTGCGCCGGGAAGCCGGGCAGCTGCTGCTCGGCGTCGCGCCGGACAAAGACGACGGCAGCAACGGCACGACGCTCAGCCTGATCGCCAAGGGATTGCCGGGCACCCTGCTGAAACGCCTGCCGGCGTCCCTGCTGGCCAGGGCTTGTCCGGCGGAACTGGCGGAGCAGACGGACACCTGGCTGACCGCCATTACCGACACGCTTTCGCGTTTCGTAAGCCGCCTTCCGCGTCCGACCGCGCTGGCCGAACCCGGCCGGACCCGGACCCTGGCCCCCTGTGTGCTGTCCGTGCGGCGCGGTGCGGTCTGGATATCCGAACCGCCGCGCGGCGCGGGCCTGTTCATGGGCATTGTCGATCCGGCGGAACTCCGGGAAGCAGGCGGCCTGCACGAAGCGGCGATACCGCTGACGCGGACCGGCTGGTTTGCCCTGTTCGACGAGGCGGCAATCTCGGCCACATCGACCGAAACCCTGGCGCAGCAGAACAGGCTGCTCCCGGCGCTCGCATTCTTTCACGCAATTGCGTTTTCCCTGGAGCGCCATAACCGCCGACTGGCAATGGTCGACGACGCAAACCTCGAGCGTGTGCGGACAAGCAGCCGCCGCACGGCGGAAAAGGCCGCCCGGCAGCGGCTTTTCAATATCTATGACCATCCCGTCGGCCGGGAGGCCGGCGCCGGGGACACGGCTCTGGCGGACGCATTGCAAATCATCGGCCGCCGCGAAGGGATCGATTTCAGGATTCCGGCGCGCTCGGGGCCGTCCGATTCCCCGGTCGGCCTTGTTGACATTCTCGATGCATCGGGCGTGCGCGCCCGGCGCGTCCGCTTCAAGGACGAGGGGGACTGGTGGCGCGGCGACAGCGGCGCCATGCTGGCATTCCGCGCCGAGGACCGCCAGCCCGTAGCGCTGCTGCCGGGAATGTCGGGGCGCTACAGGGAAATCGACCCGGTAAGCAAACGCAGCGTCCGGATGACGAAGGCCCGCGCCGAGTCCCTGGGCGACGAGGCCTGGATGTTTTATCGCCCGCTGCCGCCGGGGACCGCGAAACCGGCCGACCTTCTGGGCCTCGCCCTGCACGGGGCGGCCCCGGACCTGCTGCGGCTGTTTACAGCCGGGCTCCTGGGCGGCCTGGTCAAGCTGCTGCCGGCGCTGGCGCTCGGATTCGTCGCGCATGAGGTGGCGGCGGGCGGAACCCCGGGAGCGCTCTATGTCGTCGCCGTGGCGTTGGCGGCGTTCGGCCTGCTCGGCGCATTGCTGCACCTGCTGCAGACCACGGCGATCATGCGCCTTGAGGGGCGCTCGGGGTCGCGGGTCGAAGCGGCCTTCTGGGACCGCCTCATGCGCCTTCCGCCAGGCATTCTGCACCGCCATCCGGCCGGCGACCTGGCCATGTCCGGGATGACATTCCAGAATCTCCGCGACGGCCTGCAGGGTGTCGTCGCCGACAGCCTGCTGTCGGTCGTCTTCCTGCTTCCGGTTTTCGGGATCATCTTCTTCTACGACGCCGCTCTCGGGACCGTCGCCCTCGTCTTCAGCCTGGCTTCGCTGCTGATTGCCGTAGCCCTCGGGCTGCGCCAGATTTCACCTTACGGGCGGATGATCGGCGCCGCCCGCCGCGTGGCCGGCCGGCTGTTCCAGATCGTCGGCGGCATCGCCAAGCTGCGTGTGGAAAACGCGGAAGGGTCGGCTTTCGCCATCTGGGCGCAGGACTATCGCGACCAGAAGCGCGCGGAACTCGATGTGGCCGCGATCGAGGGACATTCGCGGGCATTCGGCGCCGCGCTTCCCTTTCTTGCCGGCGGGACACTGCTCTTCGCCGTGATGACGACGGGCGACCGGCCTCTCCCGATCGGCGACTTCCTGGTCGTTTACATCGTCTTCATCGCGTTCCAGTCCGCCGTCGCCCGGCTTGGTGAATCCTTCGGCGCCATGGCCGGCATGCTGCCGGCGTTCGACCAGATGCGCCCGCTGCTCGCCGCGATTCCCGAAACCGAGGTGGAGGGCGAGCCGGTCGAATATCTGGGCGGCGACGTCCTGTTCGACCGCGTTTCCTTCCGCTACGAGCCTGACGGCCCGTTGATCCTCGACGATGTCACCATTCACGCCCGTCCCGGCGAATTCATCGCCATCGCCGGCGAGTCCGGCGCCGGCAAGAGCACGCTGTTCCGGCTCGCGCTCGGGATCGACCGGCCAACCGCGGGCGCGGTTTATTACGACGGGCGCGATCTGAGGCACCTGAACCTGAAGCAGATACGCCGGAAGATCGGCGCGGTGCCGCAATCGGTCGGCCTCCATCCCCAGGATCTCTGGGACAATCTGGTCAGCCATCGCGACCGGCCGACCAGCGAGGAAGTGTGGGCGGCGGTCCGCACGGCCGCGGTCGCAGACGAAATCAGAGCCATGCCCATGGGCATGATGACCATGGTGGGCACCAGCGGGGCCGTCCTTTCGGGCGGCGAGAGCCAGCGCGTCACCATTGCCCGCTCGGTGATCGGCAACCCGCGAATCATGCTGTTCGACGAGGCGACCAACTGGCTGGACAACGAAAATCAGGCCAGGATCATGCGGAACCTGGCCGCACTGACCTCCACCCGGCTCGTCATCGCCCACCGCCTGTCCACACTGGAACAGGCCGACCGCATCTACGTCCTGCAGGCAGGAAAAGTCGTGGAAACCGGTTCCTTCGCCGAACTCATGGAGGTCGATGGGGTATTCAAGGACCTTGTCAAAAGGCAGATCGCCTGACGGGGCGGGCCGCAGGTCCGGGGCCAATGGACGGCATCGATGAAGACACACCCTGATACCGCGGACCGTATCGTTTCAAGAGCCGGCGAAGACCGCGGTTTTCGCGACCGCCTTCTCGCGAAGCCGAAAGAGACGATTGAGGAGGAATTCGGCGTGAAGCTGCCGGAAGGCCACGAGATTTTCGTGCATGAGGAAACCTGCGCCGCGACGCATCTGGTGCTTCCGCCGCCCGGCAAATTCACCGAGGCCGAACGGGAAGAAGCCAGAACCGGCGCAACCTCGCTCGCGTTTCTTCGCAAGACGCTCCACGACCCCGCGCCGCCGCGTCGCCCGGCCGCGCCCGAACCCGAGAGGGCTCGAAAGAGCGCCGCCGCCGAGCCGCTGGCGAAGGCCGGCAGGGACTGCATCCGCCGCGGCCTCATGTTCCTGGAATCCGCGCTGGACGAAAACGGGGCCTGGCACTGCATCCGGTTCAATACGGCCGATCCGGCCATTCCGCGCCACTTCGAAAGGCCCGCCTTCGTTTCCGCCTTCTGCGTGCTTGCCCTGGAACGCTGCCAGGAGGCGCGAGCCGGGGCCATACGCGCCGCGACCGAAGCGTATCTTGCGGACACCATCGAATATCCCGGCCTGTGGCGCTATTACCGCCATCTGCCCCAGGATCTCGACAGTACCGCCCTCTGTTCGCTTGTTGTTGGGAGTCACCCCTGGATTTTTCTGGAAAGAAACGTCCCGCAAATCCTGGCGAACCGCGACGAGGACGGCCGCTTCATGACCTGGGTTCTGGCCAGGGGCGAGCCCGATGTCGTCTCCCGCTTTCGTCTCGAAGCCGATCCCGTGGTCAATGCGAATGTCATCGCTTACCTTGGGGATCGCCCGGAAACGAGGGATGCCCAGCGATGGCTCAAGGGATTGATTGCCGAAGGCCGTATCGAGGGTTCATCGAAATGGTATCCCGACGCGGTTGCAATCTACTACGCAACCGCGCGCGCGGTAATTCGCATACAGCCCGCTCTCGATGAACTACGCCCGATCCTTGCCAACCGTATCCTGAACCTGCTTGACGACAAGGGCAATTTCGCCAATATTCTTCAGGCTGCACAAGCGATATCGGCGCTTTACAATATCGATGACCTTGAAAGAATAGATGCGAAACATCATGTGGAAAACTTCTTGAATTCGCAACGGGAAGACGGCAGCTGGCCGGAGCTGCTGGCGTTCGGCGACCAGTCCCTGAAGTGGGGGACGGTAGGGCAGATAGGACACGCCTCCGAAGCCGTGACATCCGCGTTTTGTATCGAGGCTCTGGAGTGCCTCCTCAACGGTCTGAGCCCCTGAGCGAATTGCGGGCCGTCTCGGTCAATGGTATCTTGAATCCGGATGCAAGGGACCCCTGATAGATCAGGGACGCCGCCATGCCGCAAGACGCCCCCGCAAGTGTTGGCCCAGGCCCGGGCAAAGCTGACATTTCCCGCCGGATCGAACCGTCGGTCCTGAGCGCCCTTCCGCATTATCTGCCACTGGGTGTTTTCCCGCTGATTCTGATCGCCGCCGTCCATGGCGGCTGGTGGTTGTTGCCGCCGCTTCTCTTCATGAGCGTCGCGGGGCCGCTCGACCGGGCGCTCGGGCGCGACGGCCGCAATATGGACCCGGCGAAGACATCGGAGCGCCGCCTGCTCTGGCATAATCTCCCGGTCTGGACCTGGGCGGTTTTGTGGCCGCCGACGCTCATTTTCGGCATGTGGCAAATCCTCGTCTCCGGTCAGTTCGCAATCTGGGAAGACGTACTTCTGGCGATTATCCTGACCATGGAAGCGCAGGCCGTATTCGTGGTCGGCCACGAACTGGTCCACCGGCGTTCCACCTGGGAGCGGCGGCTGGGGGAATTCCTGCTCTCCTCCGCTTCCTACCCGCAATATGCAACGGAGCATATCTATATTCACCACGCCATGGTGGGTACGCCGCACGATGTGGGATCGGCACCCAAGGGCGAAAGTTTTTGGAAGTATTTCCCCAGGGAAATTGTCAGCAACATCACCAATTCCTGGAAAGTTGTCGGCGAACGGCTGGCGCGGCGAAGATTGCCGGTGTGGCATTACAGCAATCCGTTCTGGCGCTACGGGCTGGCATTGGCGTTCTGGTACGGAGCGGTGTTCTGGATGGGCGGAATCTGGGCGGTTCCGGTGTTTGTTTTCCTCGGCCTCTGCTGTGTCTTTTCCATGAAGATCAGCAATTACTTCCAGCATTACGGTCTGCGGCGGGTCCGCCTGCCGAACGGCCGGTGGGAAAAGGCGATGCCGCGCCACTCCTGGAGCGCGGACTGGAAGTTCAGCAACTGGATGTTCTTCAACATGCAGCGCCATGCGGATCATCATGCAATGGCGGCCCGGCACTATCCGCTGCTCCAGGTCCGCGGGTCCGACGAGTCGCCGGAATTGCCGGGAACCTACGGCGACATGATGAACCTGGTGCTGCGGCCGAAGCGCTGGTTCGCGAAGATGGACCCGCTGGTGGACGAGTGGCGCGAGCGGTTCTATCCGGAGATCGACGACTGGAGCGCCTATGACAGTCCGGTCTCCGCGGCGCGCCCCGACGCCTTCGATGCGATCGTCGAAATCTTCGGCGCCGCGCCGCGGCTCGCCGCATGGATCGAACGCAATTCGGAGCTTCTCGACAATCTGCAGGACCGGGAGTTCACCGATCTCGACCTGCCGAAAGGGTTCGGGCCGGACCCGCAATACGAGACGATTGCGCGGCGCGGGCTCACGAGACTCTACTGGACGCACGAAATGGGCGTTCCGGAAATGAAGGAGCTGATTGCCGAATTGCCGACGGCCGACGCGCGGGAAACCGCCGAGATCGTGCGAAACTGGTCGAACGACAAGGCGTTTCAGATCGGTATGCATGTCGTACGCGGAAACCTGTCGCCGGGTGAGGCGGGGACGGCGCTGTCCAATCTTGCCGACGCATCGGTTTCGACCGTGCTCGACGCCGTGGTCGCGGATTTTGCGGACCGGGCCGGACCGTTGCGCGGCGGCGGGGTCGGCGCCGTATTCCTGGGCGATCTCGCCAGCCGGGACGTCTATCCGGGCGTTGCGATCGACATGCTGTTCGTCAACGAAAGCGCGAACTCCGGCGAAAGCGAACGTCTGTGCCGGCAGTTCCGGAGGGCGCTGACCGGCCTGGCCCAGGACAGCCTGCTGTTCTCCCCGATCCCGCCCGGTTCCGATTCCCTTCCTGCGCTGCCGCTTTCCGGACTCGCGGACCGCTGCGGGACTTCCGCCGCCGGCGAAATCCCCGTCCTCACCAGGGCGCGCTGCATGTTCGAATGCGGCGATTCCGAAATCGGCCGCCGCTTCGCCGAGGCGCGGCGCCGGGTTCTGGCCGAATGCGGCGCGAACGAAGCCCTGATCGCCCGGTTGCGCGAGCCGGCGGAAGACGGAGCCGGAACGGGCGTGTCCGCATACGCCCGTATGCGCGGCGGGCTGGCCGATGTCGAGCGGGCCGCGCGCCTCCTGCAATTGACGGAGGCCGCAGCGGACCTCGACGATCCGGCTCCGACTGCGGCGGCGGTGTTCGAGGCCGCCGGCGCCGGGCCGCTGGCGCAGGCTGCGGCCCTGTGGCGGGATTTGCAGGGCGTCACGCGCCTCGTCGGCGAGGAAGGGTTCGACATGGCGGCGGCGGGGCCGAAGGTCAGGGCCCTGGTCGCGAACGCCTGCGGCCGGGAGGATTTCGATGCGCTGACCTCGGCGGTCGCCGAAACCGCATCCGCGGCCGCCGCGCAGATCGATACGCTTCGTTCGCGTGCATGAAGGGGCCGGAGGCGGATCCGGCCGGGAAGTCCCGGATGTCGGCGCAGACGGACACGAATCCCCGGCGCGGGATACTGCTCAGAACGACCCTTGCGGACCGGGGCCTCGTCAAGCGCCCCGCACTTGCCCCCCACCTGGAGTTCCACGAAGTCGGCGAACGGCAGGCGCTGCTGGTTTCCGAATCGTTCAATACCCTGCTGCACGGCAGGCTCTATTGCGATCTGCTGCCGCTGCTCGACGGCCGCCGCCCGCAGGACGAGATCGTCGAGGCGCTTGCGGGCGCCCATACCGCTGCCGATGTCCTCGCGGCGGTCGTTTCGCTCTCCGCCAGGGGCTATGTCGTTTCGGCCGATCACGGCATGGACCGGCGCCGGGCGGCTTACTGGTCATCGCTCGGCGCTTCGCCCCGCTGGGTCGAGCAAAGGCTGTCGGAATCGCGCATTGCGGTCGAAGGCGGCGACGGCCGGCTGATCCGGCTCCTGGAAGAGAGCGGCGTCCGGGTCGGAACCGGCGAGCCCGAACTCACCGTCATCGTGTGCGGCGACTTTCTCGAGGCGCGCCTCGCGGAGGTGAACCGGCGCCGGCTGGAGGCGGGAGCGCCGTGGATGCTGGCGCGGCCGCACGGCCTGGAGGCGCTCTTCGGCCCCGTCTTTCGCGCAGACAGGCAAGGCGCCTGTTGGAACTGCCTCGCTTACCGCCTGCGCTGCCACAAGGAGGTCCACAATTTCCTGCGGAACTCTGCCGGCGAGGAGGCGGCGTTCAAGCCGTTTGCGGCCGAGCCCGCCGTGTTGGAAGCGCTGCACGGGCTGATCTCGGCCGAGATCGTCAAATGGCTGGTGCTGGGCGAAGCGGCCCCGATTCACGACCACGCGGTGGCGATGAATACCGGCTCATTTGCAAGTTCGCAGCATCGGGTCATGCGCCGGCCGCAATGCCCGGCCTGCGGCGACGAAGCGCTGTACCGGCCGGACCGGCCGCCGGTTCCGGTGTCCCTGAAGGCGAGTCCCAAGGCCCATCGCGGCAGCGGCGGCGCGCGCATCGTGGCGCCGGAGGCCACCCTGGCGAAATACCGCCACCTGGTGAGCCCGGTCAGCGGTGTCGTGACCTGGCTCAGGCGCACGACCGACGAAAGCGATTCCTGGCTGCACGTCTATTGGGCCGGAAGCAATCCCGGGATGCAGGGCCGGAGCCTGAGCTCGCTCAGGCGCAGCCTGCGCAGCAAGAGCGCCGGCAAGGGCAGCACGCGGGAGCAATCCGAAGCCAGCGCGCTCTGCGAGGCGCTCGAACGCCATTCGGGCGCCTGGGCCGGAGACGAGATCCGCATCCGCAGGCGTTTCATCGACTTCGCCACGGACGAAGCGGCGATCCACCCCAACGACGTGCAGTTGTTCAGCGATAGCCAGCTCGACAACGCGGAAGGCATCAATGCCAAGGGCCATCCCTACAATGTCGTCCCGCCCCGTCTGGACCCCGGCGCCGAAATCGACTGGACCCCGGTATGGTCGCTGACGCAGCGGCGCCATCGCTATCTGCCGACGTCGATGCTCTACAGCATGCCTGCCGAGCTGCGCGGCCCGGCGGATCCGATCGCCGACTCCAATGGCTGCGCGGCCGGCAACACTCTGGAAGAAGCGGTCCTGCAGGGTTTCTACGAACTGGCCGAGCGCGATGCCTTCGCCATCTGGTGGTATAACCGGCTGCAGGCTCCGGCGGTCGATCTCTCGGGCTTCGACGACGAATATCTGGCATCGGCCCCGGAGCGGTACTCCCGCTACGAGCGGGAATTGTGGATGCTCGACATTACCTCCGATCTCGGCATTCCCGCCTTCGTTGCGCTCTCGCGCAGACCGGATGCGCCGACGGAGGACATCATCTACGGCGCGGGCGCCCACGCCGATCCGCGCGTCGCGGCGCTGCGTGCAATTTGCGAGTTGAACCAGTGCCTTACCTGGCTGCCGCATCCCGGGAAGGGGAGCGGCCAGCCCACAATCGACGATCCGCTGGCGCTCCGGTGGTGGAAGACCGCCCGACTCGCCGACTGTTCCTGGCTGGCTCCGGCGGCGGACCTGCCGGCCCGCGGGGTCTCCCGGTATCCGGCGGTCGAATCGGCGGACACGCGCGAGGATGTGGAGCATTGCCGCGCGCTCGTCGAAGCGGGCGGCATGGAATTCCTGGTGCTGGATCAGACCCGGCCCGACATCGGCATGCCTGTGGCGCGGGTCATCGTGCCGGGCATGCGCCATTTCTGGGCGAGGTTCGCGCCGGGGCGCCTGTATGACGTGCCTGTCAGCATGGGCTGGCGCAAGCGGCCTCTGGCCGAAGCCGATTTGAATCCTGCTCCTGTAATCGCCTGAGGAGACATTATGGATATCGACGAGGCCGTCGCGCTCACCCAGGACCGTCTCGCCCGGGAAGGCGGCACCATGGGCGATTTGCTCGGGCATTTCCGAAACAGGATTTCGCCGGTCCTTGTCGGGGGTCCGGAATGGGACCTCATCCTCGAATGCGCCGGCAAACTTCCCGTCACGATGGGCGCCCTTCCCTTCGGCTTCGAATTGCCCCTGCACGAACCGGGGCCGAAGGCGGATTTCGGCGTCTCGCTGGCAAGCGGAACGAGGGCGGCGGCGTTCTTCCTGGAGCGCGCACGGGCCGACGGGGCGGACGAGACCGCGAAAGCGGTTGCGCGGCTGTTCGAGCAGATGGAAGCCGCGGACTCGCCGCTGCGTGAGATTGTCGGCCGCAAGCTGATGCTGGAATACGATATCGGCCCGGCGCAGGACGGCGCACCTTCGCTTCCGGGAATGTTCCTGAGACCCGGCGAACGCCCGATCGTCGGCGCCGGCGGCCAGGCGGACGATGTCGGCATGGTGCTCGACGCGCTCATGTCCTGCATTGGCTGGGAGCCGACCCGGACGGAGCGGGAGACTGTCGAACGCGCCTACCTGGCGCAGCCGGAAGATACACGCATGGATTCGTTCGGCGTGTTCCCGTCCCGCTCGAGGTCGATCCGGCTGGCAATCATGGGCTTCAAGTCGCAGCGGGAAATATGCTCCTATCTCGAACGCACGGGCTGGCCGGGCGAGATCTCCGCTGTCGAATCCGTGATGTCCCGCTTCAGGGAACGCGCGAACATTGTCAGGAGCGGGGCGAATATCGACGTGTTGGAAGAGGGTATCGGTCCGGCGCTCGGCCTTACCCTCATTGTGAAGCAGAGATATACGAAAGACTCGCGTTACTGGCTCGACGGGCTGACCGACTGGGACCCGTTTCTCGAAGCCCTGAGCCACGAGGACATCGTCGTTCCGGAAAAACTCGCGGCCCTTGCCGACTGGGTTTCCAAACCCGCAATGCTGTTTGCGAAGTCCGGGCGCTATGTGATGCTGCGCGGCATCCACCACATAAAGCTGGTCATATCGGGAAACCGGCTTCGGAAGGCCAAAGCCTATGTATTCATGGTGCTGTCCGGGGCGGTCCCGGACCGGACCGGGAACCGTTCGGGTTGAAACGGACGCATGGGCGGAGCCTCGATGTCACGCCCGAGGCGCGGCGATCCGGTGCCTCCCGCAGCATCGCCCGCACCCGCCTCCCGCCCGACGCGCAAACCCCCCGCCACCGATCGGTACGGGGGGCCCCCAAAACATGCGCGGATGCGGAACCGGATCGGCACACACATCCTTGCCGGCCAGTCGCCGGCCCTCCAGTTCACCAGCAGCAGCAGAGGCCGGCAGAGATGGCTTCGAGCTGCTCTTCGGTGATATTCGGGTCCGGCGGCAGGGCGAGATGCACTGTCTGCATGTCGCTCTCATGGACCTTGATGGTCATCGAATCCGGAATTGTGATGCCCAATTCCTGACTGATGGTCGTCTTCGGATCTGCGAGAAGCTGTTGCCTGAAATCCGGGTCCAGGGCAGACTTCTCGACGATCTGCTGAAGCATTTCATCGCCACTTCTCATGGCAATCTCCTTTGCTCCACGTCACGAACAGCGCCAATAGACGCATGAGAAAAAGTAATATGGCCATGGTGCAATGTCAAATCCCGGGGCCCTGAACGGCAGCTTCGCGGCGCCGGAATGCGGCGGCCGCCCCGCCTTCCCGGGAGCGCGATGCAGGCCGGGCCGCCGCCTGTCCCTCGCCCGAAGACCCGTCCGCTGCGAACGAACCTCTCCCGCAAGCGCGGCAGGCCACCTTCCCGGCGGAACAGGGCTACAATGCGGCATGTCCGGTACGCGGCCCATGCAGATGTCCGCTGACGACAGAACTGCCGGAAAACGGGTTGCCCGCCGGGGCTGGAAGAAGGCGTTCCGCCGCGCCCCGGGCATGTTGTCCGGTGTTCTGCTTCTGGCGTGCCTCGGCCTGCCGGTCTCGCACGCCCAGGGGGAAACGCCCGAGGAGAAGGGGCTCAGGATCGCGCGCGAGGCCAGCGCCCGCAATGACGGCTTCGGGGATTTTACCGCCGGATTGACGATGGTGCTGCGCGACCGGCACGGCCGGGAGAGTGTGCGCCGGATGCGCTTCAAGGTGCTGGAGGTGCAGGGGGATGGGGACAAGAGCCTGTTCGTGTTCGACCGGCCGCGGGACGTGCAGGGAACCGCGCTCCTGACCCACGCCCGCATCAACATGCCGGACGACCAGTGGCTGTACCTGCCGGCGCTCAGGAGGGTGAAGCGCATCAACGCCTCCCGGCGTTCCGGGTCGTTCATGGGCAGCGAGTTTTCCTACGAAGACATGAGCTCTCCCGAGGTGGACGAATACACCTACAGATACCTTCGCGACGAGCCCTGCGGCGCACTCACCTGCACCGTGACCGAGCAGGTTCCGCTGGACCGGGACTCCGGTTACAGCCGCAAGGTCGTCTGGCAGGATACGGAAGAGTTGCGAACCTGGAGGATGGACCTGTACGACCGCAAGGGCTCGCACCTGAAGACGCTCATGCTGGCCGACTACCGGCAATATCTGGATCGGTACTGGCGGGCGGGCGAGCAGACGATGGAGAACCATCTGACCGGCGCCAGCACGGTGCTGAAATGGACCGATTTCCGGTTCCGCAACAATCTGGGCGAAAGCGAATTCTCCCAGACCGCGCTTCGCCGCGTCCGCTGATGCGGTCCCGCGGCGGGCGCAACGGGCGCTGACAGCGGGATTGTGGTATCCTGGCCTTCGCACGGCTTGCCCGGACATACCGGGCTGGAACTATCGACCGGCGCTCTTGAAAGTCATGCGGGATGATACAGCCGGGTAGCCGGTCCCTGCGGAAGATCGCGGTTGTCGGGCGGGGAACCGCCGGGTCGCTGGCGGCCGCCAGCGTCTCGCGCCTTCACCCCGACCGCGACCACGAACTGCACCACATATACGACTCGCGCATTCCGGTCATCGGCGTGGGCGAAGGCAGTTGGCCGAGCCTGGTCCGGCAATTGCAGGAGCTGACGGACCTGCCGCACGAAACCGTCCAGAAGCGCCTGAAGGGAACGCGCAAATACGGGGTTGCGTTCGAGGGATGGGGCCGGCGGAACCGGGACTTCACCCACTATTTCACGCCGCAACAGGTGTCCTACGCCTACCACCTTTCCGCCGACCTGATGGCGGAACTGCTGCAGGAGAGCACGCGCGCGCGCCACATCGACGCGAAAGTGCTCGACATCGCCAGGGTGGAGGGCGGCGCGCAGGTGGAATTCGAAGGCCTGCCGCCGGAACGCTACGACCTGGTTTTCGATGCCCGCGGGTTCCCGGGCGAACTCGATCCCGACCGGCATATCGACATTTCCTTCATCCCCACCGATACCGCCGTCATCCGCCGCTGTCCGCCCGTCATCGAGGACGCGCGGGTCGGGCCGGTCCTGCAACATACCTATACCCGGGCGGTTGCGCGTCCGCACGGCTGGGTCTTCGTCATTCCGCTGACCGCGCACACCTCCTGCGGATATATCTTCAACCGCGGCCTGACCGGCCTTGACGAAGTCGAATCGGATTTCGACGCCTTCCTGGAGGCCGACGGCGTGCCGGAATTCGAGCAACGCGCGGTCATCCCGTTCCCCAATTTCGTCCACCGCCGGATTTACGACGGCGCCGTGGCCCGCATCGGCAACGCAGCCGCCTTCATGGAGCCGCTCGAAGCCACGGCGATCGTGTCCGCCCAGTTGCAGATCGGGATGGTCCTCCGCACGCGCCTCAATCGTCCGGTGGAGCATCTCGAACGCGACGCGCCGGTGGTCAACCGCTTCCTCGTCGACAACATGCTCTGTTACGGGCTGTTCGTCGGCTGGCACTATTCCTGCGGCTCCGGATATGACACCGGCTTCTGGCGTTACGCCCGCGACCATGCCTGGCCCCGGCACCGCAAGGCAGCGGATCCCGAGGCGGTGGATTGCGCCGCGCTCGGCAAATTCGACGACATGATCGAACTCATGAACCGGCCGGTCATAGACAAGGCGGACTGGACCCGGATGTGCGCGGTCCCTCTCACCAGCTATGCCCAGATGTCCCAGGGTCTTGGCTGTTATACCGGCGGTCGTTGATCGGAACCGATGGCGGCACCCGCCGCCGGACCTACAGGGCGGCCCCCGTCTCCGCGAACAGGTGGAACCGCTCCCGTCCCACGCGGACCGGAACCTCGTCTCCGGGCCGGACGGCCGGTTGCTGGGCGATCCTGACCGTGACCGGTTCGGCCCCGAACTCCGTCTGGAGATGGGCCAGCGACTCCGCGCCGAGCTTCTCGACGATCTCGACCCGCCCGTGGAAATCCGCCTCGGCCGCCGGCGCGATGTACAGGTGCTCCGGGCGAATACCCAGCGTGACCGGCCCCGGCGCCGCACCGTGCCGGCGCCCGGCCGGCAGCGACGCCGGGCCGAACCGCACCCGCGGCTCCCCTCCTTCGGCCGCCTCGATCGCGGCGGGGATGAAGTTCATCGCCGGCGCGCCGATGAAACCGGCCACGAACCGGTTGGCGGGCGCATCGTAGAGCTCCTCCGGCGCGCCGACCTGCTCGATCCGCCCATGGTTGAACACCACGATCCGGTCGGCGAGGGTCATGGCCTCGGTCTGGTCGTGGGTGACATAGACCATGGTGGCGTCGAGACGGTCGCGAAGCCGCGCGATCTCCAGGCGCATCCGCACCCGGAGCGCGGCGTCGAGGTTGGAGAGCGGCTCGTCGAACAGAAAGACCTGCGGATCGCGGATGATGGACCGCCCGATGGCCACGCGCTGGCGCTGGCCGCCGGAGAGTTCGCGCGGGTAGCGCCCGAGCAGCGCCTCGATCTGGAGGGTCGCGGCGACCTCGGCCACGCGCCGCGCGATCTCGGCCCTGGGGAGCCTGGCCAGCCGCAGCCCGAAGCCGATGTTCTGCGCCGCCGTCATGTGGGGGAAGAGCGCGTAGGACTGGAACACCATCGCCACCCCGCGCCGCGCAGGCGCCACGTTCGTCACGTCGCGCCCGCCGATCAGGATGCGCCCGGCGGTCGCGCTCTCCAGGCCCGAGATCATCCGCAGCGTGGTGGTCTTGCCGCACCCGGAGGGGCCGACCAGAACCGCGAACTCGCCGTGTTCGACCGCCAGGTCGACGCCGTCGACCGCGAGCACCGAGCCGAAGCGCTTCGAAACGCCGTGCAGGGCAAGCTGCGCCATCGTCAGCCCTTCACCGCCCCCATTGTCATCCCCTTGATGAAGTAGCGCTGGAAGAACAGGAACACCACGAGCGTCGGCAGGCTCGCGATCAGCGACAGCGACCCCTGCACCCCCCAGGCCACCGAATACTGCCCCTTCAGGTTCACGATCCCCAGCATGATGGTCCGCTTCTCGTCGGACTGGGTGAAGATGAGCGGCCACAGGAAGTCGTTCCAGATCCAGGTGAACTGGAGCACCGCCAGCACCGCCAGCGCCGGCAGGCTGAGCGGCAGCGCCACCCGGGTCAGCACCTGCCACTCGTTCGCGCCTTCCAGGATGGCCGCCTCGCGCAGCGCCGTCGGGACGGCGGCGAAGAAATTGCGCATCAGCAGCGTGCAGATGGGGATGCCCATCGCGATGTGGATGATGACGATGGGGTACAGCGTGTCGATCAGGTCCACGGCGTTGAAGAGCCGGAACAGCGGGATCAGGATCGCCTGCGGCGGGAAGAACATGCCGGAGACGACGACGAGAAAAAGCAGGTTGCTGCCGCGGAACGGCAGCTTGGCGAACACATAGCCGGCCAGCGACCCCAGCGCGATCGAGACCGCCGTCGCAGGAGCGGTGACGAGAAGCGTGTTGGCGAAGTAGCGGTGCACGGCCGGATTGCCCAGCACCTCGGCGAAATTGCCCCAGTAGAGCTCGGACGGGACCGTCCACAACGCGCCCAGCGCAATATCGCGGGTGGTCTTGATCGAGGACAGCAGCACGCCGGCGGTGGGCGCCAGGAACAGCACCGCCAGGACCGCGAGCACGATGAAGCCCACCGCGGGCCACGGGCTGAACCGCCTCCGCGCCTCCGGGACGGCCGCCATGTCAGCCATGGAGCTCGTCGACCTTGCGCAACTGGCGGAAGTAGAGGCGGATGATGGTCAGCGCGATCAGGAACAGGACCACCGAAATGGCGCTGCCATAGCCCATCAGGTATTTCTTGAACGACTCGTTGTACATGTGCATAGCCAGCGTGTCGGAACTGTTGAACGGCCCGCCGCCGGTCATGGTGTAGAGGATGTCGAACCCCTTGAGCGAGTTGATGATATTCAGCGCGATCACCACCACGGTGGCCGGGGCGAGCAGCGGGATGACCACCAGGCGGATGCGCTGCAGGGCGCGCGCGCCCTCGATCTCGCACACCTCCAGCAGCTCCTCGGGGATGGTGGTCAGACCCGCCAGGAAGATCACCATCGACAGCCCGGTCTGCTGCCACGACCAGGCGAGGATCACCGACCACAAGGCGCTGTCCGGCTTCGCCAGCCACGCATAGTTGAACCGCTCGCCGCTCACCGCCTCCACCACGGTGTTCAGCAGCCCCCAGTCCGGCTGGTAGATCCATATCCAGATCTGCCCGACGACGACGGCCGAGAGGCAGATCGGAAGGTAGAAGATCGACTTGAACACCGGCCCGCCGGGAATGCGGCTGTCGATCAGGAGCGCGAGCGCAAGCCCGCATGCGGTCGGCACCGCGATCGCCGCGGCGATCCACAGCGCCGTGTTGACCGCGGCATTGAGGAACAGCTTGTCGGTGTAGATCTTGGCGAAGTTGTCGAAGCCGACATAGTCGTAGTCGGGATCGAAGCCGTTCCAGTCGGTGAAGCTGTAGTAGAAGGAGCTCGCAAGCGGCCAGATCACGAACGCCGCGAAGACCGCAAGCGGCAGCGCCAGCAGAATCGCCCGCCAGAAACGGTTCTCCCGTTCCATCGGCCGCCGCTCATGCCGGAAGGGGGGCGGGCCGCCGGGCGAATGCCGCCCGGCGGCCCGTCCGCCCGGGACCGCGCCTACTCCTTGAACGCCTGGGCCGCATCCGCGGCGACCTGCGCCAGGATGTCGTCCACCTGGCTCGGGTCGTCCATGAAGCGCGAGAACATGGCGAGCCCGACCTCCGCCACCGGCGGCGGCGTCGCAAGGTCGTAGTTGAAGGCGAAATTGTCGGCCCCGGCCACGACGGTGGAGACCCGCTGCATGACCACGTTGTAGTTGGCCGGATCGACGTTGACGTTGGCCGACAGCGCGCCGTATGCGCCGGTCCAGCTCGCCTGGACATCGGCGTTCGACATCATGTAGCTCAGGAACGCCTCGGCGCCGGCGCGGTTCCCCCCGTCATTGGAGATCACCAGGCCGTCCACGGGCCCCACCACCGACACGGGGACGCCGTCCGCGATGGAGGGGAACGGGAAGAAGTCGTAGTCCTTGCCGGCCTCGAGCCCCAGCCCGTTCCAGTAGCCGGTGATCCAGGTGCCCATCAGGGTCATCGCCGCGTCGCCGCGGGCCACCTTGTCCGACGCATCCGTCCACGAGTCGGCGTTGGCGTTCGGCGCGAAGTAGCCCTTGTCGGCCAGCTCCTTCCACATCGCCATGGCGGCCTTGACCTCGGCGTCGTCATAGGCGGCGGCGCCGCTCATCAGGCTCGCGCGGTAGTCGGGGCCGGCGGTGCCGAGCAGCAGATAGTCGAACCAGAACTGGGCGGGCCAGCGGTTTTTCGAGCCGAGCGCGATCGGCGTCACGCCCTTCTCCTTCAGCGTCTCGCACAGTGCCAGGAACCCGTCCCAGCTCGTCGGCATGTCGGTGACGCCCGCGTCCGCGAGCACCTGGGTGTTATAGAACATGCCCGCATAGTGGTAGTTGAACGGCACCAGGTAGCGCTTGCCGTTGTACATGGTGGCGCTGCCGGCCACCGACTTGGCGACGACATCGTCGAGGCCGTCCCGGGCCCACATGTCGTCGATCGGGTGGAGGCTGCCGGAATCGACGACGAACTGCGTGCGCGCGCCGGCCCAGTAGCTGAAGACGTCCGGCAGGCTGTCGCCGGCCGCGCGCACCAGGATGTCGGTCTTGAAATCCTCGTGGCCGATGGGGCTGTTCTTGATCGTGTAGTCGGTGGCGGCCTCGAACTTCGCGACCTGCTCGTTGAATATCTTGAGCCCGAACTCGCCGGTGAAATAGTGGGTCAGGGTGACATCGCCGTCCTGCGCGAAGGCGGGCGCCCCGAGAACCAGGGCCGGCACGACCCCCGCGGCGGCCAGAAGCCCGCGCCTGTTGAGCCAAATCATGGAATTTCTCCCGTGCGGTTGACATGCCAGCGCTCCCGGTGAGCGCCCCGGCAGTCAAGCGCATGGCTCCGCGCCATGTCAACGCAAACGGGGCGGAAGCGCCGGGGGATCATGGCCTGCAAGCCTGCCGGACGGCGCCCGCGTCTGTTGCGCGAGGGTGCGGATCGGGCCTACTTTCGCAGAGAGGGGAGCCGACGAGCGATGCACAGCGGTCCCATCGGAGTCGGCATTGTGGGCGCAGGCCGCATCTCCGATCTGCACGCCATCGAATATCTGGCCAGCCCGCTGGCGCGGATCGTTGCGCTTTGCGACGTGGATACGGCGCGCGCGTCCGCGCGGGCGGCGGCGTGGGGCCTCGACGGCATCCCCATAGACGACCATGCGGACTCCCTTCTCGCCCGTCCGGAGGTGGACCTCGTCGAGATCCTGCTGCCCCACCACCTGCATCTGGAAACGGCGCTGAAGGCCATCGATGCCGGCAAGATCGTCTCGCTCCAGAAGCCGATGTGCCTCTCGCTCGGGGAGGCCGACCGGCTGGTCGCTGCGGCCGAAGCCTCCGGCCGCCCGTTCAAGGTGTTCGAGAACTTCCTGTTCTACCCCCCGGTCCTGCGGGCGCGGAAGCTGATCGCCGAGGGCGCGATCGGCGCGCCGCTGTCCATCCGCATCAAGAGCAATCCCGGTCGGAGCGCCACCGCCTGGGACGTGCCGGAGAGCGCCATCGCCTGGCGCCAGCGGCCCGAGCAGTCCGGCGGCGGGCCGCTGGTGTTCGACGACGGCCACCACAAATTCGCGCTCGCCCGGCATTTCATGGGCGAGCCCGAGGAAGTCCACGCCTTCATCGGCCGGACCGAAACGGCGGACCGCCGCCAGCGGCTGGATGCGCCCTCGATCGTGTCGTTCCGCTTTCCCGGCAACCGCATCGGCAACCTGGAGGTCGTCCATTCGCCGGAGCTCGAAATCGCGACCCGGCACTACGCCCAGGACGACCGTGTGGAGATCACCGGCAGCAGGGGCGTGATCTGGCTGAACGGCGGCCACGGGCGCCTGGGCGACGCGGCGCCGCTCGCCTTGTACCGGGACGGCGCCCTCACCGAATTCCGCGACGTGGAGACCGGCTGGGAGCAGAGCTTCGTGCTGTCCACGCGCCACTTTCTGGAGGCCGTGTCCGAGGGCGGGCGTCCGGTGCTGACCGCGCGCGAAGGCCGGCAGGTGCTGCGTTTCGCGCTCGCCGCCCTGGAGTCCGCCCGGGAGGGCAGGCCGGTGCCGGTTCAGGCGGAGGGGGGACCGGGCGCATGACGGACGCCGCGGGCGTGTCCGGACCGGGGCGGTGTTGAGGGGTGGCGCGGTGAATCTCGATGTCCTGATCGGCGGCGCGATCCGGCAATTCGGCCAGCGGACGGCCGTGTTCGACGACCGGCGCAAGGTGGGCTTCGACGAGCTGGGCGAGCGCATCGACAGGCTGGGCTCCGCGCTTGCCGCGCTCGGGCTCGTGCGGGGGGACCGGATCGCCTCGCTCCAGCGCAATTCCATCGAGACCGTCGAAACCGACCTCATGGCCGCGCGCTTCGGCTATGTGCGGACGCTGCTCAACGCCCGCAGCTCCGCCGAAGACCATGTCCATTGCATCGGCCATTGCGGGGCGCGCGCCCTGATCTTCGGCGCCGGGTTCGCAGACCATGTCGACGCGCTGCGCGACCGCCTGCCGAACGTCGAGTTCTTCATCGCGGTCGGCGGCGCGCCCGCCCGGGCCCTGCCCTATGACGACCTGATCCGCCGGCAGACCGCCGCGCCGCCGCCCTGGACCGTCGAGGAGCATCACCCGCATTCGGTCTATTACACCTCGGGAACCACGGGGCGGCCCAAGGGCGTCCTCCTGTCCCAGAGGAACTGGCTGGTCGTCGTCCGCAACCACCTGGTCGATACCTTCCGGCATGCGCGCGAAACCGATGTCCTGCTGCACGCCACGCCGCTGTCCTTCGCCTCGGGGTGCGCGGTGATCCCGCATCTGGTGCGCGGCGCCTCGCAGCGCATCCTGGAGCAGTTCGACGCAAGGCGCGTCTATGAGGCGATCGAACGCGACCGGGTGACGACGACCATCCTCGTGCCGACCATGATCCAGATGATGCTGGACCTGCCCGGATCGGAGTCGTTCGACACCGGCAGCCTGCACACCGTGCTCTACGGCGGCGCCCCGATGGCCGCGGAGCGCATCCGCGAGACCTTCGAGCGCTGGGGCCCGGTTCTCATGCAGGGTTACGGCCAGTGGGAGGCCCCGCAACTCATCAGCCGGCTCGGGCGGCGCGAACATGCCGAGGCGATAGCCGACCCGGCGAAGGCCCGCCGGCTGGCTTCCGCCGGCCGCCCGCTCAGCTTCGTGCGGGTGGGGATCGTGGACGACGAGGGCGCATTGCAGCCGGCGGGAACGGAGGGCGAGATCGTCACCGCCGGCGACCACCTGATGGTCGGATATCTGGACAATGAGGAAGCGACGGAAGAGCTGCGCGAGGGACCGTGGCAGCGCACCGGGGATATCGGGAAGCTCGACGAGGACGGCTACCTCTATCTCACCGACCGCAAGAAGGACGTCATCGTCACGGGCGGCAGCAATGTGTATCCGCGCGACATCGAGGACGTGCTTTACCGGCATCCCGACCTTCTGGAGGCGGTGGCGGTGGGCGTGCCGAGCGAGCAATGGGGCGAGACGGTGCATGTCGTGGCGGTGCCGCGCCGCGGGCGCGAACTGGACGGCGAGGCGCTGGTGGACTGGTGCAGGGAGCGCCTGCCGCCGGACAAGCGGCCGCGGTCCGCCAGCATCGTCGACTCGCTGCCCAAGAGCGGCTACGGCAAGATTCTCAGGCGGGAGGTGCGCCAGTCCTTCTGGCGCGGCCGCGACCGGCGCATCTGACCGGGAGCCTCCCCCGTCAGACGCCCAGCACGTGGATGCAGCTCGACCACATGCCCATGTTCGAGGTCAGGCCGACCCTGGCTCCCTCCACCTGGCGCTTTCCGGCTTCGCCGCGCAGCTGCGTCACGATTTCGGCGATCTGCCCGACGCCGGTTGCGCCCAGCGGGTGGCCCTTGGCCAGCAGGCCGCCGCTCGGATTGACCGGAATGCGCCCGCCCAGCCGGGTCGCGCCCGATTCCAGCAACGGTCCCCCCTCGCCTTCGGGGCAGAGGCCGAGCTTCTCGCAGGCGATGATTTCGGCAACGGAGAAGCAGTCATGGGTTTCGACCACATCCAGTTCGCCGGGGCCGATGCCGGCGCGCTCATAGACGCCGGCGGCGTTGCTGCGGACCATTTCGAGATCGAAAACATTGTGGGCCTGTTCGTCGATATCCGACACGAGCCCGCTTGCGCGCAGCTCGACCGCGCGGCCCCTCCCGTGCCGGGCCGCGAAGCTCTCCGAGCAGATCACCGCGGCCGCGGCCCCGTCGGTCGTCGGGCTGCACTGGAACAGCGTGATCGGGTCGCAGATCATGCGCGACCCCAGCACGTCTTCCAGGGACAGTTCCGTGCGGAATTGCGCCTTGTCGTTGTGCCGCGCATGCGCCCTGTTCTTCACCGAGACGCCCGCCATCTGTTCCAGCGTGGTGTCGAACCGGTCCATGTGTTTCTGCGCCATGAGGGCGAAGCGCATCGGCAATACCGTGGCGCCGGTGGCGACCTCCGGGCTGTCCTCGGGATGGACGTTGAGCAGCATGCCGTGCTGCATCTTCTCGAAACCGCACACGGCCACCAGGTCCATCTCGCCGCTGCGCACGGCCAGGCTGGCCTCGCGCACCGCCGTCGAGGCCGCCGCCGAGCAGTTTTCGATATTGAGGACGGGGATACCGGAAGGCCCGACTTCCCTGATGACGCGCTGGCCGGCGGCGACGCCCTGGTTGACATGCGCGGCGTAGAATTGCTCGACCCGGCGCCACTCCACGCCCGCATCGCCGCAGGCGGCGACGATCGCCTCCGCCGCGAGGTCCTCGACGCTCCGGTCCGGGTGGCGGCCGAATACGGTCAGGCCGATTCCGATCACGAATGCGCGTCCCATGCGTCTCCCTCCGGGCTCCCGAGCTTCAGGCCTCCGCCAGATCCTGCGGGGAGGCAGGATAGAACGCAAAGGTTCGATGAGGCGCGGCGTCGGCGCCGACCGGCAGTTCGAAGGCGTAGCTCGCCACGATATCGCCGCGCCGCCAGTCTTCGACCGGCTTGCCGGCCAGATGGCTCAGGGCGACGAGGTCATTGTCGAACAGGACCTGCCCGAGGACGTAGGGCACGGGGCCGCGGTAGCCGGGCGGCGGCTGGCGAACGACGGTGAAGGCATCGACCTTGCCGACGCGGCTCAGTTCCACCCGCTCGGTGCTGTCGGAAAAGCAGGAAACGCAGCGCCGGCGCGGAGGAAAGGCGCGGACGCCGCACCCGGCGCAGCGCTGGCCGACCAGCCGGACATCGCCGCGCGTTCCGGGCCCGGTGGTCAGCCCCGGCTGGAGCTCGGGGGTCTCGGGGGTCGAACGACGTCCCGGCGTCATCATTCCGTCCTTGCCAACAGGCCGGGCATTCCAGTGGGGCACAAAAGGCAAAGTGTCAACGCCGGCGGCGTCCGGCCCCCGACCGAATGACCCTGCTTGTTCGCAAACAGTGAAATAATTTCCAGATACTACCCTGATCGGCGAGCTGATTTTTTTGCGGCTGGGTTTTGGCTTTCCTGGAGCCGTTGTTCAGTGTTGCCGCGTCGTTCAGGCAGGCGTCGTCGTGTTTGGTATGGATTGGGGGCGGTCTGGCCGCAGTTTTTGCGACGA
>JAJDYL010000163.1 GCA_022825195.1 Alphaproteobacteria bacterium
GCCAGGCGCCGGCAGCACTTCCACACTCCTGAGAGTCGAAATTGAGGTCTGCATTCAGACTCTTACCTCCTGCTTGCTTCGCAGAGGTGAAATCTCAGATCAGAACCTCAGTTGGAAGGTGCCCCGTCCGCCCCGCTTACAAGACAGCTTTGGTCTGACGCGTAATAATCGCCTCTGCGACATGTAGTCATAGAGCAGGACAGCGTATCGGGCGGGGTTCGCCCCCTCGCTTATACGATGACGAGGCAGGCCAGTGTCCCTCGGACGCCGGCCCCCAGACCGAGGCAGGCGGTCGAGCACGCCGTTAGTGGCGCCGGCCAGGCCGACAATGCGCCAAGTCATGCCGGCTTCGAGCGCCGTCAGGTCCACCTTCGCCGCAAGCGCATCACGGTCCGCGCCGCCCGCTTCCCGCGCGGACGCGGCAACCGCTTCGGCGGCCTCGCGCGGCAGGACGGCGTCCTCTATGCGGCGGACGGCGGCAGGCATGACATGAGCCTACCCGACCTGGTGTCTCGCTTTCCGTATCTTGGCCGAACTGGCCGACACGCTGCATAGGTCCTGGAATTCAACCGAACAACCAGACAGTAGGTGTTGGTCGCCAATGAACCGCCCCGGGTTTTTCGGAGGGTCCGTCTTGTGAGAAGGAGGAGCCCTTATGGGAAGGCATTTGAGACGTTATCCGGCGGAGGTTCGCGAGCGGGCTGTCCGGCTGGTTTTCGAGCATAGGGGCGAGTATGGCTCGCAGTGGGAGGCGATGTGTTCGATCGCGGCGAAGTTCGGCTGCACGGCCGAGACGCTACGGCGGTGGGTTTGTCAGGCTGTAACGAGACAGCGGCGCCAGGCCGGGCATAACCAGCGATGATCGTGAGCGGGTCAAGGCGCTGGAACGCGAGGTTCGCGAGCTGCGCCAGGCGGACGAGATTCTGCGCAAGGCCAGCCCCTATTTTGCCCAGGCGGAGCTCAACCGCCCACTCAAGCGATGATCGCCTTCATCGACGAGCATCGCGATACCTATGGGGTCGAGCCGATCTGCAAGGTTCTGCCGATCGCCCCGTCCACGTACCGGCTTCATGCCGGCAGACAGCGCGATCCGTCGCTGCTGCCGGATCGTGTCCGGCGTGATCTGGTACTGATGGCGGAGATCGAGTGCGTCTTCGAGACGAACTACTCGGTCTATGGCGCCTGCAAGATCTGGCGCCAGCTACGGCGCGAAGGCCTGGACGTTGCCTGCTGCACCGTCGAGCGGCTGATGCGCGATCTCGGCCTTGCCGGGGCGATCAGGGGCAAGCCGGTGAAGACCACGGTCGGCGACAAGGGAGCGGCGTGCCCGCTCGACAAGGTGAACCGGCAGTTCCGGGCGCCCGGGCCCAATCGTCTGTGGGTGGCGGACTTCACCTATGTCACGACCTGGGCCGGGTTCGTCTATGTGGCCTTCGTGATCGATGCCTTCGCACGCCGGATCGTCGGATGGCGGGTAAGCCGCCCATGCAAGCTTCGTTCTGGATGCCCTGGAACAGGCGATACATGCCCGGAAGCCCGCTGGGGATCGGGCCTCGTGCGTCACAGCGACCGCAGCGTCCAATACCTGTCGATCAAATACTCCGGGCGCCTGGCCGAAGCCGGGATCGATCCTTCGGCCGCGCAAGCGCAGAGGGAAATGCGCCACTGAACAACATCCGATGCTTCAATCAAAACAATTTGCCCTGCTGTGGTCGCTCGCCGGGCGCGTCTCGGGCCTCTTGCTGTTTCCGGCTTCCCGGCGTCCGGGGTTCCTTCGGCTCGTCCGGGATAAAGGCGATTGCGATCACTTCGGCGCGCTCCTCGCCGAACACGGAGCGGAGCCTGGCGAGAGCCTCCTCTCGCCGCCCTTCCCGAATCATCGCTTCAAGCCGCTCCCGGAGCAGCTCCCGGGCCAGCACGCCGAAACGGGCAGACACCTCGTCACGCGCGCCGTCGGCCAGTTCTGCTGCAATGCGCGAAATGCGGCGCTGCTGCTCCTCATCCAGAACCAGCGGCAGAGCGGCGGATTTCTCCGGCGCCGACAAATCGACGGTCGTGACGCATTGGCCCCACCAGGCCGATGCCGACATGCCCGCCGCTTTCGCCCACGCCTTGATCTGGGCCCACTGAGCGTCCGTATAGGAGACCGAGTGCCCCGTGCCCGGCTTGCGTTTGCGCACCTTCTTCATGTGTCCTCGTTGCCGCCGGACGGACGAAGAAAACGAATGACTTCCTGCACCAGAACGGTCACCTCCCGGCCGTCTGCGATAGAAATCGTGTCCTCCCCGAACAGAGTCATTTTCTGCATGTTCGTGTCGAGGCGTTGCTGATCCTCTGCCGAGAGTGCAAGCGCATGCCCGGCCGGTTGCAGGGCCGAAGCCGCATCCCGGGTCGCCCGCCCGCAGCAGAGCCACCCGAAACGCGAGATCTTCATCCTGTTCTTCCTCGCCCGCTTGCGGCCCGCCTCCCATATCTCCGACGGGAGGTAGAGGCTGCGCGGCCTTGCCCGGTCCACCCTGCCACTCCCTTCAGTCGAACGATGCCTGGCCGTCGAGCCACAGGTCCGCTTCGGCGCCCAGCTTCCGCCATGTCGCCCCGTCGTCCAGATCATCGAGGCGCAGCTTCTCCGCCTGCTCGATCATGCGCAGCATGCGCATCATGCGGCGCAGCACCTCGGGAGGCATTCCCGTCTCGCCGGCATCGGTCGCTGTCTGCCGGAAGCGACGGGCGTGAACCAGATAATCGCCATGCGGCAATCCTTCGGCCCTGGCGGCCTCGTGAATGCGTGCCCAGTCGGCATCGGTCACCTTCACGCTGCGACGTTTCTTCGTTTCTCCCTCGGGTCCTGCCGCCACCGCGCTGCTCCCCGCTCCTCGCACCATTCCATCGAGGCCGCATAATAAGGCATAAATGATGCATTTCAGGTCGAATTATAGTACACCACCGTTCGCTGCACGGGCGAGCAGGCATGATAACCGCATAAACGCCGCATAAGCATGATTTATCCAAGCACATATATAACCATCTCGATCCCATACAGTCCTGCCTGCCCATCGTTGGTAGCGAGAATCCAGGATACACACCTGTGTGCAACTTTTGTCGATTAGTGCCTTTCTTCTTATACGGCGTTATATCCAGTCAGGAACCGCTTGACATGGCTAATAACCTACTGTATATCAAGGAAAGAAACGGGAGATATCCTTGATCCATGTCAGTCGTGTGAGCAGAAAAAGTCCAAAAATTTTTTGCTACACAACATGACATTCCATGACATTCCGGCAGGGGTCCCGCCCGCCGCCTCGCGCACGCGGGCGCACGCGCGCCGCCGCGAAACGCGCGCGCATTATGCGCGGGAGAGGGACGCGCCTCCGGCAACCGGGGCGTCCGGGACTACGGGCCGACAAGGAAGGTGCGATGCCTTGCGAACGGCTCCCGGACCGGCGCAGACGGCCGGGGCGGGGACCGGCCCCATGACAAAACATGACATCTCATGACATTCCATGACGTTTCGCAGGGGGTCCCGTCAGCCGATGCGGTCCCTCACGGCGGCGACGGCCTCCAGCATGCGCTCGTGGTCGCCGACGAAGCGGAGCGCGATGTGGCTGGCGCCGCGCTCGGCATAGCCGCCGATCCAGTCCGCCGCCGCTTCCGGCGGGCCGGCGAACGCGGTCTGGCGGCGGCGGATGACGGCGGCGGGCGCGCCGTAATAGCTCTCCAGATAGGCATCGATGCGCGCATTGCCGGCGTCCGCGTCCTCGTCGAGCGCGATCGTCAGATAGACCGCGCCCGCCACCGCGCCGGCCGGGCGCCCCGCTGCCGCCGCGGCGGCCTGCACCGTGCGCCACCTTTCGCCCCAGCCCTCGGCGTCGGGGCCGGTCGGGAACCAGCCGTCGAAATGCCGGGCGGCGCGCTCGAGGCCCGCCGGATGGCCCGCGCCGAGCCAGACCGGCGGGCCGCCCGGATTGTGCGGGGTGGGCCCGAGCACGCCGTCCTTCACGGGCCAGCGCCCCTCCCAGTCCACCGGCTCGCCGGACCAGAGCGCGCGGCAGAGGCGGAGCCCCTCCAGCATCCGCCCGACGCGCTTCTCGAACGGCACGCCGGCGGCCGCGAACTCGGCGCGGATATTGGGCACGTCGCCCGCAATGCCGTAGCCCAGGATCAGCCGCCCCTCGGCGATGCGGTCGATGGTGGCGACCTGGTGCGCCAGCACGACCGGGTTGCGCAGCGCCGGCAGCAGCACGGCCGTGCCGACCGCGACGCGCCGCGTGCGCGCCGCCACCGCCGCCATCAGGGTCAGCGGGTCGTGCCTCGGCCGGGCGAGCAGGCTGTCGCCGATCCAGATCGAGTCGTAGCCGAGCGCCTCGGCGCGCTCCGCCAGCGCCAGCATCGGCCCGGTCTCGTTCAGGCCGCTCATGATGCGCTCGCGCGTGGGCAGCAGGTAGCCGAGTCTGGGTGCGGTCATGTGCAGATGTCTCCGAAAGGGGCGGCGCCCAGTTTCGCCGATTCCGCCGCCGCCGCAATCCGGTTGCGCTGGACCGGACGGGATGGAGGCGCTACCTCATCGCAGCGCCATGTCGGGGGAGAAGCATGATGTTGCCGCTGGAGGGGGTTCGCATCGTTGCGGTCGAGCAGTACGGGGCCGGGCCGTTCAGCACGATGCAGCTCGCGGACCTCGGCGCGGAGGTCGTCAAGGTCGAGAACATTGCCGAGGGCGGCGATGTCGGGCGCTTCGTGCGCCACCCGAAGGACCCGCTTCCCGAGGGCGACAGCCTCTTCTTCCAGGCGTTCAACCGCAACAAGCGGTCGATCGCGCTCGACCTCAAGCAGGAGGCCGGCCGGGAGGTGCTGCACCGCCTCGTGCGCTCCGCCGACGGGCTGCTGAACAATCTGCGCGGCGACCGGCCGGCGCAGCTCGGCCTGACCTGGGAGGCGCTGAAGGCGGTCAATCCGGCCATCGTCTGCGTGCATCTCTCCGCCTACGGCCGCGACGGCCCGCGCGCCGCCTGGCCCGGCTACGACTATCTGATGCAGGCCGAGGCCGGCTATCTGTCGGTCACCGGCGAGCCGGGCGCGCCGCCCGCGCGGATGGGCCTTTCCATGGTCGATCTCGCGACCGGCGTGCAGGCCGCGCTCGCCATGACCGCCGGCATCCTCGCGGCGCGGGCGACCGGCACGGGCCGGGACCTCGACGTCTCGCTCTACGACGCGGCCATGTCCAACCTCGGCTACCTCGCCTGCTGGTATCTGACCGCGGGCATCGTCCAGGGCCGCGAGCCGCGCTCCTCGCACCCGAACCTCACGCCCTCGCAACTCTACCGCACGGGCGACGGCTGGCTGTTCGTCATGTGCAACAAGGAGAAGTTCTGGGGCGAACTGGCGGACGCGCTCGGCCGGCCGGAATGGAAGGACGACCCGCGCTTCCGGGACTTCGCCGCCCGCCTCGCCAACCGGGAGCTGGTGACGGAGGCGCTCGACGAGGCGCTGTCCGCGAAGACGACGGCGGAATGGCTGGAAGCCCTGCAGGGCCGGGTGCCGGTCGCGCCCGTGCACGACATCGCGGCCGCCATGGATGCGCCCTTCCCCGCCGAAACCGCGCGCCATCTCTGGGTGGACCATCCGTCCGGCCGCCGCGTCGGCTCCGTCGGCCCGGCCATCCGCACGGGAGAGCCGCCGCCCGCCCGGCCCGCGCCGGCCATGGGCGCCGATGCGGACGATGTGCTGGCGGGCCTCGGCTACAGCCCGGGGGAGGTCGCCGCTCTCAGGGCGGCGAAAATCATCTGACGCTTTCGCCGGGCTCCTCGAATTCCGCCTCCGCCAGCAGCACCGCCCATTGCGCGCCGTGCATGTCGCGGTCGCCGCGGCTGCCCTGCGGCACCGGGCGGGGGAAGCTGAATTTCACGACCCGGATGGCGGGAAGCTCATATCGCCCGACGCGCTCCGGGTCCACGCCGTAGAGCCGCCCGACCGCCGCCGCCGGGAGCGCCGCATTGACCCGCTGGAAGGCCGCCTCCGTGCCGCAGAAGACATCGACGGTGACCATGAACGGCCCGGCATTCTTGGACCGGACCGCTCTCACGACCTCACCGAGACGGGCCACACCCGACCTCCGCCACTTCCAGCCGGAAGGCCTCCATCGGGTCGTCGAGCCGCATCGCGTGGTTGAGCGCGAACTCGTAGAGCGGGCCGCGCTCGGTCTCGGCCGGCGAATAGGGAAAGGCGAAGGTGGGCAGGTCTTCCTCGTCGGTCAGCGGGAAGTGCAGCAGGAAGGGATTGGCGAGGCGCGCGATCTCGCTCGCCGTCTCCTGCGAGGCCGCCGTCACGATGGCGAGCACGCCCACCTCGACCGGGTCGGACGCCTTCGCCTCCAGCGGGCCCAGCGCCGCATCGACGCCGATCAGCCGGAACTCGATGGCGTAGTCGGACGCCGCCAGGCCGGTGCGGACCGGGATTTCGCCGGCGAGGAACGCCTCCAGCCGGTCGAGCCAGCGCCGCGCGTTGGCGACATAGCGCGCGTCGCGCAGGATCGCGAGCGCGGTCGTCTGGAAGCCGGCGAGCCGCGCTCCCTCCAGCTTCACCGTGTAGGCGTCCGAGGCGACCCAGCGGGAGCCGGAGATGCGGACGCGGCGTTCGTCGAGCGCGTCGTATTTCGCGCCCCGCGCGTCCAGATGCCCGCCGGGCTCGTGAAGGATGAACGGGTCGGCGTTCTCGTAGAGCATGTGCGCCGCGACGGATTCGGGCGTGCAGCGCGCGCCCTCCGCATGAGGCTCGACGGTGCAGCCGGCCCCGTCGAATTCGAGGCCGATCACGCCGCTCATCGGCTTTGTCGAGCAGAGCGCGCCGCATTCGCCGATCTTGGCGCCGTGCCAGGCCGCGCCTGCATGTTCGCCGTTCATCAGCGGCAGGGCCGCGATTGCCGCCGTGTCCGTCGCCCGCCCGGCGATCACCACGTCCGCGCCCGTGCGAAGCGCCGCCGCGACCTGCTCCGCGCCCGCCAGCGCGACGATGTTCGTGCAGCGCTCGATGTCTTCCTCGCCGAGGCCCGCTTCCGGGGTCCCGGCGAGCGGCGCAAGCCTGCCGGCCTTCAGGGCTTTGCGGACGGTCGCGACCGGCTGCTGCGACTTCAGCACCGCCACCTTCAGGCGGCGCCCCGCGTCCTCCGCAATGTCGCGCGTGGCCTCGAGCATCCGGTCCGCCATGCCGTCGGTGCCGCATGTCCCGGCGGAGCCCAGCACGAGCGGGCACCCGGCGGCGGCGCGCGCGTCGAGCAGCTCCCGCCATTCGGAGCGCACGGATGCGGCCGCGTATTTCGAGGTCCCGGTGCCGAGATAGTAGGGGCCGCTGTCGGTCGAGCCGCCGTCTATGCAGATGATGTCCGGCTTGTCCGCCGCCGCCCGACGGAGCGCGTCCCGGTCGAAACCGAGGCCGAGCACGCCGGAGGGAACCAGGACCCGCGTCGCCATGTCACCCGGAACCCGCGCCCGGCCGCTTCAGGAGGTTGCGCAGGAACATCGGGGCGATGAACCCGGCGACCGCGGCCGCCCAGAGGCCGATGGAGATGCCGGACGAGAACAGGTAGGTCCAGTCGCCGTCGGAAATGACCATCGCCCGGCGCAGGCTGTCTTCCATGTTGTTGCCGAGCAGGATCCCGAGAATGATCGGCACCGTCGGCACGTCCAGCTTGCGCAGGGCATAGCCGAGCAGGCCGAACGCGATCATCAGGATCAGGTCGAAGCTGCTGCCGGAAAGCGAGTAGATACCCGAGAAGGAGACCATGGTGATCCCCGGCAGCAGCAACCAGGGCGGCACGGAGAGAATCTTCACGAACAGGCGCACCATCGGCACGTTCATGACGAGCAGCACGAAGTTGGCGATCAGCAACGCGGCCATAAGGCCCCAGACCACTTCCGGCCGCTCCTCGAACAGCAGCGGCCCCGGCGTGATGTTGAGCGTGAGCAGGAGCGCAAGCAGCACGGCGGTCGTGCCCGAACCCGGCACCCCGAGGGTGAGCATCGGCACGAGCGCCCCCCCGGCGGCCGCATTGTTGCCCGCTTCGGGCGCCGCCACTCCGCGCGGATTGCCCTTGCCGAAGGACTCCTTGTCGCGTGCGGCGGACTTCTCCGCCATATAGGCGAGGAAGCTGCCGAGCGAGGCGCCCGCGCCGGGCAGCACGCCTGCGAAGAAGCCGATGCCCGTCGCCCGCAGCATCGTCCAGGAGCAGCGCACGATGTCCTTCACCGGCACCGTGATGCGGCCGAGCGCGACACCGAGCGCGGTCTCGCGCCCATGGTTCTCCATGTAGATGAAGACCTCCGCGACGGCGAACAGGCCGACGATGGCAACGAGGAAATCGACGCCGTCCATGAGGTGCATTTCGCCGAAGGTGAGGCGCGGAATGCCGGTCTGGTTGTCGAGGCCGATCATGGCGATGCCGAGCCCGATGGCGGCGGCGAGCGCCGACTTCGCCTGGTTGCGCGATGCAAGGCCGCCAAGGGTGCAGAAGGCGAGCATGTAGAGGGCGAAATATTCCGGCGGCCCGAACAGATAGGCCACGCGGGCGAGCAGCGGGGCGAGCAGCATCAGGCCGACGGTCGCGAGCAGCGCACCCACGAAGGACGCCACGCCGGAGAGCACCAGCGCATCCCCGGCCCTGCCCTGCCGGGCCATGGGATAGCCGTCCAGCGTCGTCATCAGAGCCGGCTCGTCGCCGGGTATGTTCAGCAGGATCGAGGAGATCCGCCCCCCGTACATGGCGCCGTAATAGACCGAGGTCATCAGCACCAGCGCCTCTGTCGCGTCGAGCCCCAGCGAGAACGCGAGCGGAATGAGGATCGCCACGCCGTTGGACGGCCCGAGGCCCGGCAGCGCGCCGACGATCGTGCCGATGAAGCAGCCGCCGACGGCCAGCAGCAGGGTCGTCGGCGTCAACGCAACGGCGAAACCTTGCGCCAGATGTGCAAGAAGCTCCATGAGGAGCGCGTCAACCCGTCAGCATCCTGCCGAACGGCGCGAGGCCGAGGCCGAGTGCGTATTTGAGAATGGCGAACAGGCCGAACGACAGGCCGAGACCCGCCGCAGCCGCAGTTCGGACGACGGGCCGGACCTGGTAGGCGAGGATCGCAGAGGCGAGCGCTGCCGGAATGAGGAAGCCGAGCGGCCTCAGAGCGATGGCGAAGAGGTAGAGAACCGCCAGAGCGATGCCGATGCGCCCGAGGGAGCGCCAGGCCGGCCATTCCGGATCGGGGTCCGGGCGCGCCATGATCGCAAACGCGCAAAGCAGCGCCACGCCGCCGACGATGTAGGGAAAGGTGCGGGAGCCGACCGGGTCGGACAGGAAACCGATCTGGATCTGCGTTGCGCTCAGGATGTACCCGAGCGCAACGACAGCGATCAGGAGACCGAAGACCCGGTCGCCCATCGCTATTTTATGACCCCGATCTGGCGCGACAGTTCGCGGACTTCCCCGACGACCTTGTTCACATAGTCCTGGAAGTCCTTGCCGACCTTGTTGAAGGGCGCGAGGCCGTTGGCCTTCATCGCGGCCGCCCACTCGGCGGAATCCCCGACAGCCGCCAGCGCCTTCGACCACTTGCCGTAGTCGGCCTCGGAAATGCCCTTCGGAACATAGAGGCCGCGCCAGTTCACAGCCACGAGGTCGATGCCTTGCTCCCTGGCGGTAGGAATGTCCTCGAAGCCCGGAATGCGCTCGTCGGTCATGACGGCAAGCACGCGCACCTCACCGGCCGAGAGAAAGCCGACGACTTCCGAGATGTCGCCCGTCATGGCCTGGGTGTGGCCGCCGATCGTCTGGGTGATGGCGTCCGCGCCGCCGTCGAGGCCGATATATTTCACCGCCGTGATGTCGTTGAAGCCCGCGCGGCCCAAAGCCATCAGAACCTTCAGATGGTCGAAGCCGCCGACGGCCGATCCGCCCGCGAAGGTGACCGACTTGGGATCCGCGATCACCGCATCGATGAGGTCCTTCAGGCCCTTGTAAGGCGAATCCTTGGCGACAACGATGACGCCGGGATCGGCGCCGATGGCCCCGAGGAAACTCACCTGATCGGCGGTCATGCCGCCATAGGCGTTCTGGGCGAGGCGGGTGGCGGTGGCCGACGACGCGGCGACGACCAGGTCCGGGTCGTCATTGCGTTCGTTCACCACATGGTTGAAGGCGAGGCCGCCGCCGCCGCCCGCCATGTTCGTGACCTGAATCGGCGCATCGACGGCCCCGATATCGTGCATGATCTTGCCGATCGTGCGGCAGGTAAAGTCCCAGCCACCACCCGGATTTGCCGGTGCGATGCACTCCGCGGCCATCGCCGATGTCGCGAGCCCCATGCCCAGCGCAGCGCCGAGCGTCCGCATTGCGAATGCCTGAATTTTCATGGTGTCCCCATTCTGGTTTGTCCTGCGCCTACCTATAGGTGAGCCCTCTCGCTATCGCAAACGCCGATGCTTGTTGCCCCGAAAGCGGCGCGGCGCGTGGCGGACGGTGGTCTGCGATTCGGCCTACGGGTCGCGAAGATGCTCCAGCGCCTGGTCGAAGAGTTCCGGCGTGCCGGCGGCCAGCACAGTGCCGTTGGACTCGAGGTCGAGCGGGCGGCCCCGCCAGTCCGCGATGCGCCCGCCGGCGCCTTCGACGATGGCGACATGGGGCAGATAGTCGTAAGGCGCCATGCTGTCCTCGGCGACGAGGTCGATCCAGCCGCAGGCCAGCAGGCCGTAAAGATGGCAGTCGCCGCCGAAATGGCGCTGGCCGCAGGCTGCCGACAGGCGGTCGAACGCCGCCCGCGACGCGCTGTCCGGGAACATGTCCGGCGAGGTGGCGTTGAGCGAAGCGGCGGAGAGGTCCCCGCAGTCGCGCGCCCGGACCGGCGCGCCGTTGAAGGTCGTGGGCTCGCCTGCAATGCCGATCCAGCGCTCGGACAGGATTGGCATGTCGATCAGGCCTGCGATCGGCTGGCCCTCCTCCAGCAGTGCCGCCATGACGCCGAACACCGGCTTGCCGTTGACGAAGGAGCGGGTGCCGTCCAGCGGGTCGAGCACCCAGACGCGGTGTGCGTCGAGCCTTTCCGAGCCGAATTCCTCGCCCAGAATGCCGTCTTCGGGGAAGACCTCCGCAATCACCCGGCGCAGCGCCAGTTCGGCCTCGCGGTCGGAGCGGGTGACCGGCGATTCGTCGCCCTTGAGTTCAACCGCCACGCCGGAGCGGAAATGACGCCGGTGAACGGGACGAACGGTGTCGCCCAGACGGTCGAGAAAGGCGCGAATCATCTGGCTGGCGCGCCCGAAAGCGTCTCAGGGCAGCGGGAGCGGTTCGTCCGCCATGGTCCGCATGAAAGCGATGACATCCGCGCGGTCCTTGGGCTTTTTCAGGCCGACAAAGGCCATCTTGCCGCCCTTCACCACCTTCCGCGGCTTGGTGAGATAGGCGTCGAGCCGCTCGTAGGTCCACTTGCCGCCGAACGCGATCATCCCCTTGGAATACTTGAAGCCTTCGCGCACTCCCACCTCGTCGCCGACGATATTCCAGAGATTGGGACCGATGCGCTTCTTGCCGCCCTTGTCGAAGGTATGGCAGGGCGCGCATTTGCGCGAAACCTTCTTGCCCTTTTCGAGGTCGGCGGCCGCCAGGCGCTCCGCGAGGTCCCCCGGCGTTTCGGAGGCTGCGGCCGTCCCGATCAGTGAGAAGCTCCAGGCCTGCCCTTCCGGCTCCGGCGGGGCGCCCGGAGCGGGCGTCGCCTGCTCCGCAGCCTGCACGGGGGCCGGCGGCGCCGGCAGGGCGGCCTTCGGCTCGGCCTCGCCCTCCTTGGCCGGCTCGGAAGCGTCAACCTCCGGCAAGGGCCTGGGCGAGGCGGAAAGCGTGCGCAGGTAGGCGATAAGATCGGCCCGGTCGCGCGCCTTCTTCAGCCCGACGAAGGTCATTTTGGTGCCCTTGACGAAGCCCTTCGGTTTGAAGAGGAAGGCGTTGAGATTCGCGTATGTCCACTCGCCCGACAGCTCGCCCATAGCGTCCGAATATCCGAAGCCTTCGCGGGCCGCGATATCGGCGCCGACGATGTTGTAGAGGTTCGGCCCCTGTTTGGCCGCGCCGCCTTCATCGAAGGTGTGGCAGGCGGTGCATTTCTTGGTGATGGACTGGCCGCGCGCTATGTCGGCCTCTGCCAGCATGGCCGCTACCGGCTCCGGGCCCGCCGGCTGGCTCCGCGCTGCGGGCGTGGTGGCGGCCATCTCGGTTCCATGCGGCTCGGCACCGTGTCCGCCATCGTGTTTCGGGACCAGAGTATTGCCGAAAATGCCGATAAATATGGTCACGACGCCGGCCAGCAAGAGCCCGCCCGCAATTTTGTTGACCTCGTAAAAGTCCATGCCTCGTCGTCCAGTTGACGGCCGCGCACGCCAGGGCATTCTTGCACGGCGGCATGGCGTGTGCCGGGGAGTACTCTGTCGGTTTCCGAGTGTAGGGAGGGCTGAAATGAGCGGATATGCGGCGTTGCGTCGCGTAAATCGCTGTCGGTGAGTGGTTCGGCGCTCATCGCGATACCCGCGCGGATGGCTTCGACGCGCCTGCCCGGCAAGCCGCTTGCCGACATTGCCGGGCGTCCGCTGATCGCCCATGTGCTCGACCGCGCCGCCGAAGCCGGCGTCGGGCCGGTGCTGGTCGCCTGTTGCGAAGAGGAAGTGGCGGCAGCGGTGCAGGCGGCAGGCGGCAACGCGGCGATGACCGAGCCGGACCTGCCGTCGGGCTCCGACCGCATCCGGGCGGCGCTCGACGATTTCGATCCGGACCGGCGGTTCGGCCGGGTGGTCAATCTCCAGGGCGACCTGCCGACCGTACCGCCGGGAGACATTCGCGCCGCGCTGGCCCTGCTCGACGACCCCGAAGTGGATATCGGCACGGTCGCCGCCCGGATCGTGCGCGAGGAGGAACGCACGAACCCCAATGTCGTGAAGGCCGTGTTCGGTGCGGATGGGCGCGCGCTCTATTTCACGCGCGCAACGGCCCCGGCGGGCCCCGGGCCCCTGTTCCACCATATCGGCCTCTACGCCTGGCGTCGGGCTGCGCTGGAACGCTTCACGGCACTGCCGCCGAGCCCGCTGGAGCAGCGCGAGAAACTGGAGCAGCTGCGCGCCCTGGAAGCGGGGATGAGAGTCGCCGTAGCGGTCGTTGACAGCGTTCCGCTCGGTGTCGATACTCCCGCCGACCTCGCCCGAGCGCGGGAACTCCTTGACCCGCAACGATAAGCCGAAGCATCCGATGGCCGCCGACACCGACGACCGCCGGATCGCCTTTCAGGGCGAACCGGGAGCCTATTCAGACCTCGCCTGCCGCCGGGCCTATCCGGAGCTGGAGCCGCTTCCCTGCCAGGCTTTCGAGGATGCGTTCGCGGCCGTTGAAGACGGCAGGGCGGCGCTCGCGATGATCCCGATCGAGAACTCCATCGCCGGGCGCGTCGCGGACATCCACCGGCTGTTGCCGGAAACCGGGCTGCACATCGTCGCGGAGCATTTCGAGATGGTGCGCCACCAGCTTCTCGCCGCGCCGGGCGCCAGCCTGGAGACGATCCGGCGGGTGCGCAGCCATGTCCACGCGCTCGGCCAGTGCGGCAGGCTTATCCGCGAACTCGGCCTCACCGCGCTCGTCCACGCCGACACCGCGGGCGCAGCCGCCGAGGTGTCGCAGCGCGGCGATCCCGAGGAGGCGGCGATCGCGTCCACGCTTGCCGCCGAACATTACGGGCTGCAGATCCTGCGCGCCGATATCGAGGACGCTGCGCACAACACGACCCGCTTTATCGTGCTGGCCCGCGAGCCCGCGCATCCGCCGCCGGGCGAGCCGGTCACGACCACCCTGCTGTTCAAGGTCCGCAATGTGCCGGCCGCGCTTTACAAGGCGTTGGGCGGCTTCGCCACCAACGGCGTCAACATGACCAAGCTCGAAAGCTACATGACCGACGGCAGCTTCACCGCCACGCTGTTCTACGCCGATATCGAGGGCCACCCGGAGGACCATTCCGTCCGGCTGGCGCTGGAGGAGCTCGATTTCTTCTCCCGCGAGACCCGCATCCTCGGCGTCTATCCGGTCTCGCCGGCGCGCGGCCGCCTGAACGGCGACGGCTGCTGAGGGCGCGGCTCAAGGAAAGCGAGACGAGATGGACTTCGGATATTCGGACAGGGTCCGCCAGCTGCAGGAGCAGCTCACCCGATTCATGGCCCGCGAGATCGTGCCGCGCGACAAGGAATGGCACGAGCTGACGGAACAGGGCGTGTTCCCGCCGCCCTTCTGCGCCGGCATCAAGGACCGCGCCAGGGAAGAGGGACTCTGGAACATGTTCCTGCCCTCGCTGCCCGAGGACGCGCCGGGCACGCGCTGCACCAATCTCGAATATGCGCCGCTCGCGGAGATCATGGGCCGGCTCTACTGGGCGCCCGAGATGTTCAACTGCAATGCGCCGGACACGGGCAATATGGAAGTGTTCCACATGTTCGGCACGCCGGAGCAGAAACGCCGCTATCTGGACCGGATGCTGAACGGAGAGATCCGGTCCGCCTTCTGCATGACCGAGCCCGAGGTCGCCTCTTCGGACGCCACCAACGTGCAGACCCGCATCCGGCGCGAGGGCGATGAGTGGATCATCGACGGGCGCAAATGGTTCATCACCAATGCCGCCCATCCCGAACTCGGCGTGATGATCGTCATGGGCGTGACCGACCCTGACGCCGCGGTCCACCGCCGCCAGAGCCAGGTGCTTGTCGATCCCGACACGCCGGGCGTGCGCGTCGTGCGCAACATCCCGGTCATGCACCACGTCGCGCCGGAGGGGCACTGCGAAGTCGTGTTCGAGAATGTCCGCGTGCCCATCGACAACCTGATCGGCGAGGAGGGCGGCGGTTTCGCCATCGCGCAGGCGCGGCTGGGGCCGGGGCGCATCCACCATTGCATGCGCACCATCGGGCAATGCGAGGTGGCGCTGCAATTGATGATCGAGCGCGGGCTCAACCGCACGACCTTCGGCAAGCGCACCATCGACCACGACACGGTGCGCGAGGCCGTGGCGCTGTCGCGGACCGAGATCGACATGGCGCGGCTGCTCTGCCTGCGCACCGCCTGGCTGATCGACGCCCACGGCAACAGGGCGGCCCGCAACGAGGTCTCGCAGATCAAGGTGGTGGCGGCGCGCCTGCAGACGGCGGTTTCCAACCGGGCGATGCAGGTGTTCGGCTCCATGGGCCTGACGCCGGACACGCCGCTTTCCTGGCTCTGGACCTGGGGCCGGGCGCTGCAGTTCATCGACGGGCCGGACGAGGTGCATCTGCGCGGCATCGCGCGCAATGTCGTCCGCGAGCACGAGCGCTCCGGCCTCGACCCGGTAACGCCGCACTTCTACCGCATCAGCAAGGACTACGACGAAACCCGCCTGTCCAACGCCTGAGGGCGCAGCTTCTCAACCGCCCTCGGCGAGGCTCTTCGTCAGCGTGGTGAAATTGCGGCCGTCGGCCCGGCGGTAGTCCACGCGGTCCATCAGCTCGTGCACCAGGAAGAGGCCGAGGCCGCCGACGGCCCGCTCCTGGAGCGTGGCGTCGAAATCGACCTCGGGCGGCGGTCCCGAGGGGTCGAACTCCCTGCCGTCGTCCTCGATCGCCACGACCACCCGGTCCGCCTCCTGCCGCACCCCGATCCCGATGCGGTGCAAGCCGTCATCGTCATACCCGTAGTGGATCGTATTGGTGAGGACCTCGTCGATCGACACATTGACCGCATAGGCGGTCTTCAGCCCGATTCCGCGCGCCTCGCAGAACTCGTCGACCCGCTCCGCGACGCGGGCGATTTCGTGCACATCGTTGGCGATCGACATCTGGATGCTGTCTTCGTCCACGGCGCCCGTGTCCTTTCGCAAAAGGCCCGAATGCCCGGTCCCGGCGAAGCGGCGGGCTGCAGATGCTCGTAAATGGTTCGGCCGCACGGCTTCAACAAGCCATGGTCCGCGCCGGCTATCGCAAATTCCAAGACCGTTTTCTCATATAACCCATAAGTTAAATTTATGGAATTGGCATCGCCGGCCCGCGCCGGTTCCGGGCTTGGCATCTCCTTGTTGTTCTATATTTATTTCCATCACCTTTTGAGGAAACGACGGAAGGCATGATCTGGACCTGACGATCCGGCGGACCGTTGCGGCGCGCAGGCCCCGCGCCGGCCGCGGCAGCGAATGCGATTGAGCCGTCGCCCGGGCCGCGAACAGGGGACGTGTGCGCGTGCGGCGGGTTGTGTCGTTCAAGGTTTGCGGCCGGAGGACGGCGCGGCGGCGGTTGGCGGGGCGGATGTTGCATTCCGGCTAAGCGTTGCGCGACGCCGGAGACGCGGCCGCTCAGGCCGTCTTCTCCATGGCTGCGCGGACATCCTCTGTACGGTCGCGCGGTTCGGTTGCGACCATGGCGATCTCGGACACCGTCGCCCGGCGCGGCAGGGCAAGCGCCATCACGATGGCGGCCGCCACATCCTCCGGCATCATCATCGTTGCGCGCGCGTCGGCATCGGGCGGCAGGGCGCGCCGGTCGAGGATCGGCGTATCGACCTCGCCCGGAAACACCGTGATGCAGCGGATGCCGTAGCGCTGCACCTCCGTTGCCAGCACGTCCATCCAGGCGCGGACCGCGGCCTTGGCGGCGCTGTACGGCGCGCCGGCCATGATGCTCGGAGAGATCGCGGCCATGGAGGAGACGGTCACCACGTCGCCCGCCCCGCGCTCGATCATCGCGGGCAGCAACGCACGGGTCAGCATGGCGGGCCCGAGCGTGTTCACATCCATGACCGCGCGCCATTCCTCCGGTCCGACATAGCGCGTGCTGCGCACGGTGGACGAGAACCCGGCATTGTTGACCAGGATGTCGACCGGCCCCACGGCCTCGGCGAGGCGGAAGGCCTCGTCCGGATCGGTCAGGTCTGCGGTATGCACGTCGATGCCGCCGCCGGCGAGCCGCGCGGTCTCCTCCAGCGGCGTGCGGCGCCGGCCGCAGATCGCCACCTCCGCCCCGGCCCCGGCCAGATCGAGCGCGAGCTTGTGGCCAATGCCGGAACCGGCGCCGGTTACCAGTGCGCGTTTTCCCTGAAAGCTTCCCATGGGGGTCAATAACCTCGGTTACGGTCAACAGGATCGGTAAGGGGTTCGCCGGCCCGCGCCCTGCGGATGTTCTCCGCGACCAGGGCCGCGCCGGTAACCGGGTTGGTGACGCCCGCGACATGGGGCGTGATCCACACCCCGGGATGACGCCAGAGCGGGTCGCCGGGCGGCAGCGGCTCGGGATCGGCGACGTCCAGCCAGGCCCCGCCGAGCCGCCCCGAATCGAGCGCCGCGAGCAGGTCCTTCTGCACGACGATCCTGCCGCGCGACGCATTGACGAAGAAGGCGCCCTCCGGCAGCCGCGCCAGCCGCCCGGCATCGAGCAGGCCGTCCGTCTCCGGCGTCAGAGGCAGCAGGCAGACCAGGAATTCGCTCGCGTCGAGCAGCGCGTTCAGGCCCGCCGCGCCGTGAAGGTTCTCCAGCTCGCCCAGGTCGCGGGGCGTGCGCGTCCAGCCGGCGACGCGGAAACCGAGGTCGGCGAGCGCGCGCCCCGTGCGCCGGCCGATCTCGCCGCAACCGAGAATGCCGACGCGGCGCGGCTCGAAATGCTCTTCGAACCGCTCCCGCCACACGCCCCTTGCCTGCTGGGCCGCATAAGCCGGCATGTTGCGCGAGAAATGCAGCACGGCATGGACGACCCAGGCGGCCATCGCGGTCTGCATCCAGGGATCGACCAGCCGGGCGGCCGGCACGCCTTCCGGCAGGTCGCCGACAAAGCCGTCCACGCCGGCGCCGGCCGACAGCACGGCGCGCAACCCGGTCATGCCGTCGAACAGGCCGGGCGCGCTCGCGAACAGCAGCACGAACTCGACGTCCGCCGGGTCGCCCGTGTCCGGCCAGTCCCGGATTTCGAGATCCGGCATGAGCCGGCGCAATTCGGACTTCCACCGCTCGTCGTCGCCGGCGCCGCCGGTTTTGCAGACCAAGACCATGCGCTGGAGCATCCCCCGTGCCATTCTTGGCGGCATAATGGCCCCGGAAGACCGCAAGACCAAGGCCGCAGAGGCGATCCTGGAGGCTTCGGCCTCGCTCGAAGCCGTCACGGCCGCGCTGTCGCGATGCCCGGCCGAGCGGGTGCTGCTGGTGAGTCCGCCGGGCGGCGCGATCACGCTGGGGCCGTTGTTCTTCCGCAAGCTCGTCGACCTGGCGGCCGCACGGTTCCCGGAAAAAACGGTGCGCGGCCGCCTCGACTGCGCCGACAGGCCGGGCCTTGCACTCGCCGCCTTCCGCCACGGGCTTGACGCGGCCGTCGAAACCGACGACGAGCGCTTCCGGCGCCTGCAGGACATTGCGTGGGCCTCCGGACAGCGGATCGCAAGAATCCGCAGGCGGGAAAGCGGCTAAGGGTATATGCTGGAACAACGGCTTCTCGGCAAGGCAACCGGTAGACGGTCATGGACCTCGCGCCCACGCTCAACGACCGCCCCGACTGGCGCTACCTGCTCAACGAAATTTACTGGGCTTACCGCCACAGCTCCTCGGGCGGCAGCCGTCCGATCCGCTCCCACCACCGGCTGGTGCGCCAGCGGCTAAACCGGGCCATCGCGCAGAACCCGTTCGTGCTGGAGCGGCGGCCCCGGATGAAACCCGTCTGCGCGCATCTCGGCCGCGCGATCGACAACGGCAAACGCTTCGGTCCGCCGGCGCTCGTGCGCACCGTCGAGACGGTCGCGCCCGAGCTCGTCTGGCGCTACGGCTACCGCATCATGCCGGGCAAGCTCGGCGAGAAGTTCGCCTATGCGGAGTTCCTGGGGCCGATGGGTCCGGTGATGGCCGACGACCTGGTGCTCGGCTGCGTGCTGTTCGCGCCGCGCACGATCTATCCGAGCCATGCCCACCAGGGCGTGACCGAAAGCTACATCTGCATTTCCGGCGCCATGTCGCAGAACGACGCGGCGGTCTACACGCCCGGCTCGATGATTCTGAACACGCCGGACTTCGACCACAAGATCACGACCTGCGCGCTCGAACCGACGCTGCTGGTCTACGCCTGGACCGGCACCACGGCCGATCTCGCCGAACAGGAAATGGCTTTCAGGCGCGCGCCCCCAAGGTCTTGAAATCGCCCGCCGGGCGGCGTAATCGAACCCGGTCAGCTTGCGAGAACCGGGAGCGGTCCCCATGCGCATCACAGACACGGTCAGGACCATCCTCGCCGGCTATGAAAGCGAGAACCCCGGCGTCAGGGCGAACCTGGCGCGCATCCTGATGCAGGGCCGGCTCGGCGGCACCGGCAAGCTGGTCATCCTGCCGGTGGACCAGGGCTTCGAGCACGGGCCCGCGCGCAGCTTCGCGCCCAACCCGCCCGCCTACGATCCGCACTACCATTTCGATCTGGCATTGGAGGCCGGCCTGTCCGCCTACGCAGCGCCGCTCGGCATGATCGAGGCGGGCGCCGGCAGTTTCGCCGGCCAGATACCGACCATCCTGAAGATGAACAGCGCCAACAGCCTTTCGCGCCTCAAGGACCAGGCGGTGACGGCCTCGGTGGCGGACGCGCTCCGGCTTGGCTGCTCGGCGATCGGCTTCACGATCTACCCGGCCTCGGACGACCAGTTCGAGATGATGGAGGAAATCCGCGACCTGGCGCAGGAAGCCAAGGCGTCGGGGCTCGCGGTCGTGGTCTGGAGCTATCCGCGCGGCGGCGACCTGTCCAAAGAGGGCGAGACGGCGGTCGATATCTGCGCCTATGCCGCGCACATGGCCTGCCTTCTGGGCGCGCATATCGTCAAGGTGAAGCCGCCGACCGGGGCACTCGGACTGGATGCGGCGGCCAAGGTCTATCGGGACCGGGAAATCCCGATGGCGACGCTGGCGGAGCGCACCGCGCATGTGGTGCAGTCCTGCTTCAACGGGCGGCGCATGGTGGTCTTCTCCGGCGGCGAGGCCCGCGACACGGAAGGGCTGCTGAACGAGATACGCCAGCTGCGGGACGGCGGCGCCACCGGCTCCATCGTAGGCCGCAACGCCTTCCAGCGCCCGCGGGAAGAGGCGCTCGCGCTGCTCGGGCAAATCGTGGACATCTATCTGGGCAAGGCATGAGCGAAGCCGCACCGGACGCTGCCGCCGCCATCGAGAGCTGGCACGCCCATGTCTATTTCGATCAGGCGACCAAGACGCGCGCCTGGGACCTGAAGCAGCGCGTCGGCGAAACATTCGCCGACAGGGTGACGGTCGGGCGCTTCCACGAGCGGCCGGTCGGGCCGCACCCGATGTGGAGCTTCCAGATCGCGTTCGAGCCGGACGTGTTTGCGGACCTGGTGCCCTGGCTCGCGCTGGAGCGGGACGGGCTCGTCGTGCTCGTCCATCCCAATGCCGGCGACGACCTGCTGGACCACCGCGACCGCGCCCTCTGGCTCGGCGCCGGCCTCGACCTCAAGCTCGGCATGTTCGAACGGACCGGCTGAAGGCAACCGGCGGCCAGGACGACGAAACCAAAGCGGCTCTTGTCGATCAGTTCCTGCGCCAAACCGTTGCGAGCCACGGCTGCTGCGCTCGCGGGCGGCCCGGCGGGCGGTAGTAGTGGCGCAGCTCCCGGAAGCCTGCAGCGATGACGTAGGTCCGCCATGTGTCGAGATGATGGAAGCAGCCGAAGCGCCCGCCGACCCAGCCTTCCTCGTTACGCCCGCGGGGGTTCGAGCAGAGCAGCACGCCGCCGGGCTTGAGGGTCCCGGCAAGCTCCAGGAGCACGCGCGGGAGTTCGCTGCCAGGGACATGGAACAGCGAGGCGTTCGCGAAAATTCCATCGAAGCGCTCCGGCCGCAGGTCGAGCGCGAGGAAGTCCTGGTGCAGCACCTCGCAGCCCGTCTCGGCGCGCGCCATGGCGACAAACGCGCGGGAGCCGTCCAGACCGACCGCCTCATGGCCGAGTGCCGTGAACCGGCGCAGGTCCCGGCCCGGTCCGCAGCCCAGGTCGAGAATGACGTAAGGCGCCTCGCCCTCTATCGACTCGAGCAGGGCCTCGATGTTCTGGCTGACATCGTGATCGACGGTGCCGCGACGGTACGCCGCCGCTATCCGGTCGTATTCCGCGATCGTGACGGCAGCGGCCTCGCGCGCGTCCATCGCCGCCTATGTCCGTGCGGGGCCGCTGGCCGCCCGGGCGCGCCAGCGGGCGTCCGCGAGCACCACCGAGGTCTCGATCTGGCGCTCGGGAACCGTCCAGTAGCGGCGCAGCAGCTCCGATTTCCCCGGCTCCGGCACCGTCTCGAATCCGTGCCGGCGGTAGAATCCGACCGCCCATTCGGCGGCGGCCCAGGTGCCGATCAGCACCGGCCGGTCCTGGCGTTCGAGTAGTCCGCGGAGCAGCGCCGACCCGATTCCCGACCGCCGGTGCGCCGTCGCCACATAGGCGTGGCGGATCAGCGTCACATCCTCGACCGGCTGGACGCCCATCACTCCGGCCAGCCCGGTTCCACCGACCTCGTAGCCGTCGAATTCGACGCCGGCCGCGATCTCGTCGGCCAGCTCCTCCGCGGGCATGTAGGGGTCCTTCCAGCGGTCGTCCGGAATGACGCCGCGATAGGCCTCTGCGGCATCGTTGATAATCGCGAGGATGCGGTCGAAATCCTCTGCCGTGCACCGCCTTATCATGGTCGAGCGGAGCCGGGTTTCAGCCGCGGCCGATGAACGGCATGCCGTTCGCCATCACGGTCAGGAACGGCACATTGGCGTCCGGCGACAGGCCCGCCATGTAGAGCACGGCGTCGGCGACGTGGCGCACGTCCATCACCGGCTCGACCCTCGTCTCGCCGTCCGGCTGCAGCACGCCTTTCTTCATGCGCTGCGTCATCGGCGTCTCGGCATTGCCGATATCGATCTGGCCGCAGGTGATGCCGCAGGCGCGTCCGTCGAGGATGGTCGAGCGGGTCAGCCCGGTCACGCCGTGCTTGGTCGAGGTGTAGGGCGCCGAGTTGGGACGCGGCACATGGGCGGAAATCGACCCGTTGTTGATGATCCGCCCGCCCGGCGGGTCTTGCGACTTCATCACCCGGAAGGCTTCCCGGGTGCACAGGAAACTGCCGGTGAGATTGGCGTCCACCACCGCCTGCCACTGGGCCAGCGTCAGATCCTCCAGCGGCACCGGAGGCGCGCCCGAGCCCGCATTGTTGAACAGCAGGTCCACCCGCCCGAAGCGCGCGACCGTCGCCTCGAACAGGGCCTTCACCTGGTCCTCGTTTCCGACATCGGTCGATTGCACCAGCGTGCTCTCCGGCCAGCGCGCAGCGACTTCCTCCAGCGGTTCGGTCCGCCGCCCGGCGAGCGCTACCCGGTAGCCTGCGCCCAGCAGGGCCTCGGCACTGGCCTGTCCGACGCCGGTCCCGGCGCCCGTTACGATGGCAACCGGCATTGCCTCGTCCTCCCTCTCGTCCCGGAAGCGCGCACTCTAGCAGTCCGTGGAACGAAGGCGGAAGCGCTGGATCTTGCCGGTGGCCGTCTTCGGCAGGGCGTCGGCGAAGACGATGGACCGGGGATATTTGTAGGGAGCGATGGCCGCCTTGACATGCTCCTGCAGCGAGCGGGCCGTGGCTTCGCAGGGTTCAGCCCCCGCCGCCAGCACGACATGCGCCTGGACGATCCGGCCGCGCTCGGGGTCCGGGGCCGCCACGACGGCGCATTCCAGCACCTGCTCGTGCGCCAGCAGCACGGCTTCGACCTCGGGGCCGGCGATGTTGTAGCCGGACGAGACGATCATATCGTCATTGCGGGCGACGAAGCGGAACCGGCCTTCCCCGTCCTGCACGAACCGGTCGCCGGTGACGTTCCAGCCATGGGCGACATAGTCTCGCTGGCGGTCGTCGGCGAGGTAGCGGCAGCCCGTCGGCCCACGCACCGCGAGGCGCCCCGGCTCGCCCCTTGGCAGCTCCCGCATGTCGCCGTCCACCACCTTCGCCTCATAGCCGGTGACAGGCCGGCCGGTGCAGCCGGGCCGGGCGTCGTCCAGGCGGTTGGAGATGAAGATGTGCAGCAGCTCGGTCGCGCCGATGCCGTCGAGGATCGGCTTGCCGGTCTTCTCCACCCATTCCTCGAAGACGGGCGCAGGCAGCGTCTCGCCGGCCGATACCGCGCAGCGGAGCGAGGAGAGGTCCGCGCCCCGGTCCATCTCGCGCAGCATCACGCGGTAGGCGGTCGGCGCGGTGAAGCAGATCGTCGCCCGGTACTGCTGGATGAGCTCGATCAGGTTCGGCGGCGAGGCGGTTTCGAGCAGCGCCGCCGCCGCGCCGAACCTGAGCGGGAAGATCGCCAGCCCGCCGAGCCCGAAGGTGAAGGCGAGCGGCGGCGAGCCGACGAAGATGTCCGCCGGGGTCACGCCCAGCACCTCCTTCGCATAGCCGTCGGCAACCGCCAGCAGGTCGCGATGGAAATGCATCGTCGCCTTGGGCGCGCCGGTGGTGCCGGAGGTGAAGCCGAGCAGGGCCACATCGTCCCGCCCGGTCGGCGCGGCCTCGAATGTCACCGGCTTGTCGAGCGCGGCCCGGTCGAGCTCCGCATCGTGGTTGGCCGTGCCGTCGAAGCCGACCACCTGGCGGAGGAACCGGCTCTCCTTGGCCGCGAGCGCCAGCTCGTCCATCAGCCGCGTGTCGCAGAGCGCGAGGCGGAGCTCGCACTTGTCCACGATCTGCCCGAGTTCGGCCGCGCGCAGCAGCGGCATGGTGTTGACCGCAACCGCGCCCGCCTTGGTCGCCGCCAGCCAGCAGGCGACCATGGCCGGGTTGTTGGCCGAGCGGATCAGCACGCGCTCGCCCGGCCTGAGGCCGAAATCCTCGACCAGGGCGCGCGCGAGCCGGTTGGTCCAGTCGGAGAGCTCCTTGTAGGTGCGCCGACGCCCGTTGCCGATGAGCGCGATGCTGTCGCCGAACCCCTTTTCGACCATCCGGTCGGTCAGTTCGACGGCCGCATTGAGCCGGTCGGGATAGTCCAGCCCCTCCAGCCTGAGGTCCGGCCATTGCTCGATCGGCGGCAGGCGGTCGCGGGAGAAGGTGTCCTCGTGCCCGCTCGGGCCGAGCCGGGGGCCGGCGGCGGTCACGGCCGGTCCTCGCGAATGGAAGAGAGGGTGTCGATCACGGTCTGCGCCTCGTCATGGCCGATGGCCGCCAGCCGCCGGTCGATCCAGCCCTCATGTTCCGCGGCCATCGCGGCGAAGGCGGCGGCGCCCCCGGGCGTCAGCCGGACGAGGATCGCGCGGCGGTCGCCTTCCACCGGCAGGCGCTCCACCAGCCCGTCCGCCACCAGCCGCTCGACGATCCCGGTGACATTGCCGTTGGAGACCATGAGATGGCGCGAGAGCTCGCCCATCAGCAGGCCGTCCGGGTGCCGTTCGAGCGCGGAGAGGACGTCGAAGCGGGGCAGCGTCGTGCGGTAGGCCGTGCGCATCTCCTCGCGCAGGTCCGCCTCGATCAGGCGGGTGGTGCGCAGCAGGTTCACCCAGAGGCGCAGCCGCTGCTTGCTGAGGCCCGTTTCGACGCATCGTTCCGGACCGCTCATATCTCGCCTCCCGAGAGCGCAAGCGCGTGGCCGTTGACGGCTGCGGCCGCGTCCTGGCACAGCCAGAGCGCCGCCGCGGCGACCTCTTCCGGGTCGATCAGCCGCTGCTGCGGATTGGACCCCGCCAGGCTGGCGCGCGCCTCCTCCGGAGCCATGCCGGTCGCCGCCGCGATGGTCGCGACGCTGCGTTCGGTCAGGTCCGTGTCCAGAAACCCCGGGCAGAGCGCGTTCGCGGTGATGCCCGTTCCGGCGACCTCGAGCGCGACGGCGCGGGCCAGCCCCACCACGCCGTGCTTGGCCGCCGTGTAGGCGGAGACATAGGGATAGCCCTTGAGCCCGGCGGTCGATGAGACGGCGATCAGCCGTCCCCAGGCGGGGTCGCGCATTGCCTTGAGGCCGGCCCTCAGCGTCAGGAACACGCCGGTCAGGTTGACCGCGATCATGCGCTCCCAGAGGTCGCGCCCTGTCCGGGCGAAGGGCGCGCTTTCGGCCGCGCCCGCATTCGCGACGACGATATCGACGGGTCCGGCCTGCTCGAACAGCGCCTCGACCGAGGCTTCGTCGGTCACATCCGCCACCGTCCAGGTGATCCTCTCATGGCGCGCGGCGACGGCCTGGAGCGGGTCCGCCCGGCGCCCCGCAATGCGGACCCCGGCGCCGGCCCTCGCGAAGCCAAGCGCCATCGCCGCGCCGACCCCGGAGCCGCCGCCGGTCACGACCGCGCTCCTGCCGGCGAGCGGCAACATGCCGGCCTCGTTCGTCATACGCGCATCCCCATGCCTTCGCCGCGCTCGGAAAGCCGGCGCAGCTGGTCCCGCCCGGCGAGGTAGGGCGCCGGCCATTCCGCCATCTCGTCGCCGAGCGCGGCGGCGGCGTGCAGCGTCCAGTAGGGGTTGGCGAGATGGGGGCGGGCCAGGCACACAAGGTCCGCCCGGCCGGCGAGCAGGATCGTGTTCACATGGTCGGGGGCGTAGATGTTGCCGACCGCCATGGTCGGCGCGCCGGTCTCGTTGCGGATGCGGTCCGAGAAGGGGGTCTGGAACATGCGCCCGTACACGGGCTCGGCTTCCGTCGAGGTCTGCCCGGCGGAGACATTGACGATATCGACGCGGGCGGCGGCGAACATGGCCGCAACCGCGACCGCCTCCTCCGGCGTGACGCCCCGCTCGCCCACCCAGTCGTTCGCGGAAATGCGGACCGACATCGGCTTTTCGGCCGGCCAGACGGCGCGCATCGCAGAGAACACCTCCAGCGGATAGCGCATCCGGTTCTCCAGTGTCCCGCCATAGCCGTCGTCACGGGTATTCGACAGCGGCGAGATGAAGGAGGAGATGAGATAGCCGTGCGCCGCGTGCAGCTCGATCATGTCGAAGCCGGCCCGGTCCGCCATCGCGGCGGCCGCAGCGAATTGGTCCCGCACCGCATCCATGTCGGCCCGGTCCATGGCGCGGGGGGCCGCGTTGCGGGGCGACCAGGGGATCGCCGAGGCGGAGATGAGCGGCCAGTTGCCCTCCGGCAGCGGCGCGTCCATTTCCTGCCAACCCACCTGCGTGGAGCCCTTGCGGCCCGAATGGCCGATCTGGCAGCAGATCCGGGCCTGCGTCTCCGCATGGACGAATTCGGTGAGCCGGCGCCAGGCCGCTTCGTGCTCCGGCGCGTAGAGGCCCGTGCAGCCGGGCGTGATCCGCCCTTCCCGACTGACGCAGGTCATCTCGACCGTGACCAGCCCCGCACCCCCCTTCGCCCGTTCCGCATAATGCGCGAAATGCCAGTCGGTCGGCCGGCCCCCGACCGCCTTGTATTGCGCCATCGGGGACACCGCCACGCGGTTTGCGAGCGTCATCTCCCGCAGCTTGAACGGCGCGAACATGGGCGCGCGGCGGGCATTCGAGCCGGATTGTTTCTGGAACCAGGCCTCCGCCGCCTCCAGCCACTTTCCGTCGCGCAGGCGCAGGTTTTCATGGCCGATCCGCTGGCTGCGCGTCAGCAGCGCGTAGTTGAACTGGACAGGGTCCAGATGCAGATAGCGCGGCAGGTCCTCGAACCATTCCGTCGAGTTGCGCGCCGCCGACTGCAGCCTCAGCACCTCCAGCCGCCGCTCTTCCTCGTAGCGGGCGAAGGCCTGCGCCAGGTCCGGCTCCGCGTTCACGAGCTCCGCCAGCAGGATTGCGCTCTCGAAGGCGAGCTTGGTGCCGGAGCCGATGGAAAAGTGCGCGGTGGCGGCGGCATCGCCCAGCAGCACCAGGTTTTCGTGGCTCCAGCGCCCGCACAGCACCCGCTTGAAGTTGAGCCAGGCGGACCCGCGCAGATGGCCCGCATTCGAGACCAGCCGGCGGCCGCCCAGATATTTGGCGAAGATCGACTCGCAGACCGCGATGCTTTCGTCCTGCGTCATCTCGCCGAAGCCCCAGGCCGACCAGGTTTCCTCGGCGCATTCGACGATGAAGGTCGCCGTGTCCTCGTCGAACTGGTAGGCGTGCGCCCATACCCAGCCCTTGCCGGTCTTCTCGAACAGGAAGGTGAAGGCGTCGTCGAACTTCTGGCGCGTGCCGAGCCATACGAACTTGCAGGCGCGCACGTCGATCTCGGGCCGGAAGACATCGGCGAAGGCGGCGCGGGCCCTGGAGTTGACCCCGTCCGCCGCCACGACGAGGTCGTACCCGGCCCTGAGCGCCGCAATGTCGTCGATTTCCGTCTCGAACCGGAGCTCGACCCCGAGCGCCCGCGCGCGCTCCTGCAGGAGCATGAGGAGCCGCCTGCGCCCGATGCCGCAGAACCCGTGGCCGCCGGAGACCGTCTTCACGCCCCGGTAGTGAACAGCGATGTCGTCCCACCAGGCGAAATGCGAGCGGATCGCCTCCGCGCTCTCCGGGTCGTTCCGCGCCAGGTTGTCGAGCGTCTCGTCCGACAGCACCACGCCCCATCCGAACGTATCGTCCGACCGGTTGCGCTCGAAAACGGCGACTTCGTGCGAGGGGTCGCGCAGCTTCATGCTTATCGCGAAATACAGTCCCGCCGGACCGCCGCCGAGGCATGCCGTTCTCATGCCTCTCTCCCTTGCCAGTTCGTCTTGCAAGAATGACCCATCCGGGATTTTATTTCAAGCATGAATTATATAAAGTTGAAATAATTCACGCACAGGGAGACAACATCGCCATGAACGCCATCGCAGTGCACCCCGAGGGCTGGAAGCCCACCAGAGGCTATTCGAGCGGCATGATCGCCGAGGGCCGCACGCTTCATGTCGCCGGACAGATCGGCTGGAACGCCGAACAGCGTTTCGAGCGGCACGACTTTGTCGGCCAGGCGGCGCAGGCGCTCCGGAACACCGTCGCGGTCGTGGAGGCGGCCGGGGGCAAGGCGGAGAACATCGTCCGCCTCAACTGGTACGTCACCGACAAGCGCGAATACCTGGCGAAGCAGAGAGAGCTGGGCGAAGCCTACCGCGCGGTCATGGGCCGCCACTTCCCGGCGATGACCCTGCTCGTCGTGTCGGGCCTCGCGGAAGACGAGGCGCTGGTGGAGATCGAGGCGACGGCGGTACTCGGCTCGCCCTGACGGCGCCGGGAACGCAGGCTACAGCCCCACCCGGTCCTTGAATTCGTACCAGCCGACCATGAGGGGCAGGAACCAGGGGCGGCCGTAATAGAGCGGGCGGGTGGCGAAGTCGCCGGCGGCGAAGACCGTCTCCGGCGGGCGGTTGCCGGCGATGCTCTGCGCCGCCTTCATGCCGAGCCAGCGAGCCCAGACCACGCCCGAACCGCAGAAGCCGGCGGCGTAGTGCACGCCGTTATGCACCACCAGCTTCGGCATGAAGTCGAAGGTGAAGCCCGTATAGCCGAACCAGCAATGGGTCATGCCGATGCCGGCGAGCTCCGGGAAGATCTCCCCGAGCCCGGCGCCGAGCCGCCGGGCCTTGCGGGATTCGTCGTCGGTGAGCGCGCCTGCCCTGCCGCCGAACACGATGCGGCTGTCGTCCGGAGCGGGGCGGAAATAGTGGTAGAGGTTGCGCGTCTCGCCCAGCATCCGGCGCTTTGGCATCAGCCGGTCCAGCACTTCCTTCGGGATCGGGTCGGTCGCGACGATCTGGCTCGGGATCGGCACGATGCGCCGGCGCAGCCACGGCATGGCCCGGCCGGTATAGCCGTTGGTGGCGACGATGACATGCGGGGCGGCGATGCTGCCCCGGTCCGTGCGGACGCGGTTCAGGCTGCTGTCGTCCTCGACGGTCTCGACCGCCGTGCGCGCATGGATGGCGACGCCCGCTTCGAGCGCCCGGTCGAGGAGCCCCTGGTGGAACTTGCCGGGATGCAGCCCGCCAATGTCCTCGCGCGCCATGCCGCCATGGTAGAGGTCGGAGCCGATCTCCGCGTGCTGCTCCGCTTTCGGCACCATCCAGGCGCCATAGTCCAGGTGACGGTTCAGCAGTTCGCATTCCGCGGCCATGGACTCGTAATGCTTCGGCCGCATCGCGCCGGTGAAGCGCCCGGTCTCCTTCCAGTCGCAGTCGATGCCCTCGTCTTCGATGAAGCGCGCGAGGTCGGCGCGCGCGGCCATCCCCTCGCCCTCCACGGCCTTTGCCCGCTCCAGCCCCCAGGCGCGGATCATGGCGCCGAAGCTCCGCCGCAGATTGCCGCTGGCGATGCCTCCATTGCGGCTGGAGGCGCCCTCGCCCGGCCTGTCCTTCTCCAGCACGACGACACTCCGCCCGGCCCGCGCCAGCGTGAGCGCGGCGCTCAGCCCGGTATATCCCGCTCCGACGACCACCACGTCGGCGCGCGACGGCAGCGCCTCCGGCTCCGGATCGGGGCGCGGCGCGGCTTCCCACCAGAAGGGATCGGTCTTGAGGGCGTTCTCCATCGACGGCCTCCCATGCGCGGCGGACGGCCCGGCCCCGGCGGCGCTCCGCCCGGAGGCCGGCGTGGCGGACAAGCCGGCTATACACTACCATTCCCGACGCGCCGGACTGCGCGGGAGGACGACATGGAATTCGGCATTACGTTCAAGGGGTTCATGGAGCCCGACCGGGCGCGCGCGCTGGTGAGGCAGGCCGAGGATGCGGGGTTCGCCTATTGCTGGTTCTATGACAGCCACATCCTCTGGCGCGAGAGCTACCCCGCGATGGCCATGTGCATGGAGCACACCGAGACCCTTCGCTTCGGCCCCTGCGTCACCAACCCCAACACGCGGGACTGGTCAGCGGCGGCCTCGCTCTTCGGCTCGCTGGCGTTGCAGTCCGACAACCGCTTCGACATCGGCGTCGGCCGCGGCGACAGCGCCGTCAGGGTGATGGGCCACAAGCCGTCCTCGCTGGCCCGGATGGAGGAATTCATCCATGTCGTGCGCGCTCTGGTGCGCGGCGAGGAAGTCCAGTACGGCAATGTGCCGAACCCGATGCAATTTCCCTGGTCGACAGGCTATGAGCTGCCCGTCTGGGTTGCCGCCTACGGCCCGAGGGCGCTGAACTCGGCCGGCCGGGTCGGCGACGGCCTGATCCTCCAGATCGCCGAGCCCGCGATCTGCAGGTGGCTTGCCGACCAGGCGATCGCCGCGGGCAGGGAAGCGGGGCGGGACATGTCCGACTACCGCGTCATGGCTGCGGCGCCGGCCTTCTTCGGCGACCGGGAAACATGCCGGGAAGCGACCCGCTGGTTCCCGGCCATGGTCGGCAATCATGTGGCGGACATCGTCGAGCGCTACGGCACCGACCGCGAGGACATTCCGCCGGCGCTGACGGCCTACATCGCGGGCCGCAGGGGCTACGACTATTCGCGGCACGGGCAGAGCGACAATCCGTTCCTCGACTTCATCACCGACGACATCATCGACGGGTTCAGCGTGCTCGGCACGCCCGAGGAGCATGTCGCCAAGCTGGCGGCGCTTCAGGAGGCGGGCGTCACCCAGTTCAACATCTATCTCGACAATGGGGACGAGGAGGAAATCATCGCCGAATACGGCAACTCGATCATTCCCGCGTTCCAGCCGGCGGCCGGACTTTCCGCTTGACCCGACCGGGGAGCTTGGTAGCGTCGATACCGTCCTGAAGCCCAGCGAGAGAGGTGCCCATGCCCGCCCCCGGGGAGAACCTGAAAATCAACGGCGAGCGGCTCTGGGACAGCCTGATGGAAATGGCGAAGATCGGCCCCGGCGTCGCGGGCGGCAACAACCGCCAGACGCTGACCGATGAGGACGGCGAGGGCCGCGCCCTGTTCCAGGCATGGTGCGAGGCGGCGGGCTGCGAAATGGGCCTCGACAGCATGGGCAACATGTTCGCCGCCCGGGCCGGGACGGACCCGGACGCCCTGCCGGTCTATGTAGGCAGCCACCTCGACACGCAGCCGACCGGCGGAAAATACGACGGCGTGCTGGGCGTGCTGGGCGGGCTGGAAATCGTCCGGACTCTCAACGACCTCGGTATCAGGACGAAGCATCCCATCGTGGTCACCAACTGGACCAACGAGGAGGGCACCCGCTACGCGCCGCCCATGCTGGCCTCGGGCGTGTTCGCCGGCGTCCACGCGCAGGACTGGGCTTACGGCCTCACCGACGCGCAGGGCAAGCGCTTCGGAGACGAGCTGGAGCGCATCGGCTGGCGCGGCGAGGAGCAGGTCGGCGCCCGGAAGATGCACGCCTATTTCGAGCTGCATATCGAGCAGGGCCCGATCCTTGAGGCCGAGGAGTGCGATATCGGCGTCGTCACCCACGGACAGGGGCTTCGCTGGATCGAATGCCGGATAACGGGGAAGGAAAGCCACACCGGCTCCACGCCGATGCGGATGCGCCGGAACGCCGGGCGCGGGCTGGCCCAGATCACCGAGCTCGTGCACGAGGTCGCGATGAAGCACCAGCCGAACGCGGTCGGCGCCATCGGCCATGTCGATGTCTATCCCAACTCGCGCAACATCATTCCGGGCCGGGTCGTGTGCACCATCGACTTCAGAAGCCATGTGCTGGAGACGCTGGAGGGCATGGTGGCCGAGGTCATGGAGGCGGCGCCCGGGCTCTGCGAGGCGCTCGGCTGCGAGATCGAGACCGAGATCGTCGGCAGCTTCGACCCGCCGGAGTTCCATCACGGCTGCGTCAAGGCGGTCCGCGATGCCGCCGAGCGGCTGGGCTACTCCCACATGGATATCGTGTCGGGCGCCGGCCACGATGCCTGCTGGATCAACGATGTCGCGCCGGCGGCGATGGTGATGTGCCCCTGCGTCGACGGGCTGAGCCATAACGAGGCGGAGGAGATCTCGCCGGAATGGGCGGCCAGGGGCTGCGACGTGCTCTTCCATGCGGTGGTGGAGACCGCGGAACTGCTGGAATGAACCGGCCCCCGGCGGCCGCGGACAAGCCGGCCGGCCCGTTCCGAAGACAAGAGCGCAATGGCAGCGGAGGCCTCGGATGAGCAAAGTCATCAAGGGCGGCACCGTCCTTACGGCGGACAGGACCTGGAAAGCCGATGTCCTGATCGAGGGCGAGAAGATTGCTGCGATCGGGGAGAACCTGACGGGTGACGAGGTCGTCGACGCTTCGGAAGCCTACGTCATCCCCGGCGGCATCGACCCGCACACGCACCTGGAGATGCCCTTCATGGGCACGACCGCCGCCGAGACCTTCGAGTCCGGCACCTGGGCGGCGGCGACCGGGGGGACGACCATGCTCGTCGATTTCGTGCTGCCCGGCGAGGACGGCTCGCTGTTGAGCGCCGTCGATTCCTGGGACGCCAAGTCGAAGGACCAGATCTGCGTCGATATCGGCTACCACTGCGCCATCGTCGACTGGAACGAGCAGATCCACAACGAGATGGCCGAGGTCGTCAGGCGCGGCATCAACACGTTCAAGCATTTCATGGCCTACAAGGGCGCGTTGATGATCGACGACGACGAGATGTTCGCGTCGTTCCGCCGCTGCGCCGCGCTGGGCGCCATGCCGCTGGTCCACGCCGAGAACGGGGACGTGGTGGCCGCGCTCCAGGAAAAATACATGGAGGAAGGCCTCACGGGGCCTGAGGGACACGCCTATTCGCGCCCGCCCGAGGTCGAGGGCGAGGCCGCCAACCGCGCCATCATGATCGCCGATGCGGCCGGCGTGCCGCTCTACATCGTGCATGTCTCCTGCGAGCAGGCGCACGAGGCGATCAGGCGCGCGCGCCAGAAGGGCATGCGGGTCTATGGCGAGCCGCTGGTTCAGCACCTCACGCTCGATGAGTCGGAGTATTTCGACCAGGACTGGGATTATGCCGCGCAGCGGGTCATGTCGCCGCCCTTCCGCGGCAAGCAGCACCAGGACGGGCTGTGGGCCGGGCTGGCGGCGGGGTCGCTGCAGGTGGTGGCGACCGACCACGCCGCCTTCACCACGGGGCAGAAACGCATGGGGCTCGCCGGTTTCCCGATGATCCCGAACGGGACCGGGGGCCTAGAGGACCGGATGCCGGTGCTCTGGACCAAGGGCGTCGATACCGGGCGGCTGACGCCCAACGAGTTCGTGGCGGTCACCTCCACCAACATCGCCAGGATACTCAACGTCTATCCGAAGAAGGGCGCCCTCGTCGAAGGGGCGGACGCCGATGTCGTGGTCTGGGACCCGACGATAAAAAAGACGATCTCCGCCACCACCCAGAAGTCGATCATCGACTACAATGTCTTCGAGGGTGTCGAGGTCTCGGCGCAGGCGCGCTACACGCTGAGCCGCGGCGAGGTGGTCTGGGAATATGGCAAGAACTCGCAGCCCCGCCCCGGCCGCGGGCGGTTCGTGCGCCGCCGGGCATTCCCTGCCGTGCATGAGGCGCTTGCCCGCTGGAAGGAGTTGACCGCACCGCGAAGGGTGCAGCGCGACCCGCTGAACATACCGAGCGGAGTGTGAGCGCGGCAAAGGGGGAGACCGCCCCGTCCAGGCGCAGCGCCGGAACCGGGGCGGCGGCCTGCGATGCCTGAGACGGGTGCGATAACCGCCTCCTCGCTCGACCTTGTCTTCCGGACCAGGGACGGGCCTGTCCATGCGCTGTCGAACATCGACCTCCGGGTGGCGCCGGGCGAGTTCGTCAGCTTCATCGGGCCTTCGGGCTGCGGAAAGACGACCCTGCTGCGCGTGATCGCGGATCTGGAGCAGCCCACGGGCGGCACGATCAGCGTCAACGGGATGACGCCGGCGGAGGCGCGGCTGAACCGGGCCTACGGTTACGTGTTCCAGGCGGCCGGGCTTTACCCCTGGCGCACGATCGAGAAGAACGTGCGCCTGCCGCTGGAAGTCATGGGTTACCCCGCGCAGGAGCGCGCCGAGCGGGTCGCCCGGGTCCTCGAGCTCGTCGGCCTCGGCGACTTCGGCCGCATGTTCCCCTGGCAGCTTTCCGGGGGCATGCAGCAACGCGCCTCGATTGCGCGCGCGCTCGCCTTCGACGCCGGCCTGCTGCTGATGGACGAGCCCTTCGGCGCGCTCGACGAGATCGTGCGCGACCACCTGAACGAGCAGTTGCTGGCGCTCCATGCGCGCACGGGAAAGACGGTCTGCTTCGTTACCCACTCGATCCCGGAAGCGGTCTATCTCTCGACCAGGATCGTGGTGATGAGCCCGCGCCCCGGACGGATCATCGACGTGATCGAGAGCACGCTGCCGGCGGAACGCCCGCTCGACATACGCGAGAGCGCCGCCTTTCTGGAACTGGCCTCGCGGGTGCGCGAAGGGCTGCGCGCGGGACACAGCTGCGATGAGTGAGGCCGAATTCGAGAATTTTGCCAGATAGCGGTCCTGCTTGGCGGGCGCCGGCCGGCAATCACTCGTCTGCGCCGGGCTCCGCCGCCTCAGGGGCCCGCATGTTGCGGCCCGTGATGTAGTCCCGGACGATCGTGAGTTGTCCCCTGATCTCGGCAAGCCCGGTCTCGACTGTCCGCAGACGAGCATCGAGGCCGGCGATGTCCTTGCGCAGTTCGTCGACGCGCCTGTCCAGACTATGCTGGCCTCTAAACATCAGGCCTGCCAGCGCGACGCCGACGGCGACGATTGCAGTCATCTCAGGACTCATGGCCTGAGCCTACCGCACCGGAAGGCCGAACGTCATATCGGCCTCTACGCCCGAGCCGCCGCCTCTTCCAGGGGGTTTCGAGGGAACCTCCGATTGTCCCGTCGCCCCGCATAATCCCCTGCCGGCATGTCATCAGGCGGGAATCCGGCTGGCGCAGCGGCGGCGCTTGCTGCACATTGGCGGGCGGGCCGTCCGACGCAATGGGGAGCATCTCGGCCATGCATATGCCGGACCTTCCCGTCTCCTGCCCCGGGTTTGCAGATGTCGCGTCCGGAGACGCGGTCGGCCGCCCCGGCCGGGAAAGCACCGGGCGGCGGGGCTGATGCGCAGCGTCCTTCCCATCGCGACGATCTGCCTTGCCATCGTGGCGGTCTGGTATGTCGGCGCCGTCTTCCTCAACGCCAAGTGGGAGCGCGACCAGGCGGCCCGCGCGGGCGTCGGGATCGGCTGGGCCGAGATCGTGCCCGCCACCATGTCGCAGGAGCGTCCCGTCCTGCCCGCCCCCCACCAGGTCGCCGTCGAGATCTGGAAGACCACCGCGGAAAAGCGCATCACGTCGAAACGCAGCCTCGTCTATCACGGCTGGATCACGCTGTCGGCGACGCTGCTGGGCTTCGTCATGGGGGTGGGCCTCGGGATCCTGCTGGCGGTCGGGATCGTCCACAACCGGGCGATGGACCTCTCCGCCATGCCGTGGGTCATCTCCAGCCAGACCATCCCCATTCTGGCGATCGCGCCGATGATTATCGTGGTCCTCTACAATATCGGGATTTCGGGACTGGTCGCGAAGGCGGCGATCTCCGCCTATCTGAGCTTCTTCCCGGTGGCGGTCGGCATGGTGAAGGGGCTGCGCGCGCCGGACGACATGCAGCTCGACCTGATGCGCACCTACAATGCGTCCGCCTGGCAGGTCTTCTGGAAGCTGCGCTGGCCCTCCTCGCTGCCTTATCTGTTCGCGTCCCTCAAGGTCGCCATCGCCATTGCGCTCGTGGGCGCGATCATCGGCGAACTGCCCACCGGCAGCCAGGGCGGTTTCGGCGCCCGGATGCTGAACGGCAGCTATTACGGCCAGGTGCTCATCATCTGGTCGGCCCTGTTCGGCGCGGCGATCTGCGCGGCGCTGATGGTGGGCGCGGTCGGGCTGGCGCAACGCGCGGTGCTCGGCCGAACCGGGCAGATGCGATGAGCTGGGTCGCGGTAGCCATTGCCGCCTGGCTGGGCGGATGGGCCGCCAATGTCCGGCTCGTGCGCCGGCCGGGCCGGCTGACGCGCGCCCTGGTGCCCGCCATCTTCGGGGCTGCTCTGCTCGTGATGTGGGAGGGGCTGGTTCGCGGCTTCAACGTGCCGGCCGTGATTCTGCCCGCGCCCTCCATGATCTCGGGCGCCTTCGCAGCCGGCCTCCCGGTCCTCTGGGCCGATTTCGTGCAGACGGTGATCCGGTCCGTCCTGCCGGGCTACGCCATGGGCTGCGGGGCCGCTTTCGTCACGGCCGTCGCCATCGACCGGTCTCCCTTCCTGCAGCGGGGCCTGCTGCCGATGGGCAACCTCGCCGCGGCCCTGCCGATCGTCGGCATCGCACCGATCATGGTGATGTGGTTCGGCTTCGACTGGCAGTCGAAAGCCGCCGTGGTCGTGGTGATGTGTTTCTTCCCGATGCTGGTGAACACCATCGAGGGCCTGCGCATGGCGGAGCCCATGCAGCGGGACCTGATGCGCACCTATGCGGCCGGCTACTGGCAGACGCTGTGGAAGCTGCGGCTGCCGGCGGCGGGGCCGTTCATTTTCAACGGTCTGAAAATCTGCACCACTCTTGCGCTCATCGGCGCGATTGTTGCAGAGTTTTTCGGGACACCGGTCGTGGGAATGGGGTTCCGCATCTCGACCGAGATCGGACGCATGGCCCTGGACATGGTGTGGGCCGAGATCGCGGTTGCGGCTCTGGCCGGATCGGCCTTCTACGGGTGCGTGACTCTCGTCGAGAGGACGGTGACGCATTGGCATCCATCCATCCGCGGGTAGCTGTGCCCGGCGGGTTGAAAGAGCGAGGGAGAGCAACATGAGAGTCCAGACGATCTTCGCGGCGGCGGTGTTCGCCCTGTCGGCCGCCTCCGCGCAGGCCGCCGACGAGGTCACGCTGCAACTCAAATGGGTCACGCAGGCGCAGTTCGCCGGCTACTATGTGGCCGCGGACAAGGGCTTCTATGCCGAGGAAGGGCTGGAGGTCGAGATCAAGCCGGGCGGCCCCGACATCGCGCCTCCCCAGGTGCTGGCCGGCGGCGGCGCCGACGTGATCCTCGACTGGATGCCCTCCGCGCTCGCCACCCGCGAGAAAGGCCTGCCGCTGGTCAACATCGCCCAGCCCTTCAAGCGCTCCGGCATGATGCTGACCTGCCGCAAGGACACCGGCATCAAGACGCCCGAGGACTTCCGGGGCCAGACCATCGGCGTCTGGTTCTTCGGCAACGAATATCCGTTCCTGTCGTGGATGAGCCAGCTCGGCATCCCGACCGACGGCAGCGCGGAAGGCGTGACCGTCCTGAAACAGGGCTTCAATGTCGATCCGATCCTGCAGGGCCAGGCCGCCTGCATTTCGACCATGACCTACAACGAGTACTGGCAGGTCATCGATGCGGGATTGGGCGCCGATGACCTCGTAGTCTTCAAGTACGAGGACCAAGGCGTGGCGACGCTGGAAGACGGCCTTTACGTCCTGGAGGACAAGCTGGATGACGCGGGCGAGGTCGACAAGCTCGTGCGTTTCGTGCGCGCTTCGATGAAGGGCTGGAAGTATGCCGAAGACAACCCGGACGAGGCCGCCCTGATAGTGCTGGAGTATGACGAGACGGGCGCTCAGACCGAAAGGCATCAGAAACGCATGATGGGCGAGATCGCCAAGCTGACTGCCGGCTCCAATGGCGCTCTTGTCCCTGCCGACTTCCAGCGCACGGTCGACACGCTTCTTGCAGGTGGTTCGGATCCGGTGATTACGGCTGATCCGGGCGATTCGGCCTGGACGCACGCAATCACGGTTGCCGCGCTTAACTGAACGCGTTCCGCGCACTTGTGCAAGTGTGAACCGGCCTCCGCCACAGCGGTGGCCGGCTTCCCCAGGAGGCGATGACG
>JAJDYL010000150.1 GCA_022825195.1 Alphaproteobacteria bacterium
GGCGCAGGAGTCGGGGGCGATGGTGCATTTCACCTCGACCTCGGGCCTGATCGGCAATTTCGGTCAGGCGAACTATGCGGCGGCGAAGATGGGGATCGTGGGGCTGTCGAAGTCGATTGCGCTCGACATGCAGCGTTTCAATGTGCGCTCCAACTGCATGTCGCCCTTCGCCTGGACCCGCATGATCGGCACCATCCCGTCCAACACGCCGGAGCAGGAGGCGCGGCTCGCCAAGATCAAGCAGATGACGCCCGCCCAGATCGCGCCGATGGTGGTCTATCTGCTTTCCGACCTCGCGAGCGGCGTGACCGGCCAGATCTTCGGCAGCCGCATGAACGAGCAGATCCTGTTCAACCAGAACCGTCCCGTGCGCTCGGTGCACCGCAGCGAGGGCTGGACGCCGGCCGATATCCATGAGCACGCCATGCCGGCGCTCACCGCCGCGTTCACGCCCAACGAGCGCTCCGGCGACGTCTTCAACTGGGACCCGATCTGACCGGGCCTACGGTGCGGGCCCCGGCCGCCGAAAGGCGGCCGCGGCCAACCCGGCCAGGGCAGAGGCGCGGCGCGTCACGATGGCGCTCGGAACGGTCTGGAGGAATTCGCGAAACCGGCCCTTGTCCGCGAACCGGTCGAGATAGGCCGCCCGGTCGAAGCACGCGCCGAGGCGGGGCAGTATCCCGCCCGAAAGATACACGCCTCCCCTGGCGGCGAACACGAGCGCAAGGTCGGAGGCCGCCGTCGCCAGAAAGCGGCTGAAATGCCCGATGGCCGCGATGGCGAGCGGCTCGCCCGCGGCGGCCCGCGCCGTAACCTCGGCGGGCGCCGGCGCAGGCATCCGCTGCCCGGAGACGGCGCGATACAGCAGCGCCAGCCCCGCACCGGACACGACCCGCTCGACCGAGACATGACCGAAATCCTGGCGAAGTTCGGCCAGCAGCATGGCTTCGGTTTCGTTCGCCGCCGCGAGCGTCATGTGTCCGGCCTCGCCGCAGACCGCCCGCCAGCCGCCGCCGGGTTCGGGCAGCAGGGCGGCGGCGCCGAACCCGGTGCCGGGCCCGAGCACGACCTTGGGAGCCTGCGCATCGGGCCGAAAGCCGTCGCTCACGGGCAACAGGTCGCCGTCTCCCAGAAACGGCAGGGCCAGCGCCTGGGCCTCGAAGTCGTTGCAGAGGCGGACACGCTCGACGGCGAGGGCTTCCGCGACGGCTGCGGTGTCAATGGTCCAGTCGCGGTTGGTCATGGCCGCGCGCCCGTCCGCCACCGGCCCCGCCACCGCCACGGCCGCGAGGTCGACCCGGGTTTCGCCGAGATAGCGCCGCGCGGCGTCCTCGAAGGACGGGTGGTCGTCCGCCGCCAGCACCGCCGCGGCCTCGGGCGGTCCGCCGTCGCGGCTCAATGCGAAGCGGATGTTCGTGCCGCCCACGTCGCAGAGGAGCGCCAGGGTCACGCGAACGGCGCCTCCTCAAGCCGGGCGACGAAGGTTTCCCGCCAGCGGTTGACGTCATTGCGGCGAAGCGCGTCCATATTGGCTTGCCAGCGCTCGACGCGCTCCTGCCGCGGCATGTCGAGCGCCTGCTGGATGGCCTCCGCCACGCCTTCCGTGTCGTAGGGATTGACGATTATGGCGTCCGGAATCGACCAGGCCGCGCCGGCAAAGCGCGACAGGACGAGCACGCCCGGGTCCGACGGCAGCTGCGAGGCGATATATTCCATGGCGACCAGGTTCATGCCGTCGCGCAGCGGGGTAACCAGGCCGACCTGGGCGCTGCGCAACAGGCCGAACAGGGTGCGCCGGGCGAAGCTCTTGTTCAGGTAGCGGATCGGCACCCAGTCGAAATCCGAGAATTCGCCGTTGACGTGGCCCGCCAGCGTTTCCAGCGTCCGGCGGATCTCGGCATATTCGGGAACCCCCGTCCGGGTGGGCGTTGCGATCTGCATCAGGCTCACCCGGTTGCGGTTGGCCGGATAGGCATTCATCAGGTGGCCGAACGCCATGAAGCGCTCCGGCAGCCCCTTCGAATAGTCCAGCCGGTCCACGCCCACGATGAGCCGGCGTCCGCCGAGGCTGGTGCGCAGGCGTGCGCCGTAACGGGCGGCGGCGGCACTGGCGGCCATCCGCTCGATATTGTCCGTATCCACCCCGATGGGATGGACCTCCGCCGAGGCGGTGCGACCGAGCGCGCGAAAGATCGTGTCGCCGGCCATCTCGCCTCCGGCTTCCTGGATCGCGTAATCCAGCAGGCCGCGCCGGTCGGCCGCGGTCTGGAAGCCGATCAGGTCGTAGGCGAAGAACGAGCGCATGAGTTCCCGGTGCTCGGGCAGCGCGAGCAGGAGGTCCAGCGGCGGCAGCGGCGTGTGCAGGAAGAAGCCGATGCGGTTGGCGACCCCGGCGCGGCGCAGTTCCTCCGCCATCGGGATCAGGTGGTAGTCGTGAACCCAGATGAGGTCGTCGGGCTCGATGAGGTCGATCAGCTTTCGGGCGAAAAAGGCATTGACGCGCCGATAGCCCGTGTAGTTGCGGCGGCTGAAATTGGCGAGGTCCAGCCGATAGTGGAACAGCGGCCAGAGCGTGCTGTTGGCGAAGCCGTTGTAGTACTCGTCATGGTCCCGGGTGGACAGATCGAAGGTTGCATAGGTCAGCTTGCCGGAGCGGACCTCGTTTACAGCTTCGCCCGGCACATCGGCGACGTCGCCGCTCCACCCGAACCATATGCCGCCGGAGCGCTTGAGCGCGGCCAGTACGGCCACCGCCAGCCCTCCGGACGTGGGCTTGGTCTCGTCGACCGGGGCGACGCGGTTGGAAACGACAACGAGCCGGCTCACGGGCGCCGCCTCGTCAGAATGCCTCCTCCCAGGATCGGGAAAGGCGCAACGCCGAGACGATCAGGCCGACCATGCTGTAGGTCTGCGGAATGTTGCCCCATAGCTCGTTCGTTTCGGTATTCAGGTCTTCCGACAACAGCCCCGCATGGTTCCGGCATGCAAGCATGTTCTCAAAGAGCCGCCGTGCCTCGTCCCGGCGGCCGACCGCCGCAAGCGCGTCAATATACCAGAACGTGCAGACATTGAACGCGTTGTGCGGGGTTCCGAAGTCGTCGGCTTCGACATAGCGGAACACATGGTCGCCGCGGCGCAGTTCGCGTTCGACCGCAGCGATGGTGCCGAGAAATCGGGGATCGTCGGCTTCGCAGAACGAAAGCTCGTGCATCAGCAGCAGGGCGGCATCCACCTCGGTGCTGCCGAAGGCGCTGACATAGGCCTGTTTCTCCTCGCTCCAGCCGTCCCGCTCGATCCGGGCCCGGATCGTCCGGGCGTGTCCGTTCCACACCGAGGCGCGGTCCGGATGGTCGAGCTGCATGGCGATCCGGGCCAGACGGTCGCAGGCGGCCCAGCACATCAGCGCCGAGAAGGTGTGGGGACGCTCGCGCCCGCGCAGTTCCCAGAGGCCGGCATCGGGCTGGTCGAACATGCGCGCCGCAGTCTCGCCGATCCGCTCCAGGGTCTCGAACAGCCGGTCGTCGCCGTGCAGGTCGATGCGCCGGTCGAAGAACGCCTGGGCGCAGGCGAGCACAACGGCGCCATAGACGTCGTGCTGGGTCTGCACATAGGCCAGATTGCCGACGCGCACGGGGCTGTGGCCGCGATAGCCGTCGAGGGTTTCGACCGACGATTCCGAAAGTGTCGTTTCCATCTGCACGCCGAACACGGGCTGCAGCCGGCCGTCCGGGCTGGAAGCGACGATGTTGAGAATGTAGCGCAGGAACTCTTCCATGGTGCGCGTCGCGCCGAGGCGGTTGAGCGCGCGGATGGTGAAATAGGCGTCGCGCAGCCAGCAGAACCGGTAGTCCCAATTGCGCTCCGTGCCCGCTGCCTCCGGCACCGAAGTGGTGACGGCCGCGACGATCGCGCCGCTGTCCTCGACCGAGCACAGCTTGAGCGTGATGGCCGCCCGTATCACGGCATCCTGCCATTCGAAGGGCACCGCCAGGTAGCGCGCCCATTCGCGCCAGTAGTCGTCCGTCTGCTCCTCGAAATCCCGCGCCACCTCGCGCACGGGCCTCGTGAGCGCCTCGTCCTGGGTCAGCAGGAGGTCGATCGGCTGGTCCAGAAGGAACGACGTCTCGTCGAGCACGAAGGAGACCGGCACATCGGTCGTCAGGCGCAGGACGTGGTCCGGCAGGATGTAGCGGACATGGTTGCTGCCGCGCGTTATTTCGGCGGGCTCGGCGCCGTAATTGCCGGCCGGCCTGAGGCGGATGCGGATGCGCGGCGCGCCGCCGAGGCGCCGGATGCGGCGCACAAGGGTCAGCGGACGGAACAGGCGCCCGAATTGCTTGAATCTGGGCGCGAAGTCCAGAATCTCGACAGCGGCGCCGTTTTCCGCAAACAGGCAGGTCTCGACGATCGCCGAGTTGGGCCGGTATGTCTGTTCGCTGCGCAGGAAGCCTTCGATTTCGATCTCGTAGAAGCCGATATCCTTCTTCGGCTCCAGCAGGTCGCAGAATACGGGGTTGCCGTCGAAGCGCGGCATGCAGGCCCAGACGATGCGACCGCGCGGATCGAGCAGCGCGGCATAGCTGCTGTTGCCGATCATGCTGAGTTCGAGCGAGTGCATTTCATCCCTCCATGGCAGCCAGCCAGGCATGAACCGCCGGGACATCCGGCAGATGCCACTCGGCGGCTGTGGCCCTTTCGCCGCCGACGCGGACCGCCACACCGCCCCGCGCCCGCACGGCGCGAAACGCGGCCTCGTCGGTCAGATCGTCGCCGGCGAATACCGGACGCCGGCCCGCAAAAGGCGGTTCGGACATGAAGGCCGCGACGGCCATGCCCTTGTCCGCGCCGTCGGGGCGGATTTCTATGACCGCCTTGCCGCATTGGACGGCAAGTCCGGCGCGCTCGCAACCGAGCGCCGCCTCCACGGCGGCGGCGGCGGCCGCGTGCAGGTCGGGCCGCGCACGATAATGCAGGGCCAGCGCCGCGCCCTTGTCTTCGAGCTGGACGCCCGGGTGGCCGGACGCAAAACCCCGGAGCGCCGCCCGCAGCTCGTCGCCGCGGGGCAGGGCGGGGGACCGTTGAAAGGCCCCGCCCGCAGACCGCCGCTCCAGGCCGTGCAGGCCGGCCGCAGGCAGGACAAGCGGCGCCAGGATCCGGTCGATGTCCGAAACGGCTCGGCCGCTGACGACGGCCAGCGCCGACCCGGTGCGCCGCGATACGGTTTCGAGCAGCGGCAGCAGGCCGGGGGCGGGCTGCACCGCGTCGGGGGTGGGCGCGATTTCGACCAGCGTTCCGTCGAGGTCGAGGAAAATGGCGTCGCCGGCGGTGACCCGGGGCGGCTTCATGCCGGCTGCGGCTGCAGGGCGCACCCGAGGCATTCGAAGAGGGCCGTGAGGTCGCGGGCCAGGCGCGCGAAGCCGGGCCGGGGCGCAAGCGTCGCCTCGTGCATGTAAAGGGCCCGGTTGATCTCGACCTGGAGCGCGTGGCGCCCCTTGTCGGGCCTGCCGTACCGCCTCGTCGTGTAGCCGCCGGAATAGGGGTCGTTGCGCACCACGCTGTAGCCCCGATCCGAAAGAAGGGCGTCGGCCGCGGCGGTGATGTCCCGCGAGCAGGCCGTGCCGTAGCGGTCGCCGAGCACGATGTCCGCGCCTTTCGCGCCTTCGCGCCACCGGCCGCCCCAACTGGCGGACGGCATGGAGTGCAGGTCGACCAGCAGCGCCTGCCCGAACCGGCGGCGGGTCTCCTCGACCAGCGCCGTCAACGCCGCATGGTAGGGTGCATGCAGTCTCTCCACCCGCTGGCGCGCCTCCCGGAAGGTCAGCTTGGCGCGGTAGATTTCCAGCCCGTTGCCGGCTGCGCGCGGAATGGTGCCGAGCCCGGCGGCGATGCGCGGCGTCCGGGTCTTCACATAGCCGGGCAGCGGGTCGGCGAACATGGCCGGGTCGAGCTCCCAGGGCTCGCGGTTGACATCCAGGAAGACCCGGGGGAAGTGCGCGCGCAGCAGCGGCGCCCCTATGGAGACCGCGCCGGCCCCGAGCCGGTCCACATGGCAGTCCTCCATCCGGCGCAGCAGGCCCAGGTCCAGCGGGGAGGCATCGAGGAACGCGCGCGGATAGACCGCCCCGCTGTGCGGGCTCGCAACGACGACGGGGAGCAATTGCTCTTCTGGCCGTTGCACCTCGTGAGCGGCGCCGTTGCAGGACGCCGCCGGTGCGGGCCGGATCGCGGCAGGCGAGAGCGTCTCGCCGTCCATCGGCCGGTGCGGCGGCTAGATACCGAAGTTCTTGAAGCGCTTGTTGAAGCGCGCGACCTGGCCGCCCGTATCGACCAGCCGCTGATTGCCCCCAATCCAGGCGGGATGCGAGAGCGGGTCGATGTCGAGCCGGAGCGTGTCGCCTTCGCTCCCCCAGGTGGAGCGCGTCTTGAATTCGGTCCCGTCCGTCATCGTGACGGTGATCTCGTGATAGTCGGGATGAATGTCCGGCTTCATCGGCGGCGCGCTCCAGAAAGGGCAAGGCGCGCCTGTATAGCGAAGGCCGGCCCGGCGCTCAAGCATCGCTGCACTATGCGCGGGGCGGCGCGGCGGCTATTACCCGTTCCGCCGCAACGATCGAACAGAGGCGATGCGACGACCCGACCCGGCCATCCGCGCCCGAGAGGCCTCGCGCAACCTGCGCCCGCTGCGCGCGCTGGCCGGCTATCTCGCGCCCTACTGGCGCCAGGCCGTCGGCGCGTCCGCCGCCCTGCTGGTCGCGGCGAGCACGGTGCTGGGCATCGGCATGGGGCTGCGCCATCTGGTCGATAACGGCATCGCCGGCAACGATCCGGCGGTGCTGGACGCGGCGCTCGTCATCCTGCTCGGCGTCATCCTCGTGCTCGCCGCCGCCACCTATTGCCGGTCCTACCTGGTCGCCTGGGTCGGGGAGCGTGTGGTGGCGGACCTGCGCCGCGACGTGTTCGCCCACATCCTGAAGCTCAGCCCGGGCTTCTTCGAGGTCACGAAGACGGGCGAAATCCTGTCCCGGCTGACGACCGACACCACGCTGATCCAGACCGTCGTCGGCTCGACGGTTTCGATGGCGCTCAGGAACATGCTGCTGTTCGTCGGCGCTGCGGCCCTGCTGCTGGTCACGAGCCCGCGCCTGACCGGGCTGGTGGTGCTGGTCATCCCTCTCGTGCTGTTGCCGATCCTGGTGCTCGGCCGGCGGGTGCGGCGCCTCTCCCGCGCGGCGCAGGACCGGGTGGCGGACGTGGGCGCGCATGTCGAGGAGTCGATCTCGGCGGTGCGTACGGTGCAGGCCTTCGGCCACGAGGGGCTCGATGTCGTGGACTTCTCCATGCGGGTGGAGGAGGCGTTCCGCACGGCCATCCGGCGCACCCGCGTGCGCTCCGCGCTGGCCGTGATCGTGATCGTGCTGGCGCTCGGCGCGGTCTGCACCATCCTCTGGCTCGGCGGGCGCGACGTGATGGCCGGCACGATGTCGGCGGGCGACCTTTCGGCATTCGTCTTCTATGCCGTCGTGGCGGCCGCGGCGCTCGGCGCGCTCAGCGAGGTCGTGGGCGACCTCCAGCGTGCGGCGGGGGCCACCGAGCGGTTGCTGGACCTGCTGGCGGCGCACCCGGAAATCGCCGCGCCCGCCAATCCCGCGGCGCTGCCCGAGCCGCCGCGCGGCGCCGTGGCGTTCGAGGCGGCGACCTTCGCCTATCCCTCCGCGCCCGACAGGCCTGTGCTCGGGGAATTCGACCTCGACATCGCGCCGGGCGAAAGGGTGGCCGTGGTCGGGCCGTCGGGGGCGGGCAAGTCCACGCTCTTCAACCTGCTGCTGCGCTTCTACGACCCGACGGGCGGCCGGATCGTCCTGGACGGCGTCGATATCTGCCGGGCGGCGCCGGCGGCGGTGCGCGCGCGTTTCGGCCTGGTGCCGCAGGAGCCGGTCGTGTTCTCGACCACGGCGCGGGAGAACATCGCCTACGGGCGCCCCGACGCCAGCAGCGCCGAGATCGTCGAAGCCGCGAAGGCCGCCGCGGCCGACGAGTTCCTCCGCGCGCTGCCCGAAGGCTATGACAGCTATCTGGGCGAGCGCGGGGTGCGCCTTTCCGCCGGCCAGCGCCAGCGGCTCGCCATCGCCCGCGCCATCCTGCGCGACCCGGCGGTGCTGCTGCTCGACGAAGCCACGAGCGCGCTCGACTCGGAGAACGAACGGTTGATCCAGGATGCGCTTGCCCGCCTGTCGCGCGGCCGGACCACCATCGTCATCGCGCACCGCCTCGCGACGGTGATGAATGCGGACCGCATCGTCGTGCTCGACCGGGGCCGCGCGGTCGCCACGGGAACGCACGACCAGCTGCTGGCCGCGGGCGGCCTCTATGCGCGCCTTGCCGAGCTCCAGTTCACGGCCGGCGGCAACGGCGCCGCGCCGGACTCAATGCCCGCCCGCGGCGTCCGGCGCGAATTTCCGGTCGCGTCCCGGGGTTGAGCCCCGTCAGTCGGTCCGCCGGATGGCGTCGGCGACGATTTCGAATATCTGCCCGATCTCGCCTTCCTCGATGATGAAAGGCGGCGAGAAGGCCAGCGTGTCGCCCGCCTGGCGGCAATAGACGCCCGACTGCCAGCAGTCGAGGAAGACATCGTAGCCGCGCCGGCCCGGCTCGCCGCCGCGGGGCGCGAATTCGACCGCGCCCATCATGCCGATATTGCGCACGTCGATGACGTTCGGCAGCCCCTTCAGGCTGTGGACCGCATCCTCGAAGACCGGCGAGAGGGCGGCGGAACGCTCGAACAGCCCCTCGTCCCGGTAGAGGTCCAGGGTTGCGAGGCCGGCGGCGACCGCGAGCGGGTGGGCCGAATAGGTGTAGCCGTGGGTCAGCTCGACCATCCAGTCGGGGCCGGTCATGAAGGTGTCGTAGATCTCCTTCTGCATGACGACGGCCGATGCCGGCACCGTGCCGTTGGTGAGGCCCTTGGCGGTCGTCATCATGTCGGGCGTGACGCCGAAGCGCTCCGAGGCGAAGGCCGCGCCCACGCGCCCGAAGCCGGTAATCACCTCGTCGAAGATCAGCAGGATGCCGTGCCGGTCGCAGATTTCGCGCAGCCGCTTCAGGTAGCCTTTCGGCGGCGGATAGACGCCGATGGAGCCGGCCACGGGCTCGACGATGACGGCCGCGATGGTCGAGGCGTCGTGCAGATCGACGATCCGTTCGAGCTGGTCGGCGAGATGAAGACCATGCTCGGGCTCGCCCCGGCTGAAGGCGTTGTCGGCGAGGTCCAGCGTGTGCGGCAGGTGGTCCACGCCGGGCAGCAGCATCCCGAACGCCTTGCGGTTGTTCTTGATGCCGCCGACCGAGGTGCCGCCGAAGCCGACGCCGTGATAGCCGCGCTCGCGCCCGATGAGGCGGGTGCGCTGCCCTTCGCCGCGCGCCCGGTGCCAGGCGATGGCGATCTTGAGGGCGGTGTCCACCGCCTCCGAGCCGGAATTGGCGAAGAACACCGAGTCCATGCCGGGCGGCGCAATCTGCATGATGCGGGACGCCAGCTCGAACGCCGCCGGATGCCCCATCTGGAAGGTGGGGGCGAAATCCATCGTCTCCACCTGCCGCTGCACCGCCTCGACGATGGGCTTGCGGCAATGGCCGGCATTCACGCACCAGAGCCCGGCGGAGGCGTCGAACACGCGCCGGCCGTCCCGGGCGATGTAGTGCACGCCCTCGGCGCCGACGATCAGGCGCGGGTCGGCCTTGAAGCTCCGGTTCGCCGTGAACGGCATGAAGAACGGTTCGAGATTGTTGGTGTCGGCATGGGCAAGCGAAGCGGCGGTCGGCATGGGCGGACGAAGCTCCCGGCATTGTTTCGCCCGCACCATAGCAGACCGCCGACGCGTTACGCACAGAGTCACGCCGGCGCGAATGTGCCGTGCAGGGCGAGCGGCAGGGGGTAGGGGAGAATCCCTTCCCAGACCGGGCCGTCGGCGAGGCGCTGCGCCTCGAACACGGCGAGGCCCGATGCGCGCCGCCGGAGGTCCAGGAACGGCCCGAGCAGCCAGCCGTCGCCCTCGCCGGCGCCGCGGGGCACGAACACATGCTCCTCCGGTATCCGGTGCCGCGGCCAGCTCCAGCCGTCCGTTTCGCCGGGCCCGAACCGGACGGTGCGCCGGAGCGGCCAGCCGACGGGCTCGTCGACGCTCGCCAGCGCGAAAGTCATGTCGTGGCGCCGGCCGAGGCGGCGCGGGTCGACGCGCGGGAAATCGGCGGCGGCCGTCCCGCCGTGCTCGTATGCAGCGCTGCCGCCGGGGCGGAGGACGACGCGCCGATAGACCGGGTGCTCGGAGCGGAACCGGGTCTCGCCGCGCATGACATCGCGGAACTCGCGGGTGACGAAGGCCGGGTCCGGCGCCTGGCAGAGATCGAGCCGGATCGTGCCGTCCGCCTCCTCCCAGCCATTGCCGTGGTGGAAATGGAAGCCCGGCGGAAGCTCATGGCGGCGCTCGACCTCCAGGCTGTCCTTGTCCACGACCAGCGCGCGCACGCCGAGCTCCGGCCGCCAGACATGGGCGTCGAGAATGGGCGTGTGGCCGGAGGCGAACCTGTCCCGGTCCAGCACGAAGGGGGTGAGCAGCACGACCAGCCGCCGCTCCGTCACCACGAAGTCGTGCGTCAGGCCGAGCGGCGAGACCGGCAGCGCATTGACCTTCGCCAGCCGCCCCGCCGGGTCGATGCGGTAGAAGATCAGCAGCGGGCGCGGCACCGGCAGATAGCCGATATTCCACATCGTGCCGTCGGCCTCGACCTTCGGATGGGCGGAGAAGGGCGCGCCGGCAACGTCCTTGCGCCATGCGACGAAGCCCTCCGCCTCCAGCGTCTCCGGATCGAAGGCCAGCGCCGACCCGCCTTCCCAGAGCGCCATGTGGCGTCCGGCATGGACGACCGTGGAGGTGTTGGCGGCGTTCATGTCGTCGGGGCGGCGGGTTTCCGCGGGGTCGGGCGGCACGGAGCCGAAGGCCGGCAGCATGCGCCGCCCGGCCGCCATCTCGCGGCGGCGCTTGGGCGTGTCCAGGATACGCGCCCGGTGCGAGACGCCGGCGCCGTCGAACCGGAAGGTCTGGATCATGCCGTCGCCGTCGAACCAGTGGCCGTAGCGGTGGCCGAAACGGTCATGCTCGGCCGGCCCGTTGCGCCAGAGGGTGCCGGTGAGCCCGGAAGGAAGCCGCCCGCGCAGGCTCTGCAGGGGCGCGGACAGCCGCTCCGCCTCTGCGGTGGCGAAGGCGAGCGCCGGGCTTTCGTCCGCCCCGGCGGCCAGCCCTGCCGCCGTTGGGGCCAGCAGCAGGGGCAGGCTTCCGGCGGCGCGCAGCGTGTCCCTGCGGGTGAATCGCACCGTCATGCCTCAGGACTCCGGGTAGCCGAGCCTGACGGTCACGGCGGGCCGCCTGTCGCCGGGCTTTACGGTGAAGGCAGCGGCGTCGAAGCCGGGCGGTCCGAATGTGCCGCGCGCATCGTTGGAGAAGCCGTAGCCCTCGGTCGGGATCCCCAGCAGGCCGGTATTGAGGTCGCCGTTCCGGTCCTCGTCGTGGAAGGCGGCAATGGCGTATTCGCCGGGCGGCAGGCCGGGGAATGCAATGTCGCCGCCTTCGGCTGCGGGGCGCATGGCCGCCTTCACGATTCCGGCGGAGTCGGGAAAGTCCACGCCGTCGGCGCGGCGGTGGAGGGCGACGCGAATGTCGCCGTCGGCCGAGCGCACGCCTTCGATGCGGACGGTCAGGTCGGCGGCGGAGGCGAAAGCGGGAGCCAGCAGCGCCAGGGCGGCGGCGCCCATCATTGCCAGCCTTCTTGCGGGGGTCGTGCTCATCGTTCTGTTCTCCGGTGGCGGTTTGCCTGCGGCGGGTGCGCCGCGCCGGGGATGTTGACGGGGCCGGCGCCGGAGTCATGCTTGGATACGGGAACGGCGCCGGATATTTCGCGGTTTGCAGGGAATGCAGTTCACGCTTCGCGGATTACGCAGGCAGGTCGCCGGACATGCGGCGGCGCTAGCCGGCATCGTCGCGCTGTTCGCCTTCATCGGCCCCTTCGGCACATACGATTCGATGGGTCCTATGGGACGCGCCGGCTACTGGCTGCTGGCGATGAGCGGCAACTGGAGCATCTGGGCGGGCTCGGTGCTGCTGGTGCTGCACCTGACGCACGGCTGGCCGCTCCGCCGCCGGAGCCTGGCGCTGGCGCTGGCGGCGGTATTGGCCGCCGTGCCCGGAACCGCAGTCGTTTTCGCCGCCGAAACGCTGTTCCGGCCGGGTTATGTCGGCCTGAGCCGGCTGCCGGAGGTCTATCTGGGGGTCGCGGTGATAGGGCTGCTCATCAGCGCGGCGGTCCTTGCGGTCCGCAGCCGGTCCGGTCCGCGGATGCAGGACGCCCCCGCCGCCGCGCCGCCGCGCTTTCTGGACCGCCTGCCGCCGGAAATCGGCCGCGACCTCGTCTGTCTCAGGATGGCCGACCATTATGTCGAGGCGTTCACCACGGAGGGTTCCGACCTCGTGCTCATGCGCTTCGCCGACGCCGTGGCGGAACTGGAAGGCGCGGACGGCATGCGCGTCCACCGCTCCTACTGGGTCGCGCGCGGCCATGTGACGGGCTCGGAACGCGAAAACGGCCGCCCGACCCTCCACCTGACCGGCGGCCACAAGGTCCCTGTCAGCCGGACCTACCTTCCGGCCGTGCGGGCTGCCGGGCTGATCTGAGCCCCGCTACCGAACGGTCGTGCGCCACATGGAGCGGCGCTGGGGCCATTCATAGTCGCGGATGGCGACGTGCTGGACGGCCGGGTTGTCCCACATCAGGAGGTCGCCGACCGCCCAGCGGTGCCGGTAGATGAACCGCTCCTCGACGATCAGGTCGGAGAGCCGGTCGATCAGCGCCAGCGCCTCGTTGTCGTCCACGCCGTCGATGCCGATGCACTCGCCCTTGCGGACATAGAGCGCCTTGCGGCCGGTCTTCGGGTGCGGGCGGGCGACCGGATGGCGGGCGTCGGGGTTCTTCTCGATCTGCGCCCGGGTCACGGCGACCGGCTTCTTCACGCCGCGCTCCTTGGCGGCGAAGCGGTGGATCGCCTGCAGGCCCTCGATGCGCGCCCGCGTCTCCCCGTCGAGCGCGTCGTAGGCTGCGGCGGCGCTGGCGAACAGGGTGGGGCCCAGAGGCTCGCCCGCATCGTCGTGCGGCACCTCCAGGGCGTAGAGCAGGGTCCGGCGCGGTGGTTCGGCGGTGTAGGACATGTCCGTGTGCCAGTGGCTGCCGGCGTCGGCATAGCCGAGCGCGCGGCCCCCCTCGTCCTGCAGGTTGGAGACCTTCAGCACCTCGGGGAACCCTTCCAGCGCGTGCTGGTCGAAGGCGTTGACCTTGATCTCCCCGAGGCGGCGGGAGAACGCCAGCAGCGCCCCGGGCGTGAGCGACTGGCCCCGGAAACAGAGCACGCTGAAACGGTCGAACGCCGCCTCGCACGCCTCGAATACGGGGTCGGGGAGCGGGGCGGAGAGGTCCAAGCCGAACACCTCGGCCCCGACCGGCGCGCTGCTCGGGCGGATTTCGAAACCGGGTCCGTTCTCGGTCATCGGGCGCCTCCCCTGCGGATTCGCCGCCATTCTCCCGCCAATCGGCCCGCCTGCAAAGTTTTTCCGCTCCGCGCGGGCGCTCCCGGTGGAATCCTGTGGACAGCCTGTCTGTCGCCGGGCAGCATTTTCCGCTCGGGAAGACGGCCGACTCTCCGGCCGCCGCCGTCGGAGCGCCATGCCTCCGCCCCCGTGCGCGGCAGCGGCGCGAAAGGAGGTGCGATGGACAGGCTCAACTCATTCATCGATTCGGTGAACGCCTTCGCCTGGGGCCCGCCGATGCTCGGCATCCTCGGCGTGACCGGCCTGCTGCTTACCCTCGGCCTCGTGTTCATGCCGTGGCGCAAGGTCGGTTACGGCTTCCGGCTGCTGTTCGACAAGGACGCGCCGTCGGGAGAAGGCGAAGTCAAGCCCTTCAACGCGCTGATGACGGCGCTTTCGGCGACCGTCGGCACGGGCAATATCGCCGGCGTCGCCACGGCCATCGCGCTCGGCGGTCCCGGCGCCATCTTCTACATGTGGCTCATCGCGCTCTTCGGCATGGCGACCAAATATGCCGAGGCAGTATGCGCGGTTACCTATCGCGAGGTCGATGCGACGGGCAAATATGTCGGCGGGCCGATGTATTACCTGCGCAACGGCGTCGGCGAATTCGCCCCCGAACTCGGCAAATGGCTCGGCATCTTGTTCGCGGTTTTCGGCGCCGTCGCCGCCTTCGGCATCGGCAACGCCGTGCAGGTCAACTCCATGGGCGCGGCTCTGGCGAGCAGCTTCGGCGTGCCGGCCTGGGCTACGGGCGTCATCGTGGCGGCGCTGGTCGCCATCGTCGTCGTCGGCGGCATCCGGCGGATCGGCGACGTCGCAGGCAAGCTGGTGCCGGCGATGATCGTGCTCTATCTGGGCGCGGCGCTGCTGATCCTCGTCATCAATATCGCCGCGATCCCGGAAGCCATCGCGCTGATCTTCACCCATGCGTTCACGCCGGCGGCGGCAACCGGCGGCTTCGCCGGCGCAGCGGTGGCCGCGGCCATCCGCTTCGGCATTGCGCGCGGCGTGTTCTCCAACGAGTCCGGTCTCGGTTCGGCCGCCATCGCCCATGCGGCGGCGCAGACCAACAGCCCGGTCCGGCAGGGCCTCATCGCCATGCTGGGCACGTTCATCGACACCCTCGTGGTGTGCACGATGACGGCGCTGGTGATTCTGACTTCCGGCGCGTGGACGATGACCGGCGCGGACGGCGGCGGGCTGACCGGCGCGGTGCTGACCTCGACGGGCTTCGAGACTTCGCTGGCCGGCGGCCAGTATATCGTGACCGTCGCCCTGGCGGTGTTCGCGTTCACCACCATTCTCGGCTGGTCCTATTACGGCGAGCGCTGCTGGCAGTACCTGTTCCACGAGAAGAGCCTGTTCATCTATCGCGGGCTGTGGGTGCTGGCCGCGCTCACCTTCGCCAATGTGAAGGTGGATCTGGTCTGGAACCTCTCGGACACGCTGAACGGGCTGATGGCGGTGCCCAACCTGATCGGTCTGCTGCTACTGGCGCCTGTGGTGTTCAGGGTCACGCGGAAATATTTCGACGACGCGGGCAAGCCGCTCTGACGGCGGCGGCGGGGCGGCCGGGCGGCGGCGCATCCGCTCCCGGCCGTCAATGCCCCTTCAGGCGCCGGAGGCCGCAGTCCCCGTCCGGGCGGCCTCCATGCGCCGAAGCAATTCGGCGGCGATGCGCGGCGTCTCGTTCACGGGCTCGTAGCGCCATTCGGCAAGGCGGCCGTCGAACGGGCGCAGCACGCCTTCCGCGGCCAGCGCCGCCTGGAAGCGCGCCAGCCTCCGGTTTCCGCCCGCCATGCGCGCTGCATAGACGGGTTTCCCCGTCGATACCGCCTCGCTGGTCATGGAGACCGAATCTTCCGTGACCACGATATGCCGGGCGAGCGCCAGCATGCCGAGATAGGGGTTGCAGCCGGTCCCGTCCCAGAACCGGGCCTCCGGCAGACGGGCCCTGAGCGCGGCGACGACGCCCGGCTCCGTGCGCCGCGACGCGGTGACGGCAACGGGCCCCTCAAGCCCGGCGAGACCGTCGGCCAGCGCCTCCACGGTCTCGGGCGTAAAGCGGTGGGACCGGCTTCGGCCGCCCAGCAGCACGGCGACATTCAAATCCCCGAGCCGGTGCCGCCATGCCTCGCCGGCTGCGGCGAGCGCCTCCGGCGTTACCCGGTGCAGCGCGGCCCGCGTCGCCACGACATTGGGGCCGGACACGCCGTCATGGCGCGGCGGGACCACAAGGTCGAAATGCCGGAAAGGGACGCGCGGATTCTGGATGTGGACGGTGAAGCTCCGGCCTCCGGAGGCGCGGCGCACCGCGACCGAAACCGAAGCGCTGCGCCGGCCGCAGGTAATCAGCAGCTCCGGCCAGGGCGGTCCGATGCTCTCTGCCAGTCCGGTCTGCAGGAGGCCCGGCGCCTGCCGGTGCGCGGGCAGCCAGGACCAGGGGCGGCGCAACCGGACGGTCCTGACCTCGTAGGGCCGTCCGACAGCCGCCGCCAGCCCCTCGGCCTGCCCGGCCGCCCCGGCCTCGCCGGTCGTCAATGCCCATACGGGGGCGGGCGACCCGGCTGCTGCCACCGGGCGCCTCCCGCATCGCCGGCGGCGCTACCGCGCCGCGGTCACCATGATCTCGACCAGAATGTCGGGCCGCGCCAGATCCGCCTTCACGCAGGCGCGGGCCGGGGGATTCTCGGGATCGACCCAGCTGTTCCAGACCTTGTTCATGGCCGCGAAATTGGCCATGTCGGTAATCCAGAGATTGGCCGCCAGCAGGCTCGACTTCGAGGTGCCGGCGCGCTCCAGGTAGCCGTCGATCTGCTCGAGGATATCCGCCGTCTGGGCCTCGATATCGCCGGTCGTATCGCCCGCCACCAGGCCTGCCAGATACACCGTGTCGCCCCGGACCACGGCACGGCTCATCATCGGGCCCGGCGGGCTCGTGCGGTCGAATCGTTCGATACTCATGGGGTCTCCTCTCCCGTTTTGCGGTGCGCATTGCGTTTGGGTAGCGAACCTTTCGGCTATCGGCGCCGCCATGTAAAGTCCAGCGCCGCGCCGTTCCGCAATATGCGTTCGATTTCAGGCGAATAGCCGCCGTCGCTGACATGAAGCACGAATCCGGGGAGCAGGGAAACCGGCGCCCGGATGTCCTTTCGTCCGCGCAGGATGACCCGGTGCGCCGGGCGCCCGTCATTCTTCGACCAGAGGGGGACGACGACCGTCTCGCCGATCCCGGAGGCGGTGTAGGCCGCCAGGTGCTCGTCCAGCCGCTCGGCCGTCAGGATCGTCGTCAGCGTTCCGCCCCGCCTCAGCATGGTGGCCGCGAAACGCACCCAGTGCATGAGGTCCGCGCCCTGCTCGACATGCGCGCGCGCCCGCTGCCGGTTCCGGGGCGGCGGACCGGACCCGCCGGAATTCCAGGGCGGGTTCGCCATCGCATGGTCGAAGCTCGAAGGCCCGAGGCGGGCCGGCGGGGCGCGAAGATCGCCGACGATGACATCCACCGTGCGGCCGAGGCCGTTCGCCTCGATATTGTGCCGGCAGAGCGCGGCGAGGTCGGGGCCGCGTTCGAGCCCGGTTACGACGCAGCCCTCGATCCGGCGCGCGAGACATAGAGCCGCAGCGCCCGTGCCCGCCCCGATTTCGAGCACGCGCTCGCCCGGCCCGGCAGGCACGGACGCAGCCAGCAGCACGGGGTCGGTCGCGACGCGGTAGCCGTCCGTCGGCTGGCGTATCCGGACCCTGCCGCCGAGCAGCGTGTCTTCGGTGACGGCGTCGTTCACAGTCCCCCCAGGTCCCGCCGCGCGGTTTCCAGCAGGCGCACCGCCTCGCCATAGTCCTCGTCCGCGACCATCACGCGCCGGGGAAGGATGCCGATGCTGCCCTCGACAATGCTGGCGTGGCTGTCCAGCACGACGGTTTCGATCCCCTGCGCCGCCAGTTCGGCGACCAGCCAGGAGATCGCGACGGGATCGGTGGTCTTCAATACGGCCTTCATGCTGCATCCCCAACGCTTGACCGGCCTTCCGCCCGGCCTATGCTCGCCTCTCCCCCGCCTGAAGGTCAATCGCACCCCCGTGACACTAGCGGCGACATCCCCGCCACCGGCGCAGCCGCTGGCCGCGTTGCATGCGCTGGTCGGGGCGGACATGGCGCGCGTCAACGCGCTGATCCTGGAGCGGATGCAGAACGAGGTCGCGCTGATCCCGCAATTGGCGGGACACATCGTCGCCTCGGGCGGCAAGCGCCTGCGGCCGATGCTCACCCTGGCGTCCGCGCGCCTCTGCGGCTACGAGGGACGGTGTCATGTCGAGCTCGCCGCCTGCGTCGAGTTCATCCATACGGCCACGCTGCTGCACGACGATGTCGTCGACGAGAGCCTGTTGCGGCGCGGCGCGGAGACCGCCAATGCCGTCTGGGGGAACCAGGCGAGCGTGCTGGTGGGGGATTTCCTGTTCAGCCGCTCCTTCCAGCTCATGGTCGATGTCGGCTCGCTGGAGGTGCTCGGCATCCTCGCCAATGCGTCCGCAACGATCGCGGAAGGCGAGGTGCGCCAGCTTGCGACCGTCAGCAGACCCGAGACGGGGATAGCGGACTACTTCAAGGTCGTCGAAGGCAAGACCGCCGCCCTGTTCGCCGCCGCCTGCCGCATCGGCGCGGTGATCGCCGGCCGGCCGCGCGCCGAGGCCGAGGCGCTGGAGAGCTACGGCATGAACCTCGGAATGGCCTTCCAGCTTGTCGACGACGTGCTCGACTATTCCGCCCGACAGGCGGACCTGGGCAAGACCGTGGGAGACGACTTCGCCGAGGGCAAGGTCACGCTGCCCGTGATTCTGGCGTTCGGCCGCGGCACCGGGGAGGAGCGGACCTTCTGGCGCCGGGCCCTTTGCGAGGGCGGACAGCGGACCGAGGATTTCAGCAGGGCCCTCGACCTGATGCGGCGGCACGATGCGCTGACCGGGACGCTGGACCGGGCCCGGTCGCGCGCCGAGGACGCCAAACGGGCGCTCCGGCCCTTTGCGGACGGGCCGGTGCGGACGGTTCTGTCCGATATCGCCGATTTCTGCGTCGACCGCGTCTATTGAGGCGCTAATTGCGGGCGGGTGCGAGGCGCTTGTCCAGATAGGACTCGACCGCGCCGTTCAACTGTTCGATATGCTTCGTGAACAGGTGGTTGGCGCCGGGGATCACCTTGTGGTCGATGACGATGCCCCGCTGGGTGCGCAGCTTCTCGACCAGCCTTTCGACGGAGTCGGTCGTCACGATCTCGTCCCTGGTGCCGTTGACGATCAGGCCCGAGGACGGGCAGGGCGCGAGGAAGGTGAAGTCGTACATGTTGGCCGGCGGGGCGACGGAAATGAAACCCGAGATTTCCGGCCGGCGCATCAGCAATTGCATGCCGATCCAGGCGCCGAAGGAAAAGCCCGCGATCCAGACCTTGACGGGGTCCTTCCGCAGGCTTTGCATGTGGTCGAGTATGGCCGCGGCATCGGCGAGCTCGCCCTCTCCGCGCCCGTATTCGCCCTGCGAGCGCCCCACGCCGCGGAAGTTGAAGCGCATGACCGAGAATCCGCGCCGGACGAAGCAGTGAAACAGGTTGTAGACGACCTTGTTGTGCATCGTGCCGCCATGCTGCGGATGCGGATGGAGCATCAGCGCGATCGGCGCCGCCTGATCGTCGACATGATGATAGCGCGCTTCCAGCCGGCCCTCGGGACCGTTTACGATAACGTCGGGCATTGGCCTTGGAATCCGCTCCTTCGCTCCAGGCGGCAAGGCTGCCGCCGGATGGGATAATTTTCGAGGATAACCTAGACCTAACTGGTTCGGGCGGCGCCGGCCGTCAAGAGACCGCATCATGGCAAAACGCCGCATTTACATGGACTGGAACGCCACCGCGCCGCTGGCGCCGGCGGCGCGCGACGCCATGGCCGATGCGATGGCGGTGCTCGGGAATCCTTCCTCCGTGCATGGCGAGGGGCGCGCCGCGCGGCGCATCGTCGAGGAGGCGCGCGCGCGGGTCGCGGCCTTTGCCGGCGCGGCGCCGGAGCAGGTGATCTTCACCTCCGGCGGCACCGAGGCGAACGCGCTGGCGCTTGCCGGGCGGGACTGGATGGCGGGAGAAAGCGAACATGCCTCCGTGCTCGACCATGCGCACGGGCCGCGCCTGCCGGTCGACGGCGGCGGGCGCGTCTGCGCGGATGCGATTCCGCCGGGCGCGGCCGTCGCTCTCATGGCCGCGAACAACGAGACCGGGGCCATTCATCCGCTGGCGGAAATCGGCAGGCGGGTGCGCGGGACGGGCGGGCTGTGGCATTGCGACGCCGTGCAGGCGGCGGGACGGCTGGACCTCGCCGCCATCGACGCGGATTCGCTGGCCCTTTCGGCGCACAAGCTCGGCGGGCCGATGGGCGTCGGCGCGCTGGTGCTCAGGAACGCGCGCGCGCTGGAGAGCCCGATCCGGGGCGCGCAGGAGCGCCGCCGGCGGGGCGGCACGGAAAATGTGGTCGGCATCGCCGGTTTCGGCGCGGCGGCGCGCGCCCTCGCCGACGTGACCGCGCTTCGCGACCGGATGGAGGCGCGCCTCGAAGGCGCCGTCTTCCACGGCCGTGACGGGCCGCGCCTCGGCAATACGAGCTGCATCGCCATGCCCGGCGTCTCCAACGAGACCCAGGTGATGGCGTTCGACCTGGAAGGATTCGCGGTCAGCGCCGGCGCCGCCTGCTCGTCAGGCAAGGTGGGCGCCTCGCATGTCCTGCTGGCGATGGGGGTGGAGGAAGCGGCGGCGGCCGAGGCCATCCGGGTCAGCCTCGGAGCGGGCGTGACGGAAGGCGATGCGGACGCCTTCGCGGAGGCCTGGAACCGCCTTGCGGCACGGTTGCGAAGGGGGTAGAAGGCGCCGCCTACTGGTAGGTTGCGATGCCGAGGATCACCTTTGTCAGCCCGGACGGAAGCGAGCAGACCGTCGAGCCGCCGGCGGGCCTGACGATTCTGGAAATCTCGCGAAAATACGACATCGACATCGAGGGCGCCTGCGAGGGCTCGCTGGCCTGCTCGACCTGCCATGTGATCGTCGACGGCGACTGGTACGAAAGGCTGGAGGAGCCCGACGAGGACGAGGAGGACATGCTCGACCTCGCCTTCGGCCTGACGCCGACCTCCCGGCTCGGCTGCCAGATCCGGGTGACGGACGAGCTGGACGGCATTCGCGTCGCCCTGCCCGAAGAAACCCGGTCGCTGCTCTGATGGGCCTGTTCGACCGGCTGAAGGAGGCCGTATCCGCCGACTGGGAGGCCTATATCGGCCACCCCTTCGTGCGCGCCGTCGGCGACGGCAGCCTGCCGGAGGCCTGTTTCCGCCATTACCTGGAGCAGGACTACCTGTTCCTGGTCCATTTCGCGCGCGCCTATGCGCTGGCGGCCTTCAAGGGCGAGACGCTGGCCGATATCCGCCACGGCGCGGAAACCGCGCTCGCCATCGCGGACACCGAAATGCGCCTGCATGTCGCGTTCTGCGAACGCTGGGGACTCGACGAGGCGGGCATGGCCGCGCTGCCGGAGGCGCCCGCGACGATGGCCTATACGCGCTACGTGCTGGAGCGCGGGCTGGCGGGCGACCTGCTCGACCTGCATGTCGCGCTCGCGCCCTGCATCGTCGGCTATGCCGAGATCGGCAGCGCGCTCGCGGGCTCGGCGCGCGGCAACCCCTACGGGGCGTGGATCGAGATGTATGCCGGCCGGGAGTACCAGGAGACCGCCGCTGCCGCTATCGCCCAGCTCGACGACCTGTTCGCCCGGCGCGGCGGGCCGGCGCGGCTGCCGGGCCTCGAACGCATTTTCGCCGACGCCACCCGGCTGGAGATCGACTTCTGGCAGATGGGCCTGTCGCCGAACGGCTGACCGGCTAGGTATTCCGCAGCAGGTGGATGAGGGCGGAGGTGTCCCAGCGCCCGCCGCCTTCCTGCTGGACATGCTTGTAGAGCTGGTCGATGGCGGCGGTCATCGGCAGGCGCGCGCCGTTGCGCTCGGCCTCGGCGAGGCAGATGGCGAGGTCCTTGCGCATCCAGTCCACCGCGAAGCCGAAGTCGAACTTGTCCTCGACCATGGTCCGGCCGCGATTGTCCATCTGCCAGGAGCCCGCCGCGCCCTTGGAAATGACCTCAAGCACGAGCGGCATGTCGAGCCCGGCCTTGAGGCCCATGTTCAGCGCCTCGGACAGCCCCTGCAGCAGGCCGGCGATGGCGATCTGGTTCACCATCTTGGTGAGCTGGCCGTTTCCCGGCGCCCCCATCAGCGTGACCGCCCGCCCGTAGCAGGTCATCGCCGGCCGGGCGCGCTCGAAGGGCTCGCTGTCGCCGCCGCACATCACCGTCAGCACGCCGTTCTCCGCGCCCGCCTGGCCGCCGGAGACGGGCGCGTCGATGCAGGCGACGCCGCGTTCCCTGCCGTCCGCGTAAAGCTCGCGCGCAAGGTCGGCCGAAGCGGTGGTGTGGTCCACGAACACCGAGCCCGGCCGGATGCCGGCGAAGATGCCGTCATCGCCGTAGACGACGCTGCGCACATCGTCGTCATTGCCGACGCAGGAGAAGATGATGTCCGCGCCGCCTGCCGCCTCGCGGGGCGTTGCGGCGGCTCTGCCTCCGTGGGCGGCGGTCCAGGCCCGGGCCTTCTCGCCGGTGCGGTTGTAGACGGTGACCTTGTGGCCGGCGGCGGCGAGATGCCCCGCCATCGGGAAGCCCATCACGCCCAGGCCGACGAATGCGAGCGAAGCAGTGTTCATGGCGTTGCAGTCCGAGTTCGGGAAGGTGGCGCCATCATAGCGGGACGCGGCGGATGAGGTCAGTCTCGATCCGGCGCCAGATGTCCCAGTCCGGCGCGACCAGCAGGCCGTGGCGCGGACCCAGCGGCCGGTAGGGCCCGCCGCCGTGCAGGGCGGCCGCGCCGCCGGCTTCCTCGTGCAGCAGGCAGCCTGCGGCATGGTCCCAGGGGTTGAGCCGGGTGTAGAGGCCGAAATGCGCCCGGCCGAGCAGCCGCGCCAGATATTCCTGCCCGACGCAGCGCGTGTTGAAGCAATGGCCGAGACGCCCGCGCCCGCGTCCCCAAATCTCGCGGTAGGCGTCGCTCGTCCGGAACCTGTAGCCGTACACGGCGCCGTTCATGTCGCGAAGGTCGGCAGGCCGCACGACCCTGAGCCTGCGTTCGCCCATGAACGCCCCGCCGCCCCGTTCCGCCGCCGCCATGCGCTCGGAGAAGGGGTCGTAGATCCAGCCGGCGACCGTCTCGCCGCCGACGACGAGCGCCACGATGGTGCAGAAGAGCGGATAGCCGGAGGCGAAGTTCGCCGTGCCGTCCAGCGGATCGACGACCCAGACGGGACGGTCCCCGGCCAGGCGGTCGAGTATCCCCGGGTCGGCCGCAACGGCTTCCTCGCCGACCAGCACAGAGCCCGGCAGCAGGTCCGGCAGCCGCTTTGCGAACCGGGCCTCCATCGCCAGATCGACGGCGGTGACGAAATCGTTCGGGGACTTCTCGCCGATATCGACGGGATCGAGGTCGGTGAATTGCCGCACCATTTCGGCTGCGGCGGTCTCCCGGATGACCGCCGCGATCCTGTCGAGGTCCACCCTCACGTCGATTCGGCCGCAATCTTCGGGATGCTGCGCTCTTCTTCCGGGCGCCGGTCGGGCGGCGTCACGATGCCGCCGGAGACCACCATCTTGATGCCTTCCTCGACCGTCATGGTGAGCGGGGTCAGGTCGCGCCTCGGCACGAACAGCAGGAAGCCGGAGGTCGGGTTGGGCGTCGTCGGCAGGAAGATGTTCACCAGCTCGTCTTCCGTCAGGTTCTGCACTTCGCCTTCGGTCTTGCCAGAGACGAAGGCCAGGCACCAGAGGCCGCGCCGGGGATATTCCACCAGCACCACCTGCCGGAAGGCCGTGGCCTTGTGCGCCAGCACCGTCTCGAAAATCTGCTTGAGCGCGCCATAGACCGTGCGCACCACGGGCATGCGGCTCAACATGCGCTCGCCGGCCCGGATCAGCGTCCGGCCCAGCAGTCCGGCCGCCAGGTAGCCGACCAGCGACAGCGCAATGATGAAGATGATGAGCCCGATGCCCGGTATCGAGAACGGCAGATACTGCTCCGGGTTGTAGCCTTCCGGGATGATGGCGCGGATCCGGGAATCGAAGAACTGGACGATCTGCCAGGCCAGCCAGGCGGTGATGCCGATGGGAGCCGTGACGAGGACCCCCGCAATGACGTAGTTGCGGAAGCGCAGCGGCAGGCTGCGGCCGAAACGGGCGGCCCGCACGCGCGTTCGCCTCGCGGTCCGTCGCGGGGCCTTACGCGCCATCGACGCTCCCTTCGCCGACCGGTCGGCAGATGCGCCCCTTGCGGCCCGGTCCGGGGCCGGAATGGTTGGGCATGATCAGGATCGCTCCGTCGTAGGGCGTCGCGATCTCCCGGTCGCCGTCATGGGCGATGACCGTGCCGGCCTTTTCGAAGACCTCGCAGCCGATATAGGGCGCGGTGAATCGGAACCGGTCGGTCCGGGCGACGATGCCATCGGTTACCTCCAGCAGGCGCGGCCGGGGCGGCGCCTTGTCGGCGATATGGTCCTCGACATCGGCGAAGTCGAGGCTTCCGGCCGCAGCGATGAAGCGCAGCACGGTGTCCAGCGCATGGGTCGCCGTTGCGGACGCCCAGTGCTCGCCCGCTTCCACGAGCAGCGCAACCTGAGGGTTCGCCGGGTCGTTGAAGGGCTTGTGCTCGATCATCCTGAGGCCCTCCACATGGCCCGGCCCGCAGACGACCGTTCCGGGATAGCCGGTCCTGAGGGCGAACGCCCGCTCCTTCTCGAGGCCGTGGCAGAGCATGAGCGGCGCGGACGCGGTGCTCATGGAATGGACATCGAGCAGGAAATCCGCCTGCTCGAATACGGGCCGCAATTCGCGGGCGCGCTCCAGTTCGACGCTGCGGCGCGTCCCCTCCAGGGTTTCGAGCGTCCACACCCGGTTGAAGTCCTCATCGACGAAGCGCGACGCGCCGGGGTCCTTCGGGTCGAAGCGCTCATAGGCGGCGATGTTGGCGAAGGAGAGCGTCAGCACGCCCCGCCGCGGCCGGATGGCCCGCCGGAACAGGAAATCGAGCGCGATGGCGCCGCAAATCTCGTTGCCGTGGGTGATCGCATTGACGAGCACATGCGGGCCTGGAACGCCGCTGTCGAGGCGGTGCACATAGTCGATGCCGGTATTGCCGGTCCTGTAGGGCGCGATATCGGGGGCTTCGAGTTCCACGGCAAAGCTCGGCATCGGGCCTTCCTCGTCGTCTGCGGGCTGCCGGCATCTAACCCGCATTTCCGGCGAAGGTCACGGCCCGATCCGGGCGCGTCCCGCCGCGCCCGCCGCGTTCCGCCTTCCCGACAGGCGGCCGGCGCCGCTGCCCGGGATGAAGGGAAAGCCTGCGATTGCCCCGCCGATTCAACAGGATAGAAGTATGACCGGGAGAAAATTGCCCGGCATTTTCATTTTTTGTTCCCAATAAGCTTGCATTCTAAAAAACTGTGCTACAATGGCTCCTAGGGCAGCGGTGTCCATGGGTCCGCTTCCCGCCTCTCCGGCCCGGCGCCGGAACGACCCCCATTCGACGCACAGGCGAAGTGCGCCCGGCACCCCGCCGCGCGTGCGGGCGCGCGGGCAATCAGCCGCGCGAACCGCGCCGCCGCGATACGCCCGCCCGCGCCCGCACGCAGGC
>JAJDYL010000223.1 GCA_022825195.1 Alphaproteobacteria bacterium
GCGTCTTCCAGAACTACGACGATATCCTCGATCACTGCTGCAATGCCTGGAACAATCTCGTTTCACAGCCAGAACGGATCGCCTCTATCGGTACACGAAAATGGGCCAATGGGTTCTAAACAGTGACCCTTGGTATAACGCCGGCTTCTGCTGTCACGCGGGCAACATCAGGAGACGGCGCGCGGACCATAGGCCGCACATGTCAGGCCAGCGGGTGGCGTAACTTGACATCCGGGAGTGGGTCAAGATTCAGATTTGACCGTGGATGTTCCCGGATATAGCGCATAGGTGTTGCTCGGCGCGCCACTTTAACGCTGATGAGCGTCATGAGTGATTGACCGCGTCGGATCCCGAACGGTTAGGACCCGGCGCTTAACAACACCTCGCCGAGAATGCCGATCTGGATTCCAAACTGCGCGCTGACAACACCGAGGTCCGGGGCAGGCGTGATCGCCGGGCCTGTACCGCTTCTGCCACTTCGTTTCCAGCCTGATCCGGCGCATGCCGCCCCGGAAGCCCGTGCTAAGTTCGCGGCCATGACGCCGGGGGGAGCGCGATGATGCGGACGGTCAGACTACCGGGCGGCGACGAGGTCGTGGCCCTCGGCCAGGGTACGTGGCGCATGGGCGAACGCCGGGCGGCGCACAAGGACGAGGTAGCGGCGCTCCGGCACGGCATCGCCTGCGGCATGACGCTGATCGACACGGCGGAGATGTACGGTTCCGGCGGGGCCGAACGTGTCATCGGCGAGGCGATCCGCGGGCAGCGCGACAGGGTCTGTCTGGTGAGCAAGGTGCTGCCGTCGAACGCCGGGCGAAAGCGCATGAAGCGCGCCTGCGAGAAGAGCCTGAAGCGCCTCGGTACCGATTATCTCGACCTCTACCTGTTGCACTGGCGCGGCGGCGTCCCCCTCGACGAGACCATCGAAGGCTTCCTCGCGCTGAAGGAAGACGGCAGGATTCGGCGTTTCGGGGTCAGCAACTTCGACACCGACGACATGGAGGAGCTGTGGGAGACCCCGGGCGGTCAGGGCTGCCAAGCCAACCAGATCCTCTACAACCTCAAGCGGCGCTGGTCCGAGGCATCGCTGATGCCGTGGTCCCGACGCAACGGCCAGCCGCTCATGATCTATTCACCGCTGGAGCAGGGCAGGTTGCCGGCGAGCGGTGCGCTCGGCGCTATCGCCGCCGCCCGCGGCGTGACGGTGATGCAGGTGGCGCTCGCCTGGGTGCTCCGGCACGAAGACGTCTTCGTCGTGCCCAAGGCGAGCCTTGTCGCCCATGTCGATGCCAACCTGGGCGCACTCGATATCACGCTCACCGATGACGAGCTTGCAGCCCTGGACAAGGACTTCCCGCCACCCGAGGGCGGTGCGCCCCTGGAGATTCTGTAGGGCGCACTGCGGGGAGCGTCAGTCTCCCCGGCCGATCATCTTGAGGACGGCGCCCCGCAACGGACAGGCGAACTCGCTCGATCACTAGACGCCATCGGGGAAATTGCCTGGAAGGGACGAAGAGCGGGAGATCGACACCGCAGCCATCCACGCCACGCTGCGGGACGTGCCGCCGGACCGCCTGGATGCCTGGCTCACCGTCATGAGCGAAGACCTCGGGCTGATCGAGGAGGTCCCCGCGGCGCCGCGGGAGAGCCTGCCCCCCGATCCGGGGGGCGAGGCCCGCCGGCGCTGGCGGATCTTTGACCCCCGGCGGCGCTTCCGCTACGACGTGATCCGGCGGCCCGCCCGCCCGGTCCAGTGGTGGTATGGCAGAAACCGGGAGATTCGAAGGCTGGCCCGGCGAATGGAGGCCCTGCAGGATGCCGCGCTGGCACAGTTGAAGCGCGACTGCAGCCCGGCTTGGCCCGCGGACGGCGTCGGCAGGCGCTCCAGGACCCGGGCGCTCCCCCGGCGGAAACCCGTCCCGGTCGAGCGGCGCGCGTTCGCGTTTGACACGACGGCGCCCGGTGTGCTGGAGGGCATGCTGGTCCCCTACGGCGTGCCCATGTGCATCGGCGGCGCCTTCGAGGAGGTCTTCGAGCCCGGCTCCGTGCTGGCGAGCGGCCTGCTGGTGCATGTCCGCGATGAATGGGACCGTCCGCTCGCCCGGTCCGGACAGGGCCTGGAACTGCATGACGGTCCCGGCGGCCTGCGTGCGACCGTGACCCTACCGGACACCGGCGCCGGCCGCCGGGTGCGGGCGCGCGTCGAGGCGGGCGAACTGACCGCGTTCAGCGCCGCGTTCCAGGCGATCCAGGAGAAATGGCCGGCCGCGGACCGGCGCATCGTCAGCAGGGCGCGGCTTGTCGGCCTCGCCCTGGTGGACAGGCCGGAGCATGAGAGCCCATTCATCGATGGAGTTCGGGCGCGGCCGAGGGTCTGCTGACCTGGACAGGAGAAGATTTCCCATCCGCAAGCAAATGAGTTGGCGGGTGGTGGAAACCCTGAAGCTCAAGCGACGGCCCACAAGGCTTTCTGCATCCACGACGGTAGCGCGTTGGTGCGCTATGCTTCTGCACCCGCCAGCAACCGGACGGTCAACAAATTCGGAGACATCACAGATGCCCGGTGAAGATTCGATGAACGACGGCGACCCTCCGGATTGGAAGGGTATGGCCGGTGTGACCAAGGTGCTGCTGGACAAAGCAGAGGGCTCCGACGACCTCAAAGCGGCAGGGCAATCGATTGCCAGATCGACGGCGGTTATCGCCAAGACGGTGGAGACCGCTTTGCTGCCACTTGTTGCTGTGAACGCCGGTGCTGCCAAGGCGAAAGCTTATTTCAGCGCCGAAGACGGCTTCAAAGCCGACATCAATCGCGCTACGCGCAGAATCAAGCGCATAGTCGAACCTACGGCAACAGTCGTCGGACCAGCGATGCAGGGGCTTGCCTTCGCTCACGAAGAACGGTCGTTGAGGGATATGTACGTGAGCCTGATAGCGGCGGCGATGGATGCTGAAAGGGCGGACAAGGCTCACCCAGCGTTTGCCAATATCATAGGCCAGCTATCGGCTGATGACGCAGCGTTGTTTAAGGGTTGCATAGAAATTCCATTTGGAGGCGCCGGCGAAATAAAGACGGAAGATATCCCGATAGTGAGCCTGTCCGGTCTTAGGCGCGGCCAACCTGGCGTGATCCCCGGACCGGCCGACATCATCAACGTGGTAGATGTCAGGACCGGCCAGCCTACTGCCGGCAACTGGGTGGTCACAGCAGTAAATAACTGGCGGCGACTTGGTCTGGTGGTGATTGCCTATGACCGAATGCTGGCGGCTAGTGATGCTTACACTTGGGTTAGTGATCGCCCGGAATACAAGGACATGGAAGCCAAGTGCCCGCCGCACTATGAAATTGACATCAAGAAGGGCGTGTTGCGTCCTTCGCCGCTTGGTTTCGCCTTCATGGAAGCCGTTGGCTCACCGAGCAACTAGCGATGCAGTCGGGATCGAGGGTCGACGGTCGAAGGCACCACCGTCGACGCCAGCCCGATTTGGTGTGTTGTTAAGCCCCGGGTTTTGACCCTCCGAGATCCGATGCGATCAGCGGGCAGCCCGGCGCAGTTACTCCGGGACAAGGTGTTGAATTACATAGATTCCTGCCCGAAGGAGCCGCCCCGCGCTAAACGAGCATTTGCGTGTCACAAAATTCCGAACGGCTCTGAAAAATGGAATCCGGGAAAATCCCACAATGAGCGGACCCTCTCTAGATTTGAGTCGCCCCAAGCGTGCAGTTCTGAGCTTCCCCGCAAGGCCTCCGATCAGCTGGCGCCGCTCTTGTGGGCATGGTGGACGAGCAGCACGGCGGCGGCGAAGCGTCGTTGTATGTCGCGCAGAAAGCTGGATGGGGGCGACCTCTGTGACGGTATTCTCGCCGACGCCGCGGAGGCGGACAAGGAGATCGAGGACGAGGAGGCGGATGCGCTCCAACGTCTCGACCAGTCGTTGGCGGTCGGCGCGATCATCGAGTCGCGGCGCGGACACGTCGATGACGGCTATGTCGAGAGGATCTACGACCAAGCCAACCACTCATGTCTAGGACGTGCTTTGCCACGCACAACGGAACTTCTTTGCGGATGCTAGAACTTCGCCAAGAGCGACATTCGCGTAGTCCCTTATCTTTATTTGACCTTGGTGATTTTTGCCAAAGTTTGTCCACCAAACATCGCGTACCCAGACTGGCATGGAAGGTGTCTTTAGCTGATCGGACTCAGAAATATCGTCCAGCCGTTCCATCACGAGAAATCGTCCTGACTCACTGATTGCTTTACATTTCCCGAAAACAGGAGCAAGTTCAGTATCTCTGATCGCGCACCAGATGTGCCATTCCATTACATTCGCACCAACGAATTGAATATTTATCTCTTTAATCACAGCGCAAGGATCGCCATTTACCGGATAAACGGTTCGTGCACCTCCCTTTCCCAATTTAGGCGCCGAGATCAACGCTCGGCATTTCGTGTCCGGCATCAGTGGAGGATCGGGATAAATGACCACGGCTGAACCTTTCTCAATGGTGTATCGTGATGATCGACGACAGGCCTAGCGGGCTGCGGAAGAACGCGCGGAACTGCGACAGTCAGGCCGAACTACCGCGTTCGGAATTGCCCAAGTGACAGCGTCTGCTTGACCCTTTGTCGTTAAGCGCCGTGTCCTGACCCTTCGGGATTCGACGCGATCAATAACTTATCGCGCTGATCGGCTTCGAAGCGGGGTGCCGAGCAACACACCTGATCCTTGCGAGGCCGCCGAGTGTCTGATTCACGAAGAAGCCGAAGTCGTTCCGCTCTCACACCCCCACGGGCGTATCCGTCCACTGAAGACCGAGGGATATGTGGGAGGAGTTTGAGCACCGAGACTTTAGCCGTTCACCACCCTTCCATTTCCTTCCGGCGGTACTGCTCTGCCTGTTTCAGCACGGCCGCTATCTCTTGGGCTCGCTCGTCTTCAGTGCCCTTCCTGGCGCTGGGGTGTATTGTCTCGAAGACCCGCTTGGCGGTGCTGTCACGGCAATACCGTATAGCGAGGTCACCGAGCGCCACGACAACACGATCCCTTATCTCGTCCTCTGTTACGTTCTTGAAGGAGTCGGTTGCCACTGGCTTACGGTGATACTTGGAGGCCTTTCCGCACGGCAGGAGGTGTACCACCTGCGTCAGGTAGATGTCCTTTCGGCAAAGACCGGCGCGGCATAGGGCGCAATCCAGAACCTTGTTGAACCCGAGCTCGGGGAGATATCCGCCGTAGCGACGTATTCGTTTGCTCTTGTCCCGGGCCTTCTCGAAGTTGAGGAAATCCTTGGCTACCAGTACTATACCGACGTGACTGTCGGACGTTAGCTGCGGCGGCGACACCCACTCGTCGTCCTCTTCATCCAGCCCTGCGCACTTGAGCGTTTTGTAGTCGTCCGGAACTTTCAGATTCTTTCGTGCCTCTATCCATCTCCGGCGCTCCCTCTTCCACTCCTCGTACGTCAATTGCACCGTCCCCTGCTCCCTGATTGCCCACGGTAGAGCTGCACGACTTGCGCATGACCGACAGGCTTGTCGGTCGGCACTATATCCTAAAGAAGGTTGGACGCCTGACCCGGGAGCTCATCTTGCCGTGCTGTCCAGCTGACAGCCGGCGGACAATTACTCTCCGGCCGGTTGGACGATCACGCGGCCGCGTCCCCGGCGGACGGCATAGCCGCCCCGCCGGATCGAGAGCCTGCCTTCCTGTATCAGGCCCCACAGCGCATCGGAGATGGCCCTGGCATTTTCGTCCTCCTCCGGCTCCGCGACCGCCTGTTGCAGCCACTTGGCAAACGCTTCGTCGGCGATAGCCGGACCCACGGATTTTCGGAGCGCGTTGAGCTTTCGCAACTGGCCCTTCGTCAGGGCGGATTCGTCGAGCATTCAGGAGAACTCCCTTCTCTGCTTTCGGACTGCGGCGGCGGAATAATGGCGCGAACGAGGCAGAATAGCGGCCGCAAGCCTGACCTTGATCGGTGTTAATCGTCGCGCCATCCGGCGGCCCTTTGCCGGTTAGGCTTGCGACATGGATATCCCTCCATACCGGCCCCCATGCCAAGGGTCGGTTGCAGCAGCAACGAGCCTTTCGGATTGCGTATTTCGTGTCGCATGACGCATCTGAAGCTTCATCCCGCCGCCCTCGCTTAGGTCGCTGCGTTCCTGTACGGGCCTCAGCATAACGCAGTCATCGCACAGACGCCGCCGCCGATGTGGTGATCGACGCCGTTGAGCGCGCCGGGAAGGATGCAGAGCACAAGCCGCTCGACGAACTGCTGACGTAACGCCGGATCGGTGGCGCTTCCCGACCCGAAGCCGGGCCTGGTCATCCGCTACGACTATCTCTGGATACATGAGGCCGTCGCCGGTCGCGACCAAGGCAAGACCCGTCCGGCGTATCTGGTAGCCGCCACCGATCCGGCGGTTCATCCACGCTATGTCGTGCTGCTGCCAATCACCCATATACCGCCCGCAGGCGGTATTCGGCCACGAACATCGACCGGCGTGCCGTCTTGAAAGTTGAGGTTCCCCGATGGATCCAGAAATGGGGGTCCGCGCAGAATCGGAGTCCGGAAAAACTGCGGGAAAACCCTATATATTGTGGTCGTGGGCGTACCCAACACAACGGAGGGGAATTCTGGAGTATTGGTTTCCCCCCAAAATTGTCAGCGCCTCTGGCGGTGGGGGTGGGATTCGAACCCACGGTACGCTTGCGCGTACAACGGTTTTCGAGACCGCCCCGTTCAACCGCTCCGGCACCCCACCGCGGACAGGTCGTCGGGGCGGCTTCTTACAGGCAGGCCCGCCTCCAGCCAACCTCTTTCTGCGCCGGCGGGCGCAGCGCCGGCCTCCGGGCGCTGTTGACAGTCGGGCCGGCGGCTGTATGTTGACCCGCCTTGCGCAGCGGGCGCGGTCGGTTTTCAGGCAGGTTCAGGGGCATGTTCGCGGTCATACGCACGGGCGGCAAGCAGTATCGCGTCGCCGAGGGGGAGACGGTCCGCGTCGAGCGGCTGGCCGGAGAGGCCGGCGACGGGCTCGTCTTCGAGGACGTGCTGATGCTCGGCGGCGACGGCGCGGCGAAGGTCGGCGCGCCGCTGGTCGAGGGCGCGCGCGTCTCGGCCACGCTGGTCGAGCAGACGCGGGGCGCCAAGATCATCGTGTTCAAGAAGCGCCGGCGCCAGAACTCCCGGCGCAAGAACGGGCACCGCCAGCATTATTCGCTGGTCCGAATCGACAGCATTACCGACGGCACGCAACCTTCCGGAGGCAGCGATGGCGCATAAGAAGGCAGGCGGCAGTTCCCGCAACGGCCGCGACAGTCCGGGCCAGCGCCTCGGCGTCAAGAAATATGGCGGCGAACTCGTGATCCCCGGCAACATCATCGTGCGCCAGCGCGGCACCCGCTTCCATCCGGGCGAGAATGTGGGCCTCGGGCGCGACCACACCCTGTTCGCCAAGGCGGAGGGGCGGGTGCAATTCCGCCGCCGCGCGGGCGGACGCCAATACGTCTCGGTGCTGCCCGAGGCGTGATGCTGCCGGGACAGCGGCGCCTATGCGCTTCCTGGACGAGGCGAAGGTCTATCTGAAGAGCGGCGACGGCGGCCCGGGCGCAATCGGCTTCCGGCGCGAGAAATACGTGCCCTTCGGCGGGCCGGACGGCGGCGACGGCGGGCGCGGCGGCGACGTGTTCGCCGAGTGCGCCGCGGACCTCAACACCCTGATCGACTTCCGCTACCGCCAGCATTTCAAGGCGGAGCGCGGCGGCCACGGCGCGGGCGCAAGGCGCACCGGCCGCGACGGCGCGGGCGCGGTGCTCTCCGTTCCCCCCGGCACCCAGATCCTCGACGAGGACCGCCGCCTGCTGCTCGCCGACCTCACGGAGCCGGGCGAGCGCGTACTGCTCTGCCGGGGCGGCGCCGGCGGGCGCGGCAATGCCCGCTTCAAGTCCTCGACCAACCGGGCGCCGCGCCACGCCGAACCCGGCTGGCCGGGCGAGGAGCGCTGGATCTGGCTGCGCCTCAAGCTGATCGCCGAGATCGGCCTGGTCGGGCTGCCCAATGCGGGCAAGTCCACCCTGCTCGCCGCGGTCTCCCGCGCCAGGCCCCGGATCGCGGACTACCCCTTCACGACGCTCGCGCCGCAGCTCGGCGTGGTCGGCGCGGGCGATGACAACTTCACGATGGCCGACATTCCGGGCCTGATCGAGGGCGCGCACCGGGGCGCGGGCCTCGGCGACCGCTTCCTCGGCCATGTCGAGCGCTGCAGCGCGCTGCTGCACCTGGTGGACGCGACGGGGGAAGACCCGGTCGCGGCGTGGCGGACCGTCCGCGGGGAGCTGGAGGCCTATGGCGGCGGCCTTGCCGGCAAGCCCGAATTCCTGGCGCTCAACAAGTGCGATGCCGTCGACGGCCCGACCGCCGCCGGGCTGGCGGCGGCGCTGGAGCGCCGGTCGGGCCGGGAGGTCTTCCGGATTTCGGGCGTTGCCGGAACCGGCCTCGACGGCCTCATGCGCCGTTTGTCGCAGGCGGCGAAGGCAGGCAGGGTCGCCGCCCGCCCGCCGAAGGAAACCGCATGGACGCCCTGAAGCAGGCCCGGCGCATCGTCGTGAAGATCGGCTCGGCGCTGCTGGTGGACGACCGGCGGCGCCTGCGCCGGGCGTGGCTCGACGGGCTCGCCGACGACATCGCGACCCTGCGCGGCGAGGGGCGGGAGGTGCTGGCGGTGTCCTCCGGCGCCATCGCGCTCGGCCGCGGCGCGCTCGGGCTGAAGCGGGGACAGCTCAGGCTGGAGGAGAGCCAGGCCGCCGCCGCCATGGGGCAGATCGTTCTCGCCCAGGCCTGGCGCCAGGCGCTCGGACGCCGCGACGTGCCGGCGGCGCAATTGCTGCTGACGCCCTCCGACACCGAAGACCGCCGCAGCTACCTGAACGCCCGCAGCACGGTGGCGACCCTGCTGCGCCACGGCGCCGTGCCCGTCATCAACGAGAACGACACGGTCACGACCGAGGAAATCCGCTTCGGAGACAATGACCGGCTGGCCGCCCGCGTGGCGCAGATGGCGGGCGCGGACCTGCTGGTGCTGCTGTCCGACGTGGACGGGCTTTACACGGCCGACCCGGCGCGCGACCCCGGTGCGGCCCATGTCGCCGAGGTCGGTGAGGTGACGGACGAAATCGAGGCGATGGCCGGGATCACCCGGTCCGACTACGGCAAGGGCGGCATGGTGACGAAGCTCGCCGCCGCGCGCATCGCCCTCGGCGCGGGCACGGCCATGGCGATCTGCGACGGGCGCGCCGACCGTCCGCTCAGCCGCCTGGCCCACGGCGCGCGCGCCACCTGGTTCCGCCCGCGGGCCACGCCGCGCAAGGCCTACAAGGAATGGATCCGCGCGACGCTCGGCACGGCCGGGCGCCTGACGGTGGATGACGGCGCGGCGGCCGCCCTCCGGCGCGGCACCAGCCTGCTGCCCGCCGGCGTCACCGGCATCGAGGGCTCCTTCAGGCGCGGCGACGCCGTCGCGGTCGCGGACAGGCAGGGCCGCGAACTGGCGCGGGGCCTCGTCGCCTACGACGCCGACGAGGCGCGGCGCATTCTCGGCCTCAGAAGCGCGGACATCGAGGCCGTCCTCGGCTATCGTGGCCGCACGGAGATGATCCATCGCGACGACCTGGTGGTGACATGAGCGAAGACGCAATCGAAATCGTGGCCCGGCTCGGCCGGGAAGCCCGGGCGGCGGCGGACCGCCTGGCGGTGACGACGGGCGAGGTCAAGGACCGCGCGCTCCGGGCTGCGGCCCGGGCGGTGCGGGACGGGCGCGCCCGCCTGCTGGAGGCGAATGCGCGCGACCTGGAAGATGCCGCGCACTTGCGCGCCTCGATGGCGGACCGCCTCCGGCTCGACGAGGGACGGGTCGAGGCGATTGCGCGGGGGCTCGAGGAGGTCGCCGCCCTGCCCGACCCCGTGGGGTCCGTGGCCGCCTCCTGGACCCGGCCGAACGGGCTGCGCTTCGAGCGCGTGCGCACGCCGCTCGGCGTCGTCGGGATCATCTACGAGTCCCGTCCCAACGTGACTGCCGATGCCGGCGGCCTCTGCCTCAAGTCGGGCAATGCCGCGATCCTGCGCGGCGGGTCGGAGAGCTTCCATTCGAGCGCGGCCATCGTCTCGGCCCTGCATGAGGGGCTGGAGGCGGCGGGCCTGCCGAAGGGCTGCATCCAGCTCGTGCCGACGAGGGACCGCGCCGCCGTCGGCGCCATGCTTTCCATGCGCGGCGCGGTCGATGTCGTGGTGCCGCGCGGCGGCAAGGGGCTGATCCAGCGCGTGCTGGACGAGGCGCGGGTGCCCGTGATCGGCCATCTGGAAGGGCTCTGCCACGTCTATGTGGACGGCGCGGCGGACCTGGAGAAGGCGCGGCGGGTCGCGCTCAACGCCAAGATGCGCCGCACCGGCATTTGCGGCGCGGCGGAGACGATCCTGTTCGACCGCGCCGCCGCCGAAAGCCACATGCCGGCGATCCTCGACGACCTGATCGCGGCCGGCTGCGAGGTGCGCGGCGACACGGAAGTCTGCGCGATGGACGGCCGGGCCGTGCCCGCCGGCGAGGAGGACTGGAACACGGAATATCTGGACGCCGTGATCTCGGCCCGGGTGGTGGACGGCGTGGAGGGCGCGGTCAGCCACATCCGGCGTTACGGCTCGCAGCATACCGACACGATCCTGACCGAGGACGAGGCTGCCGCCGAGCATTTCCTCGCCCATGTCGACAGCGCCATTGTGCTGCACAACGCGTCCACGCAATTCGCGGACGGCGGCGAGTTCGGCTTCGGGGCGGAGATCGGCATCTCGACCGACAAGTTCCACGCGCGCGGCCCGGTGGGGGCCGAGCAGCTGACCAGCTACAAATATGTGGTGCGGGGCGACGGTACGGTGAGGCCCTGAGTGTCCCGTCCGGCCCGCGTCCGCCTCGCGCCGGCGGCGGGGCGCATCGGCCTTCTCGGCGGGTCCTTCAATCCCGCCCATGCCGGCCACCGGCACATCTCGCTGGAAGCGCTGAAGCGTCTGCGCCTCGACCGGGTGTGGTGGCTGGTGTCGCCGCAGAACCCGCTCAAGGCGGACGTCGGCATGGCGCCGCTGGCGGAACGCGAGGCCGCCGCCGCCGCGGTGGCCGACCATCCGCGCATCGCCGTTTCGTCCCTGGAGGCGGAACTGGGGACCCGCTACACGATCGACACGGTGAGGGCCTTGAAGCGGCGGTTCCCGGCTGTCGATTTCGTGTGGCTGCTCGGCGCCGACAACCTCAGCCAGATGCCGCGCTGGCGCAGCTGGCAGCAGCTCTTCCGCGAGGTTCCGATTGCCGTCTTCGCGCGCGCGCCCTATCATGCGAAAGCGGCCTCGGGCACAGCGGCCGTGCGGTTCGCAAGGGCGCGGCTGCGGCCGGAGCGGGCCGCGCTTCTGGCCGGCGGCAGGCCCCCTCTGTGGTGCTATCTGCCGGTCCGCCGCCACCCGGCGTCCGCGACGGAAATCAGGAGCCGCCGTTCGTCGATGCAGACATCCATAGCGACCGCGCCGGCGCCGCCCGGCAGCCCCGGACTTCTGGGGGCCGTGCGCGCGGTGCTGGACGAGATGAAGGCGCTCGACGTGGTGGAAATCGACATGCGCGGCAAGACGGCGGTCTGCGATGACATGGTCATCGCGTCCGGCGGCTCGCAGCGTCATGTCCAGGCGATTGCGGACAGGCTGGTCCAGGCGCTGAAGCCGATCCTCCCGGCCGTCCCGCCGGTGGAGGGCGCGGAGCAGGGGGACTGGGTGCTCGTCGACGGCGGCGATGTCATCGTCCACCTGTTCCGGCCCGAAGTCCGCGACTTCTACCGTCTCGAAAAGATGTGGGGATCGCTGCCGCAGGACCGTTCCTAGATGCGCCTGGCCCTGATCGCGGTCGGCCGCATGCGGGGCGATCCGGCCGCGGCGATGTTCGAGCGCTACCGCAAGCGGCTGCGCGCACCGCTGGCGCTCACGGAAATAGAGGTGGCGGCAGGGCCGGCGCGCGCCCGGCGCGAGGGCGAGCGCCTGCTTGCCGCCGTGCCGGCCGGGGCGGTGGTTGCGGTGCTGGACGAGGGCGGCGAGATGCTCTCCAGCGAGGGGTTTGCGCGGCGCCTTGCGCGCTGGCGCGAGAGCGGGCGGCGGGATTGCGCGTTCCTGGTCGGCGGCGCCGACGGGCACGGCGAAGAAGTCATGTCGAAAGCCGACTTCCGGCTCTCGCTCGGGCCGATGACATGGCCTCACCTTCTGGTCCGCGTGTTGCTGGCCGAACAGCTTTACCGGGCCGAGGCGATCCTCGCCGGCCATCCTTACCATCGGGGCGGCGGGAGGCCGGCCTTTCGCTCCGGCGCCAATTGAATAAGCTGCCGGGCGGAGGGCGCCGCCCGCGCGCTCCGGGCCGGCGGGAACCCCGCTCCGGCCGACCGAGAAAGGACAGGTAACCGCTATGGTCATTCGATTTCTGGCCATCCTAGCCCTGGCGGCGCTCGCCGGTTCGGCGGCGGCGAAGGACGAAGACAATTACGAGCACATCTCGCTGTTCGGCACCGTGCTGGAACGGATCCGGACGGACCACGTGGCCGAACCCGAGGTGGAGGCGCTGATCGAGGCGGCCATCAACGGCATGCTTTCCTCGCTGGACCCGCACTCGGCCTATCTGTCGCCGCGCAGTTTCAAGGAGATGCAGGTCCAGTCGAAGGGCGAATTCGGCGGGCTCGGCATCGAGGTCACGATGGAGAACGGCCTCGTCAAGGTGGTTTCGCCGATCGACGATACGCCGGCTTTCCGGGCCGGCCTCAAGCCCGGGGATCTGATTACCCATATCGACGACGAGATCGTGCTCGGCCTCACTCTCGGCCAGGCGGTGGACAAGATGCGCGGCCCGGTCGACTCGTCGATTACCGTCAAGGTCCGGCGCGCGGGCGAAGCCCCCTTCGACGTCACCATCGTGCGCGCGGTGATCCAGATCACGTCGGTCCGCCGCCGGGCCGAGGAGGATGTCGGCTATATCCGCATCACCTCCTTCAACGGAAACACGCTGAGCAACCTCACGGAAGCCGTCTCGCGCCTGAAGGAGGAGGTCGGAGACGGGCTCAAGGGCTATGTGCTCGACCTGCGAAACAATCCGGGCGGGCTGCTGGACCAGGCGATTTCGGTCTCCGATGCGTTCCTGGAACGGGGCGAGATCGTGTCCACCCGGGGCCGCGACGAGAAGTTGGCGCAGCGCTTCAACGCCAAGCCGGGCGACATCGCGGGCGGACTGCCGCTGGTGGTGCTCATCAACGAGGGCTCGGCATCGGCGTCGGAAATCGTCGCCGGCGCGCTGCGCGATCACCGCCGCGCCATCGTCATGGGCACGGGCTCCTTCGGCAAGGGGTCGGTGCAGTCCATGCTCCCGATCGCCGGCCACGGCGCGCTGAAGCTGACGACCGCGCGCTACTACACGCCGTCGGGGGTATCGATACAGGGCAAGGGCATCGTGCCCGACATAGAGGTCAAGCAGGCGGTGCTGTCGCCGGTCGAGGGCAGGCCCCGGCTTCGCGAGGCGGACCTCCGCGGGACCCTCGACAAGGCCGAACGGCCCGAACCCGACAAGGCGGAAGAGCCGGAAAAGCCCCTGGACTACCAGTTGATGCGCGCGCTCGACCTGCTGCGCGCGCTCGCCTTCTATTCCGGCGCTTCCCGCTAGCTCCGGGGCGCGCGGGAAAGGTGAGCGACCGTCCGCCTGCCGGCTACCGGGCCAATGTCGGCATTGTGCTGGTGAATGCCGCCGGCGAGATCTTCGTCGGCCGGCGCCGCGACACGCCGAATGCCTGGCAGATGCCCCAGGGCGGAATCGACAAGGGCGAGACGGTGCGCGCCGCCGCGGCGCGGGAACTCGCCGAGGAAGCCGGAACGGACAAGGCCGAGCCCGTCGCCGAAACTCCGGACTGGCTCGCCTACGACCTGCCGAGGAACCTCGCCCGGCGCCTTTGGGGCGGGCGCTACAGGGGGCAGGCCCAGAAGTGGGTGCTGATGCGCTTTACGGGCACGGACGCCGATATCGACCTCTTCCGCCACAAGCCGCCGGAATTCGACGCCTGGCGGTGGGTCTCGAAGTCGGACCTGCTGGACAGCATCGTCGCCTTCAAGCGACCCGTCTACGAGCAGGTGCTCGCCGCCTTCGCCGCCGACCTGGAAGGCCTGCATGGAGCAAGCCGGGTCTAGGAGCAGCGGCCGCGCGCCGTATTGACCGGCTGGACGAAGCGGATTCGGTCGTATCGGATCATTGACGGAACCATGTGGACATGGCTTTCCGGATTGCCGAAACTACGCAGCCGGGACGAACGCCGATGGATCGGTCGGTGTCTCAGTGTGCGCACGCGGCCTTGAAGAATGACATGCGGTTCCGGTGCCGGAGAGAACCATGACCCAGGGTATATGGATGTCGTACGACTTGGGCGTGACAGGCGACTATGAAGGCCTGTATTCGTGGCTCGATGACCAGGATGCGATAGAATGCGGCGACAGCGTCGCATTTTTCCGGTTCTCCTGCAGTGGACCCGTGATCGAAGCGCTGAAATCCGAACTGTCCGATGCAGTCTCGTTGAACAAGAAGTCGCGAATATATGTGATTTACAGGGGCGATGATGAGCGGGTCAAAGGACGCTTTGTAGTTGGTGGGCGAAAGCGGGCTCCCTGGGAGGGCTTCGGAGTGGAACAAAAGCAGGAGGAAGATGAAGCAGATGCCATCGCGCCGTGACTCAATTTTGGTCGATTCGGGATTTTTCTTTGCACTTTTCGATCCTAGAGATCCATATCACGATTCTGCTGTTGAGAAACTGGACTATCTCGAAGTCTTTTCCCTAGCGGTGCCGTGGCCTATAATATACGAAACCTTCAATACCCGATTTTCGAGAAGACCGAACACGGTCGCACGATTCAAGCGTATCCTCGCCCAGCCCCATACGGAACTTTTGGACGACACGAACTATCGGCGGGAAGCGCTGGCCAACGCCTACCGATCGGCGGTGTCGCGAATCATGGCTGTAAGTTTAGTGGATGCGATTCTCTTTGAAATTCTCAATGACATCAATGTAAGAATACATGGAATGTTGACATTTAATCACAGAGATTTCGCGGGGGTTTGCCGTACGAATGGCGTGGAGATCATTTGATAATCTGCCGGGGAAGGTCGGTCCTGGGATCGTCACGGCGAAAGTAATGGTCCGCATGTCGAATATTCGGCGCTACACTGTCTCGAAGACGCCAAGGGGCGCCCGGGAAAGCGGAGGGCGGGCATGAGCCGTCGCATCGTCGATATTTCCGTATCGCTGAAGGCCGGCATTGCGAGCGACCCGCCGCACATGCTGCCGGAGATCGACTATCTGGGCCACCACGACACCGCCCCCGCCATGGCCGAGTATTTCGGCGTCGGCGTCGATGCGCTGCCCGACGGCGAATATGCCGCCGTCGAGAAGGTCCGTATCTCGACCCATAACGGGACGCATCTGGACGCGCCCTGGCATTTCTTCTCGACGATGAACCATGCGCTGAAGGAAGGCGGCGAGCCCTCCTGGCGGATCGACGAAGTGCCGCTGGAATGGTGCTTCCAGCCGGGCGTGAAGCTCGATTTCCGCCATTTCGACGACGGCTATGTGGCGGGGCCGGAAGATGTCGAGGCGGAGCTCGACCGGATCGGCCATGAGCTCAGGGCGCTGGAGATCGTGCTGGTGAACACCCGCGCGGGCTCGCGCTACGGGGAGGAGGACTTCATCCATGCCGGCTGCGGCATGGGCAAGGCCGCGACCCTCTGGCTGCTGGAGCGGGGCGTGCGCGTCACCGGCACCGACGGCTGGAGCTGGGACGCGCCCTTCTCCTGGACGAAGGAGCGGGTGCGGGAGACGGGCGACGCCGGCCTGATCTGGGAAGGACACCGCGCCGGGCGCGAGATCGGCTATTGCCACCTGGAGAAGCTGAGCAACCTCGAAGCCCTGCCGGCGGACGGCTTCCAGGTCGCCTGCTTCCCGGTCAAGGTGCATCGCGGCTCGGCGGGCTGGACGCGGGCGGTGGCGATCCTGGAGGGAGATTGAGATGGGCTTTGCCGAATCCCTGCGGCTCGACGGCAGGACCGCAGTCGTTACGGGCGCCGGGCGGGGCCTCGGCCGGGGCTGCGCGCTGGTACTGGCGGAACTCGGCGCGCATGTCGTGGCGGCGGCGCGCTCCGGCGGCGAACTCGAGAGCCTGACGGCGGAGATACGGGCCGGCGGCGGCAGCGCCGAAGCGGCGGTGCTGGATGTCACCGACAGCGACGCCGTGCGGCGCACCTTCGCGGAGCTCCCGCGCGTGGACGTGCTGGTCAACAATGCCGGCTGGAACCGGCCGCAGCATTTCCTGGAGGCGGAAGAGTCGGTGCTCGACGCCATGCTGGCGCTCAACGTCAAGGCGGCGTTCATCGTGGCCCAGGCGGCGGCGCGGCGCATGGCGGAGGCCGGCGAGGGCGGCTCGATCGTCAACATGTCGTCGCAGATGGGCCATGTCGGCGGGCCCGAGCGCACCGTCTATTGCGCGACCAAGCATGCGCTGGAGGGCATGACCAAGGCGATGGCCATCGAGCTTGCGCCCCACGGCATCCGGGCGAACACGGTCGGGCCGACTTTCGTCGAGACGCCGCTCGCCGGGCCGTTCCTGCAGAACAGGGAGTTCCGCGAATTCGTGCTGGGCAGCATTCCGCTCGGACGGCTCGGCGAAGTGGCGGAGGTGGCCGCGGCCGTGGCTTTCCTCGCCTCGCCGGCGTCCTCGCTGATTACCGGGACGAGCCTGCTGGTGGACGGGGGCTGGACGGCGAAGTGAGCGCCGCCACGCGCGCCTGCAATTCCGGCACCACCTCCGCCTCGAACCAGGGATTCAGCTTCAGCCAGTTGTTCACCCGCCAGCTCGGATGGGGGATCGGCAGGAAACCGGGCAGGTAGCTGCGCCAGGCTGCTACCGTCTCGCCGAGGGTCCGCTTGCGCCGCGTTCCGAGATAGCGGGCCTGGGCGTAGCCTCCGGCCAGCACGGTGAGTTCGACAGCGGGCAATTCGGCCCGGAGGCGCGGATGCCAGAGCGGCGCGCATTCCGGCCGGGGCGGGGCGTCGCCGCCGCGCGGCAGCCGGCCCGGATAGCAGAGGCCCATCGGCAGGATCGCGACCCGGCCCGCGTCGTAGAAGTCCTCCGGCGCAAGCCCGAGCCAGGCGCGCAGCCGCTTGCCGCTGGGGTCGTCCCAGGGCACGCCGCTGGCATGGACCCTGGTGCCCGGCGCCTGGCCGACGATCATCAGCCGCGCGGTGGCCTCGGCGCGCAGCACGGGCCGGGGGCCGAGCGGCAGATGCTCGGCGCAATGGGTGCAGGCGCGCGCCTCCGCCAGAAGGGCATCGAGCCCCGCACTCACGGCGCGAATGCCTCTTCGCCGAAGGGATAGCGGATTTCCTCTTGGTAGACCGGCGCCTCGCCGCCGAGCCGGCTCGACATGAGCGAGAAGCCCCGCACCGGAAAGGCAGGCAGGTGGAACGCACCGTGGTCCGCAAGCCAGGCCGCGACGGCGGCCGGGCGCGCGCCGGCCGTGCGGGCGAGGGTTACATGGGGCGTGAATTTACGCTCTTCCGGTGGAAGGCCGGCGCGGACGAGCGCCGATTCGACACGCCGCCTGAGCGCCGCCAGCGCCTCGGACCGGGCGACGCCCGCCCAGACCGCCCGCGGCCGCGCGCCGCCGAAGCTGCCGAGCGACCCGACAGCGAGCTCGAACTCCTCGCCGTCGACATGGCTGAGCGCCTCGGCCAGGTCCTCGGCGAAGCCCCGGTCCACCTCGCCGATGAAACGCAGGGTCAGGTGGTAGTTCTCCTCCGGCGACCAGCGCGCGCCCGGCAGCCCGCCGGCGAGGCGCGCGAGCGCGCGGCGGACTTCCTCCGGCAGGAGTATCGCGGCGAAGAGGCGCAAGGTCCGGCCATCTACTCGAACAGCGTGATGACGCCGGTATAGCCGTAGATCCGCCCGCCCGAGAACTCGCCATTGGCGAAGAAGCCGGCAAGCGGCAGGTCGCCGATTTCCTCCCGGACGATTTCCATCTCGCCGTCCTCGGTGCCGAACATGTGGGGCCCGCGCGCCAGGCAGGAGACATAGACCCCGCCCTGGGCCGGCCGGGACAGCCGGTCCTTCGTCGCGCGCAGCATCCGGCGCAGGTCCGCTTCGGCCGCCGCCGGGTCGCGGCGCACGAAGAACAGGCGCTCGCCGGGGTCGATCAGCGCGCCCAGCGCCACGATGCCGTCCTGGGCGTCGAGGCCGATTATGTTGCGCACCAGATAGTCCGCCTCGGAGGAGCCCGGCACCGGCCGCGCGGCGTGGAGCCAGTGCGCGACCTCGCGGATGCGCGCGACGGAATCGAGGCCGAGATCGCTGCAGAGCACGTCGGAGGCCGGCTCGCCGTCGATCTCCAGCACCAGATTGTTGTGCGAGCGGGTCACCGTGCGCGGCGGCCCGATGGGCGTGCAACCCTGGCTGAGCCCGGAGACCACGGCGACGGCCTCGCCGAACACCAGCCCCGACACCACGCCCTCCTCGACGGCCCCGGCGAGCTGGGCCGTCGGGCCTTCCGCGGATGCGATGCCGCCGACGGTATGCGCGCCCAGCGTTTCGGCAAGGTCCGCGACGATCTCCGCCATGTTCCGGTTGCGCGGGTCGGCATGGAGCAGGGCCGTCGTGCGCGCCTGCCCGGCGGCCCACCCGGACAGGTCCGCGTGCGCCTCCGCCGCGTCCTTCCGGATGCCCGGCACCAGGCGCGCGGCGCCGTCGGGAAAGCCGAATGCCGCCGCGGCGATTGCCGGCCGCCCGAACGCCGCGCGCCCGGTGCCGCACACGCCCATGCCGACCGTGCCCGCCCAGTCCGCGATGCCGGTGTCGGACCTGAGCGCCTCCACGATCCGGGGCAGGCGGTCGGCGATGCTGTCGCTCACATAGACGACGCCGGTCGTCGCCGCGCCGCCCGCATCCGCCAGCGCCGCGCGTACGGGGCCGAGCGCCGCCTGCCAGTCGCCGCCCTCGCCGAACCCTGCCGCGATGGCCGCCGGCCTGCCGTCTCCCGCGCTGCTCATATTGCCCGCCTTACTCCCGGCCGCTGCCGCCGGGCGATGCCGAGGATAGCTTCAGAAGGCGCGCGACGTAAGGCTGGAGGCGGGTTGCGATTTCGGCGGCGCCGCGCGCATTGGGGTGGATCCCGTCCGGCTGGTTGAGCGACGGGTCCGCCGCGACGCCGTCCAGCAGGAAGGGATAGAAAACGACCCCGTAGCGGGCCGCGAGCCGGGGATAGATGCCGTCGAAGGCTTCCGCATAGGCGCGGCCCAGGTTGCGCGGCGCCTTCATGCCGGCCAGCAGGGCGGGTATGCCCTCGGCCGCCAGGCGGTCGAGGATGGCCGCCAGATTGGCCTCCGTCTCCGGCGGGTCGAGGCCGCGCAGCGCATCGTTGCCGCCGAGCGCCACCACGACATGGCTCGGCCGGTCGGCCAGCATCCAGTCGAGCCGCGCCAGCCCGCCCGCGGCCGTGTCGCCGGAGACGCCGCCGTCCAGCACCACCGCCCCGATTCCGCCGGCCTGCAGCCGTTGCCGCAACTGCGCCACCAGACCGTCCTCCGGCGCGAGGCCGTAGCCTGCGGTGATCGAGTCGCCCAGCATGAGCAGCCGCGCTTCCGCCGCCGAGGCGGCGCGTGTATCGACGAAGGCGGCGGCAAGAATCCCCGCGCACAGGAGGGGAAAAATCGCGGCAGCGGCTTTCCATCCGCGCCGGCCGGCTTGCCGGACGGGCAGCGCGGGTCGATATGTCTTCATCGAAACTCTGGACGGCACGAAGGACGGCCATGGCTACGCAACTCGTCTTCTACACCAATCCGATGTCGCGCGGGCGGATCGTGCGCTGGATGCTGGAGGAATCGCAGGCCGAGTATCGCACCGAGCTGATCGACTACGGACCGGCGATGAAGTCCGCGGACTATCTGGCGGTCAATCCGATGGGCAAGGTGCCGGCGCTCCGCCATGGCGACACCGTCGTCACCGAGAGCCCGGCGATCTGCGCCTATCTCGCCGACGCCTTTCCGGATGCCGGGCTCGCGCCGCCGTCCGGGAGCCGGGGCGCCTATTACCGCTGGCTGTTCTTCGGGGCGGGCCCGCTCGAAGCCGCCGTCGCCAACCGCGCCTTCGGGTTCGAGCTGCCGGCGGAGAAGGAAGCGATGGCCGGCTACGGCAATTTCCGCCTGGTGATGGACACGCTCGAAACGGCTGTCGCCGGCGGCGGCCATGTCGCGGGCGAGGCCTTCACGGCGGCCGATGTCTATATCGGCTCGCACATAGGCTGGGGCCTGCAGCTCGACCTGATCGAAAGGCGGCCGGCCTTCGAGGCCTATTGGGAGCGGCTCAGCGCGCGCAAAGCCTGGCGGCGCGCCACCGCTCTCGACGACGAGGCGGCGGCGGAGAAACGCTAGCGCCGCCCGTGCGGCATCCGGCGCGTTGAACGGGGCGGCGGCCGGGCCATATGCGTCGGGAAGCATCGGCCGGCAGAGGGGACGCGCACGCATGGCAGGCTCTGACTGGGCGGTGAAGCTGGAGGATGTCCACCTCACCCTGGTGAGCGCCGCCGGGCCGGTCAATGTGCTCCGCGGCATCGACCTGGCGGTGGCGCCCGGCGAATCGGTGGCCGTCGTCGGACCGTCCGGGTCCGGCAAGACCTCGACCCTGCTGGTGGCGGCCGGCCTGGAGCGGGCGACGGACGGCCGTGTCTTCGTCGCGGGCTGCGACCTGGGCGCCATGACCGAGGACGAGCTCGCCCTGCTGCGGCGCGAGCGGGTCGGCATCGTCTTCCAGTCCTTCCACCTGATGGCGACGATGACGGCGCTCGAGAATGTCGCCGTGCCGCTGGAGCTTGCCGGACGGCGCGATGCGCTCGGGCGGGCGCGCGCCTGCCTGGAGGCGGTCGGCCTCGGCGACCGGACGGGCCACTATCCGGGCCAGCTTTCGGGCGGCGAGCAGCAGCGGGTGGCCATCGCGCGCGCCTTCGGGCCGGCGCCGGCGGCCATTTTCGCCGACGAGCCGACCGGCAATCTCGACGGCGAGACCGGCCGCCGGGCGCTCGATGCGCTGTTCGGCCTCGCCGCCGACGGCGGCACCACGCTGATCCTGGTGACCCACGACCCGGACCTCGCGGCGCGCTGCGCCCGCCGGGTGCGGATCGAGGACGGGCGCATTGCCGGCGATGGCTGATCCCGCGCTCGCCTGGCGCCTGGCGCGGCGCGAAATGCGCGGCGGGTTTGCGGGCTTCCGCATTTTCCTGCTCTGCATCGCCATCGGCGTCGCGGCGATCGCGGCGGTCCATTCCGTCAGCAAGGCGGTCCAGACCGGCATTGCCCGCGACGCCCGCGCGCTGCATGGCGGCGACCTTGCGGTCCGGATGACTTACGTGCCGGCCGACGCCGCGGCGCGGGCCGACTTCGCGGCGCTCGGGCGCGTGTCGGAGGTGGTCGAGATGCGCGCCATGGCGCGCGGCGGCGGCGCGGCGGCGCTGGTCGAGCTCAAGGCGGTGGACGGCGCCTACCCGCTGGCGGGGGAAATCCGGCTTTCCGGCGGCATGACGCTCGAGGACGCGCTCGCGGACGGCGGCGCCGCCGTCGAGCCGCTGCTGCTGGAGCGTCTGGGCCTCGCCGTCGGCGACCGGGTGGAAGTGGGCGACGGGTCGTTCATTGTCCGCGCGGTGCTCGACCGCGAGCCCGACCGCGCTGTCGGCCTGTTCTCCTTCGGGCCGCGTTTCATGGTCGATCCGGAGGGATTGAGGCGCACGGGGCTGGTGCAGCCGGGAAGCCTGGTCCGCTACAAATACCGCGTCGCGCTGGACGAGCCCGGCCGCGCCGTTGCGGAGCTGCGCCGCATCGCCGCGGATTACGCCGACCGGGGCTGGCGCGTGACCGGGATCGGGTCGGCCGCCCCAGGCCTCAGGCAGACGATCCGGCGCCTCACCCTGTTCATGACCCTGGTCGGGCTGGCGGCCTCGATCATCGGCGGCATCGGCGTCGCCAATGCGGTGCGCGCGCATCTGGCGTCCCGGCGCCCCGCGATCGCGACGCTCGGCTGCCTCGGCGCAACGCCCCGGCTGATCGGGCTCGCATTCGGCCTCCAGCTTGCGGCCATGACGGTCCTGGCGATCCTCGCGGGGCTGGCGGCGGGCGCCGCCGCGCCCTTCCTGTTCGTCGGGCTGCTGGAAACCTACCTCCCCGTCGATCTTGCGCTCGGCGTCTATCCGGGGCCCCTGGTGCTGGCCGCGTCGTTCGGCGCGCTCACCGCCGCCGTCTTCTCCCTGCCGCCGCTGGCGGCCGCCGCCCGCCGCCCGCCGGTTGCGCTGTTCCGCGACGTCGAGGCGGCCGGCGGCGAACGGGCCGGCCGCGCCGCAGTCCTGGCGTCCACCGGGCTGGCGGTGCTGCTGGCGGGCCTCGCGGTCGCAACGGCGCCCGACCGCGTCCTGGCGCTCTGGTTCGTGGCCGGCACGGTCGCGGCCTACGGCATCTTCTTCGCGGCGGCGCTCGCCACGGTGCGCGTTGCGCGCGGGCTCACGCGCGCCGGGCCCGGCGCGCTCCGCCGATCGCTGGCGGCGCTTGCCCGCCCCGGCGGCGAGACCGGCGGCCTGCTGCTGTCGCTCGGGTTCGGCGTGACCGTGCTGGTCGCGGTCGCCTCGGTCGAGGAGGGGCTGTCCCGCCAGCTGCGCGAGGAAATACCGGCCGATGCGCCGACCCATTTCTTCATCGATATCCAGCCGAACCAGGCGGAGCGCTTCGATGCCGTCATCGCCGAGACGCCGGGCGCGGTGCTGGAACGGCGCACGCCGCATCTGCGCGCCCGCATCGCCTCGATAGACGGCGTGCCGGCGGCGGAGGCGCAGGTGCCCGAGCACGCGCGCTGGGCGATTCGCGGCGAGCGCGGCCTCACCTGGTCGGCCGACCGGCCGGAAGGGTCCGAAATCGTTGCCGGATCATGGTGGCCGGCGGACTATCGGGGGCCGCCTCTCGTCTCCTTCGACGCCAATCTGGCGCACGCCTTCGGCCTGGAGCCGGGAGACCGGATCGCCTTCAACATTCTGGGCCGCACCGTGGAGGCCGAGATCGCCAATCTGCGCCGCATCGCCTGGCGGACGCTCAGGATGCAGTTCACCACGATCTTCGCGCCGGGCGCGCTGGACCGCGCGCCGCAGACCTATGTCGCCACCGTCCGCACGCCGCCGGAGGCCGAGGCGGGCCTGACCGCCGCCATGGCCGCGGCTTTGCCCAATGTCTCGGCGATCCGGGTCAAGGACGCCCTGGAGACGGTGACCGAGCTGATCGGCCGGATGGGCATCGCGATCCGGCTGGTTGCGGGGGTCGGGCTCGCGGCGGGCCTGGCCGTGCTGGCGGGCGCCATTGCCGCCGGGCGCCGGCGACGCCAGAGGGATGCGGTCATCTTCAAGGTGCTGGGCGCGACGCGCGCCGATCTCGTGCGGAGCTACCTGCTGGAATTCGCCATGCTCGGCGGCGTGGCGGCCCTGCTCGGGGCGGCGCTCGGACTCGCCGCCGGCTATGTGCTGCTGGAGGAGGTGATGGACATCGCATGGACCGCGCCGGTCGCCACGGCGGCGGGCACGGCGCTGGCGGCCGTCGCCATGACGGCGCTGTTCGGTTTCCTCGGCACATGGCGCGTGCTCGGCCAGCCCGCCGCCCCGGCACTCCGCGAACCGTAGGGAGCGCTTTCGGGCAGGCTTCGCCGCCGGGGGCACGACCGGCTTCTTCGGGCCCTGCCGCTATACCGTTATGCGCAGCTGCATGCCCAGCGCGCGAGTAATCCGCATGACCGTGGCGAAGGTGGGGTTGCCGGTCTCCGACAACGCCTTGTAAAGGCCCTCGCGGGACATGCCGGCATCCCGTGCAAGGCGGCTCATATTCTGCGCCCGCGCGATGTCGTTGAGCGCAGCGCGGATCAGGCTGCCGTCGCCCGGGTCCTCCGCCGCGCAGGCTTCGAGGTAAAGGCGCATATCCTCCTTGTCGCGAAGATGCTCCGCAGCATCCCATCGGGTGAACGTACCGGTCATGCCTGCCTCCATTCCGTCGCCATGCGTCTGGCTCGTTCGATGTCGCGCTGCTGCGTACCCTTGTCACCCCCGCAAGGCATGACCGCGATTGACCGGTCGCGCAAATCGCGTATCCGCCTCTTGGAGACAATGCTTTCAACAATTTCGATCATGTCTCTTATGTAAACTGTGGTTCACAAATGCTCAAAAGTCGGCGCGGCGGTCCCGCGGAATACCAGCGGTCGGCAAGCGGAACCGATGGCGGAGCCGGCCTCGTCCGTCATGCGCGGACTTGTCCCGGTCCTCCGTTCCCCCATTCCGGGAAGGTACGAAGCGGCGTATTGAAAACCTGATATTACCCCGCTGAGTCAACGAGTTGTGAGAAAGTAGTCCGGTATTGTCATTTTTTGTTCCAGAAATAGCTTGACTTCCAGAGGAATGGTGTAGAATAGGTGCAGAGAAAGGCGGCTCGCGGGACCGCCTTTCCGCTTTCTGCAGAAAGCATGGCTGGGGGCCGCAAAACCCCCGGCGTGAGCAGGCGGGAGGGGTGCGCCCAGTGCCCGGCCCGCTGCCGCGCGCCCGTGCGCGCGGGCAATCACGCGCGCAAACCGCGCCGCCGCGATACGCCCGCCCGCCCGCGCACCCCCCGGCGCACGATACGCGCGAAACAGGGACACTCCGTCCCGCCCTTTGCCCCCAAGGAGGCACGAATGACCGAAACCAACTTCCGCCCCCGACCGGCGGCGGCGTTGGCCGCGAGGCGCGCACGCGCATTATGCGCGGGAGAGGCACGCTCCGCCGGCCTGGCGCAAACGGCCGGGACGGAGACCGGCCCCATGACAAAACATGACATTCCATGACACTCCGGCAGGGGTCCCGCCCGCCGCCTCGCACGCGCGGGCGCGCGCGCACCATGCGCGGGAGAGGGACGCGCCTCCGGCAACGGGGCGTCCGGGACCGTGGACCGGCAAGGAGGCTGCGATGCCTTGCGAACGACCCGGAGCCGGGACCGGCCCCATGACAAAACATGACATTTCGAGCGCCAGGCTAACTGGTGTGGGGGTAGCGGGTGAAAGTCCTGCGGAACGAAGGAGTAGCCGACCGCGTTTCCACCGCGAGCCGTGCGTTACCGGTCGTGAGGCCGGTGA
>JAJDYL010000058.1 GCA_022825195.1 Alphaproteobacteria bacterium
CTGGGCAGCTCGACCGGGATCGGCGGTGGCTTGTCCTGCTGCTCGCGCCGCTGGGTGAGGCTGAGGCGCACGGCGTTGGGATGCCGGCGGCGTTCGCGGTAGCGCCGCTGGCGTTCGGCATGCTTGTGACGGCCCCGCCGGCTGTTCTGGTAGCGCTGCCCCGCCAGGCGCACCGACCGACGCCGGGCCCGGCGGCTGCAGTTCCGCGAACAGTAGATGTTGCCGTGGTCGCAGCGCCGGCAAAGAACCACCTGGCGACCGCACGAGGCGCAGTTGAACAGGCGGGCGGCGTTCCTCATCGCGACCGATGAGAACGGGCTAGACCCCCGCAAAAACCCGCACGATACTGCGCATACGGGCCATGCCCCGCATGGCTCGGGGGATGCGGCGCCGGTCGTTGCCACCTAGCAAACGGGGCCGGCGCCGCATCGTTCTCACCGGACCGAGTCTACTCCCGCCGATCCCGCTGTCAGGGTCGAGTGATCGTCAAAGGCGTGCCGCACGCCCGCTATGGATAACCAGCCCGCCGCCGCCAGACTCCTCGACGGTCGCTGCGGCGGGCTGGTTACCCACAGCTCCGCCGAAGAATGCCTCCAACACCAGACCGCTCGATACGGCGGTGACGTCATCACCTGCCGACTTCAGCAAATAAATGCAGTTCCTGACCGTCACCTACATTCGGGTAAGCGCCGCGCGCTCATCTTCGTTGTGATCTGAGCTTTTAGTAGCCACCTGGCCGCTGTCAAAGACTGAGGCGACATATGACGGACACATTGAATGAGAGAGTAACGAAGGAGGCCACCGACGCTTCGGTCACGGTGGCAATGGCGCGAACGGCGCGCGGGTTGAGCCGAAAGCGGTGAAGGTGTGGATTATCGCCGAAATGTTCGGGGAGGAAGGAACGGTGGCGCGAGTTATCGTTGCGCATCTCGATTGATGCGGCTCGACATTGCCGCGGTTCGCAAGCTTGTCTATATCGCCTTCGAGCGGTCTTGATTCTATGGCTGGAGCCAACAGGGGCGGCGCAGGAATCCCTGGCGGGCCAGCGGGGACATGAGGTGATCGCTTGAGCGACGGCAAGCTGTATGGCGGCAGGGAAATCCGCGCGGCGCTTGCGGAGAGCCGGAGGCTTTTCGTTTCCTGCGGCCTGTTCAGCGTCGCCGTCAACCTGCTGATGCTGACCGGCCCGCTGTTCATGCTTCAGGTCTATGACCGGGTGCTGACCTCGCGCTCCGAGGCGACGCTGGTCGCGTTGATCGGCATCGTCGCCTTCCTGTTCCTGATGATGGGCATCCTCGACCATGCCCGCGCGCGGGTGATGGCGCGGGCCGGCGCGCGCCTGCAGGAACGGCTCGATTCGCGGGTGCTGCGGGCCGTGCTCTCGCGGTCCGTGTCCCCGGCCGAACGCGCGCGGCCGGCGACGGGCCTCCGCGATCTCGAGACCATCCAGCGCTTCGCGTCAGGGTCGGGACCGTTCGCCTTCTTCGATGCGCCCTGGACGCCGGTCTTCCTGTTCGCGCTGTTCACCTTCCACTGGATGCTGGGGCTCCTGGCGGTCTTCTCCGGCCTTCTCCTGCTTGTCATTGCGCTCCTCAACCAGCTCGGAACCTCCAGGCTCCAGGTCGAGGCGGGGGAAGCCGCGGCCCGGTCGGCGCATTTCGTCGAGCAGATGCGGGCCGGCAGCGAGACGGTGCAGGGGCTCGGCATGCAGGATGCGGTGGTGTCCCGCTCGCGGGCGCTCAGGGGCGAGATGCTCGACCGGCTGCTGTCGATATCGGACCGGAACGGCCTGTTCAGCGTCACCTCGAAAACGCTGCGCCTGTTCCTGCAGTCGATGATGCTGGGGCTCGGCGCCTGGCTGGCGATCCGGGGCCAGGTGACGCCCGGCATCATGATCGCGGCGTCGATCCTGCTGGGCCGTGCGCTCGCGCCGATCGAGCAAGCCGTGATGCAATGGCCGTCGTTCCAGCGGGCGCTGGCGGCCCGGCGTTCGCTGGCGGCCCTGCTTGCCCAGACGCCGCCGGAGCCGGACCGCACGGAGCTGCCCGCGCCGCGCGCCCTCGTCGAAGTCCAGAACCTTGTCGTGGCGCCGCCGGGGGCGAATACCGCGCCGGTGCGCGGCGCCACCCTCAGGCTGGAGCCGGGGCAGGCGGCCGGCATTGCCGGCCCTTCGGCATCGGGCAAGTCCACCCTGGCGCGCGCGCTCGCCGGCGTGTGGCGGCCATACGGGGGTTCGGTGCGGCTGGACGGCGCGGAACTGGAACATTACGGCGATACGCTCGGGCGCCATGTCGGCTACCTGCCGCAGGAGGTCGTGCTGTTCGAGGGCACGGTGGCGCAGAACATCGCCCGTTTCTCGCCCGGCGCCGATGACGAGGACATCGTCGAGGCCGCGAAGCGCACCGGCGGCCACGAGATGATCCTCGGCCTTCCCGGCGGCTACGATTTCCAGGTCTCGGCGGGCGGGGCTGCGCTTTCCGGCGGGCAGCGCCAGCGCATCGCGATGGCCCGGGCGTTTTACGGCTCGCCCGTTCTGGTGGTCATGGACGAACCCGATTCCAACCTCGACGCGGACGGCACGATGGCGCTCGCCCGCGCCGTGGAAGGCCACAAGAAGCGCGGCGGGACGGTGGTGGTCGTCGCCCATCGCCACGGGGCGTTCGCACAGTGCGACATCGTCTATCTGATGGAGAACGGGCGCCCGGTTCCGGCGACTTCGGGACGCAGCTCGGCTCCGGTGCGCCAGCTGCAGTCCGGCCGCCGCTACCGTCCGGGCCAACCGGCGCGGCAGGCGGCAAAGAAGCCGGCCGCGGCGGCGGACGGGAAGGTCGCCTCGCTGCCGCAACCTGCGGCGCCCGCTGAAGCGGCAGGGGGCGTGCGGTCGGTCAGCCGCGAGGAGCAGATGGCGGCCGCCATCGCCCGGGTCACCGGCGGCCGGGGCCGCGCGGACGAACGGGAGCGGGCCGCCGGCGCGGCTGCGAACAGGGACCGGCCGTTGTGAGCGAAGCCCGGTTTTCCGCCAGGAGGGCCGTCATTCTGGGTTTCGGTGGGCTTGGCGTCCTGCTGGCCGGGCTGGGGGGCTGGGGGGCGTTCGCCTCTATCGCCGGCGCGGTGATCGCCACCGGGCAGGTTGCGGTCGAGAGCCGGAACCGGGCGGTGGAGCATATCGACGGCGGGACTGTCTCCGAGGTGCCGGTGCGCGACGGCGACGCGGTCGAGCAGGGCGATGTGCTGTTGCGTTTTTCGGCTTCGCTGCTGCGCTCCGAAGAGGCGATCCTGAAGGCCCGGTATGTCGAGTTCGCGGCGAGGCGGAACCGGCTGGAGGCCGAATACCGGGGCCGGGACGCCATCTCCTGGGACCCCGGCTTGGCCGCGCTGGCGGAAGAGGACCCGAAATTCCGGGATGCGATGGCAGGCCAGGAGCGGCTGTTCCGGGCGCGCAGGGCGGCAAGCGCCGGCGAGGCCGCCCGGCTGCGGGAGAGGATCAAGCAGACCCGCGGGGAAATCGAAGGGCTCGAAGTCCAGGCCGTGGCGCTGGGCCACCAGAGCGGGTTGATCGCGCGCGAACTGGAAGCCCAGCGCCAGCTCTACAAGAAGGGCCTGACCCGGATTTCGCCCGTTCTCGCGCTGGAGCGCGCGGCGCGGGGCCTCGAAGGCACTGCGGGCGCGATTGCGGCGGACATTGCGCGGGCGCGGGGCCGGATTGCGGAATACGAGATCGCGATCCTGCAGATCGAAACCGAACGCATCGAGAAGGCGGAGGAGGAGGCCCGGCAGGCGAAGGCCGGCGAGAACGAGGTTCTGGAACAGCTCGCCTCCGTGCGCGACCGCCTCGGCAGAAGGGACGTGCGCGCGCCGGTCTCGGGCACCGTGTTCGGCGCGACCGTGTTCGCGCCGGGCGAGGTCGTGCGCTCCGGCGAACCGATCATGCAGATCGTGCCGAAGGATTCGGGACTGATCGTGATGGCCCGCATCGCCCCGATCCATGTGGACCAGGTGTATCCGGGCCAGGAGGCGGTTCTCAGGTTCTCGGCCTTCCAGATGCACCAGACGCCCGAATTTCCGGGGCGTGTGGTCCAGGTGTCGGCGGATGCCGTTCACGACGCGGAATCCGGCCAGTCCTGGTACGAGGTGGAGCTTGCCGTGGCTCCGGCGGAAGACGGCGCGGACGGGGACGATCCCCTGCAGGACCGGGCGCCGCTGCCGGGAGGGCTGCTGCTGGCGCCCGGCATGCCGGTGGAGGTCCATATCAGGACCGGGGAGCGCTCCGTGCTCAGCTATCTCGCCAAGCCGATGGCCGATTTCTTCGAACGCGCGCTGCGCGAGGAATGAGGGACCGTGAGCGAACCGATCCCGGTCAACCGGACGCTTGAGATATCCCTTGCCAATGACCTGCGGGAGATCGCCGGCGTCGCCGCCCGGATCGACGGGTTCTGCGAGCGCCGCTCCCTGCCCGCCCAGACCGCCTACGCCGTCAATCTCGCCATAGACGAGCTTCTGACCAACACCATCACCAACGGATATGGCGACGACGACCCGCACCGCATCGAGATCGTCCTGCGCGAGGAGGCGGACGCGCTGGTCGTCATCATCGTCGATGACGGCGTGCCCTTCGATCCCACCGAGGCGCAGACGCCGGACGTGGGAGGCTCTCTCGACACCCCCTCCATCGACGGCCTCGGGTTCCTGCTCGTAAGGCAGATGATGGACAGCGTCGAATACCGGCGCCTGCAGGGATGCAATATCGTCACCCTGACCAAGAGGACGGATGCCGGAACGGACATTGTGCCGGAGCCCGGACCTTCGCCGGGCTGAACGCGCCGCCGCGCCGGCTACCGCGACTTGCGGACGACCAGGGTCTTCGGACGCCGCTCCTGGGCGGTCCTGAAAAGCGAGAAACTCCGGTTGACGAAGTTCACCGCCCCGGAGATGTGCCCGAGATACTCTTCGAGCTCCGGCGTGCGCTCCGCCTCGACGAGCTGGATCGGACGGTCCTGCGGCACGGTTTCGAACTGGCAGTAGAACAGCGGCTCGCCGCGGGAGAGCTTCAGCTCCCTGTCCACATCGTGCCACTCGAAAGCCCACATGAGCGGCCTCGGCCAGACGTCGATCGGGTAGCGGCCGCCGAAAATCGTGCCGGGCCAGGGGGCCGCCCGGTAGTGCATGAAGGGCGCGACCTGCGCCATATAGACCGGCTCGTCCGCGACAAACACATAGGGCAGGCTCAACTGGATCGTCGGGCGGTCCGGATACCGCCATTCCCGCTCGTCCGTCACATGGAGGAGCGCCGCAAGTTTCCGCGCCCGGACGGGGGAGCTCGCGCCCAGCAGGTTGCGCAGGGCGGGCTTTCCGCCTTTGTCGCGCGCGAAGGCGAGGCGCAGGTCGAACGGGCACTTCACCTCGACATACCGGCTTTCCAGATTGAGGATGCCCTCGATCGTGTTGTCGCTCTCGGAGCCGTAACGGTATCTGCCTCCCGAGCCGTCCGGCAGATCGAACATCTCGGCGGTGAGCTCGGAGATGGTGACGCCCTCAAGGGTGACCGTGCCGCCGCCCCATTGGCTCAGGTCGATGACAGTCGAGCCGTTCTCGTCCCTCATCGCGGCCTGCAGGTCCGACCAGATGATCGCGTTGTCGAACCAGGTCAGGTCGATCTTGTCGTCGGCAATGTTGAAATCGGTGATCCTGTCGTTGCCGTGGCCCTCCCAGAACATGAAGGTGTCGGCACCGCCGCCGCCCGTCATGGTGTCGTCGCTGGTCCCGCCCCAGAGGTGGTCGCCGCCGAGGAATATCTCCGCCTCGGCACGGTATTGGACCAGCATTAGGCCAAGCAGATGTTTCGTGTTGCGGCGTCGCGCATGATGCATCGGCCGGGTCCGGGTTCTCGAAGCGCCCGAAGCCAAAAGGGGAATTGCCTGGGTCGCCATCGCGTAACCCTGCCATAGCGGGCGGCTCTGACTCGTGATCGGGAGCGTTCAGCTTTGCAGGCGGCGGTCCGGCTATGCCGGTCCCCGTTCCACCTTTCTGTCACCCCGTACGTCCTCAGGGTGCCTGTCCTCGCCCCGCGCCCATTTGGTCAGCCTCCGTCGGAAGGGGTTTCGTAGAAGACGAAGTCAGTCTCGTCCATATCCGCGAGCAGGAAGTTCTGGAGCGTGATCGTGCCGCCGCCGGTCTCGTCCGAGAGGTCGATTTGGACGTCGTTGCCCACCTGATTGACCATCAGGTCGGAGAACTGCGTGATCCCGGTAAAGGCGGAGAGGTCGATCTGGTCCTCGCCGTCGGTGAAATCCGTCACCGTGTCGTCGCCGTGCCCCGCCTCGAAGACGAAGGTGTCGGCACCCGCCCCGCCCGTCAGCGTGTCGCCGCCGCCGAGGCCGGTCACGGTGTCGTCTCCGGCACCGCCCGTCAGCGTTTCGGCACCGGCCGTCCCCGTGTATTCGTCCTGTTAGAAGATGAAGTCTTCTGCATTCAGGTTGGCGAGGTCGAAATTCTCGAGCGTGATCGAATCGCCGACGTTGCCATAATGAGGAGAAGTCGATCACGACATCGTCACCGTCCTGCTTTGCGGACAGGTCCGAGAACCCCGAAATGCCGGTGAAATCCGAGAGGTCGATCCTGTCCAGGCCATCCTGGAAGTCCTTGATCGTGTCGGCACCGTGGCCGGGGGCGTAAACGAAGGTGTCCATGTCGTCGGGACCGCAACGGTCGCCCCAGAGGGTGTCGTCCCCGAGGCCACCGACGAGGCGGTCCTGTCCGGCCCCGCCGTCGAGGATGTCGTTGCCCGCGCCCCCGTAGAGTCTGTCATTGCCGAGATTGCCGGCGAGTGTGTCGTTGCCCGCATCCCCGTGGAGTTGGTCATCGCCGCTGCCGCCCACCAGGAGGTCTATGCCGTCGCCGCCATAGAGCTCGTCGTCGCCGGCGCCACCGTCCAGGATATCGTCGCCACCGCCGCCGTACATCCTGTTCATTGCGACGCCGCCGATGAACATGTCGAAGCCGTCGCCACCTTCCATGACATGAACGGCCGGCATCTTGAACATGCTTTCGGTAAGAGCGTCCACGGAAGTCACGCCGTTGAGCGTGATCGTGCCGCCGCCCCATTCCGTAAGGTCGATGACAACGCCGGTTACCGTGTTCGGGTCTTCGGGGTCGGTCACCGTCGCGATATTCGCTTTCAGGTCGTCCCAGCTGATCTTCCGTCCAAAATAGGAGAGATCGATAATGTCCGTGCCCAACTCGAAGTCTTCGACGACGTCATTGCCGCTGGACTGCAGGAAAACGAAATTGTCTGCCTCGGCATTGTTGCCGGTCAGCACCTCGTTTTCGGTGGTGCCTTCGATCTGCGCCATGACCGCTAATCCTTCCAATGGAACGAAGAGGTTGACGATAAGACATCATAACAGAAATCCACGCTGTGTCGTGGCGTATTGGCGTGGCGTTTTTCCGGGCGCAGGGGATCGGCGAGCCGGTTCGGGACGTCTTGTGTTTCGGCGTTTAAGGCGAGCGGTACCGACGATTTTGTTGGGGACTACACAGATAGCAGTGCGCTGGCCCCAAACCCCGCAGAACCGGCTCGGCGACCTTCTCCCCTGGAACTGGCAGAACAGCCAGCCTTACGACCAGCCCGCATAGCGAACTTCGCCAGGGTCACGCTCAGCGGGTGCATCGGCTGCGTCGGCGATCTCGTCACCCGACGGGCGCATTTCGGTATCTTCCCCGGCGAGGAGGTCCGGGGTGTCCGGTCCATTGCCGCCGGCTACGAATTGCACCTGAACGAGTCGCCGCTGAATCCGGACGGCGCCTTCGAAACCGGCGATGTCACGGTGCGGCATCCTGCAAGGACCCTCACGGGCTCGACGGGGCATTGGGGCGGCTCCGTTTCCAACATTCCCGGCCGGCCCCCGCCTGGTGGCGGGCTTCAACCCGGCGCGTTTCGAGGAAAGCAACGGCAGTGCCGGGGAGGGATTCGGGACGTTTCCGGGGTTGAGCGAGCAGTTCAAGGCGTTGGCCGAGTGAGGCGGCCAATCGGCCGATCCGGATGCTCTCCTCCGACGGGACTGTCCCGACAGGAGCTCTCACCTTCCCCTTCGCCGTCGACGCGGTGATCTTGCCGTTGGACGTCGTCGCCGACGCCGCGATGATCATAGTCTGCATGGGGCGACTGTCGCGACCGATGGCAGGATCGACTCGTGTCGGGGGACTGTTTGGGGTCACGACACGAGCACCGTTCCAGCCTCCGCCGGCCAGGTGAGCACCGCCCGGTCCCCGACGATGAAAGGCTGCGCGAACGCGCTGCCGGCGTTCGGACGCGCGACCCTGACCGCTCCCTCGGAACCGGGACGGACGCGGACGCCGTAAATCGACAACCCGCCGCGGTAGCTCACTTCCTCCACCGTTCCCGCAAGCCGGTTGGCTGCGGCCGCCCCGGAAGGCTCGTCCCCGGGTCGGGTGATCGCGATCTTCTCGGGTCGGACCGCCAGCCAGACGGTACGCCTGCTATGGAGGCCGGGCGCATCCGCCCCTCGCAGGCGCACGCCGAGCCCTGGCGCGTCGATCTCGAAGCTCCCGTTGCCGACTTGGCGGCCGGTGCCGGCAATCAGGTTTACGGCACCGATGAAGCCCGCGACGAAGCGGTCGGCCGGACGCTCGTAGAGTTCGACGGGCGGCGCCGTCTGGCGGACCGTTCCGCCTTCC
>JAJDYL010000231.1 GCA_022825195.1 Alphaproteobacteria bacterium
GCGCGATGAGACCCGGCGATGTCAACGCCATGTTCCGACGACGCCCTCCGGCTTCGCGTGCAGCTTCGCACGCCCCTCTGTGCCTGAAGCCAAACACGGCGGAGCGGACATTGTCAATCGGCAGCGCAGAACCCAAGGCCCGTCCGTCCGCAAGACAGGGTCACGGCGCGAGGCCGCGTTCCGCCGCCCGGCGGTCGGCCCCGGCCGAGATTTCCGCCGCCCGCTCGCTGCCGAAATGGGCGGCGAGAAGCGCGTCCCGTTCCTCGCGCAGGCCCCGTTTCGCCATATCCAGCAGCACCGCGTCGAACACGAACGCCGCCATCGCCGCCTGCTCCGCAATCTGCCGACCGCCCGGCAGGCGCCCCGCAAGGTCCGTGACACCGTCGAGAAGCGCCTGCTGCTGCGCCCCGTCCAGCACAAGGCCCTCCGCGCCCGCCGGCAGCGCGTCCATGTCCACGCCCTTCTCAATGAGGGCGACCGACTCCATCGCGCAGTCGATCAGGTAGCGCGAGATCGTCTTGCCGACCGCATCGGCAAGCCGGCGGATACGGGCCCATTCCGCATCGGTGCAGGAGATCGACAGATGGACCCCCGAAATCCGCCTCTTCGGACCCGTACGCTTGCGGCTCACAGCTTCCCTCCCGCCGGACCGGGTGGCTCGAACAGGCTGCCGGGCGTGCCGGAAGCGTCCGGCGCGGGCGGGGAGGGACGATCCGTCTCGACCGCCAGACGGCGATGCACGAAGGCAAGCGCCTCAAGCGCCGTGACCCCGATCCCGGGCAAGGGCTCCCGCAAGGCCGCGTCCAGCGCCGTTAGCCTCTCCATGCCCTCGACCAGCGACCGCTGCTCCTCGCCGGTCAGCGCCAATGCCTCTCCAACCGGATCCCCGCCGAGAGCGGCCGCGTTGCGCAGACCGCTTGTAATCACGAACCGCGAGACCGGGTCCCCCAGTTTCACCGCCGCCGCCTGGATCGTCGCCTTCTCCACCGGCGTGCAGTAGAGCGTCCGCTGCCGCGCCTTCCTCATTCCAGACCCTCCTCCTCCGCCAGCGCCTCATCGACCAGCGCGGCCACCTTCCCCCAGCTCTCTTCCTCCCCCTCCCGGCTCGCCATGCGCTGCTGCTCGATCCGCGACAGGATCATGACCTCCCGCAGCACCCGCAGCAGCAGGTCCGGCGAAGCACCCGCCGGCGGCGGCGTCTCCACCGGGCCGGCGAGCCGGTGCGCGATGTAGCGGGAGACCGGCATGCCGGCCGCCTGCGCACGCGCGCCGATGCGCTCCCACTCCCGATCGGTCATGGTCACGGCGCGCTGCCGGCGCTTGCCCTCGGGTCCCCTCACCGGCCTCTGTTCCTTTCCGGTCGATAGCGATATAATCCGACCATCATGATGCACTTCAATTCTCTTATCCTATATGTCATACCGTAGCAAGAATTCGACATGCCCTGCACCATGCCTGCCAATCATGGTTCATATGATCACCGCATGTGATTCCACCGTTCCAGTTCCCGAATTTCCACAGAACTGCCTTGCTGTCCTCTCTCCTTGTCACTGCTATACAACAACATACCTGTTGACAGCTTCCTCAATCCATTGCAGAATAAGCATTCCATGGGAGGAAAGCAACGCTATATAGATAGTTAGATAGTGCTAACGAAATATTCTTTTCGTTACACCTTCCACCCGCTGGTCATCGGCCGGGGCCACCGGATGCTGTTCCTGGAAAGGCTGATCCAGGGCCTTCGCGGCCTCGGTGCGGAATTTGTGCGCCTCGATGACGCGGCCCGGCGTTTCGGCGCCGCGTAGAACGGTTACAGGCTTCCTGCATCGCCGGTCCGTCAACGCCGCCGCAGGCGCCGACGGGTCCGCGACACGGACAGCGAGGACCGGACCATGGCGCTCAATCCCAGCCGCGAAGCCTTCATCACCTGCGCGCTGACCGGCGCCGGCGATACCACCGGGCGGTCCGACAAGGTGCCGGTAACCCCGGCGGAGATCGCCGATGCGGGAATCGAGGCCGCGCGGGCCGGCGCCGCGATCATCCACATCCATGTCCGCAACCCGGAAACCGGCCAGCCGGCGCGCGACCCGGCGCTCTACCGGGAGGTGGTCGGGCGGGTACGGGACTCCGGCACCGATGTGGTGCTGAATCTGACCGCCGGCATGGGCGGCGACCTCACGCTCGGGCCGACGGAACGGCCGCTGCCGCCTTCACAGGCGGGCACCGACATGGCGGGCGCGGAGGAGCGGCTTGCCCATGTCGCGGAGCTGCGGCCCGAGATCTGCACGCTCGATTGCGGCACGATGAATTTCGGCGAAGGCGACTACATCATGACCAACACGCCGGCCATGCTGGCGGACATGGCGAAGCGCGTGCAGGCGCTCGGCGTCAGGCCCGAGATCGAGGTCTTCGACACGGGCCATCTCGTCTTCGCCAAGCGGCTGGCAGGGCAGGGCCTGATCGACGATCCGGTCATGGTGCAATTCTGCATGGGCGTGCCGTGGGGCGCGCCGGACGATATCGGCACGCTCATGTCGCTGGTGAACAACCTGCCGGCCGGCTGGACCTTCTCGGCCTTCTCGCTCGGCCGCAACCAGCTTCCCTATGCCGCGATGGCCCTGCTCGCCGGCGGCAACATGAGGGTCGGGCTGGAGGACAATATCTGGCTCGACAGGGGCGTTCCGGCGACCAATGCGGACCTGGTCCGCCGGGCGGTCGCCATCGCGGAGAACATGGGCGTACGGGTGCTCGGACCCGAAGCGGTGTGCGAGCGGCTGGCGCTGAGGAAACGCTGAGGGAGACGGCGGCGCGGCGGTGGGCGTGCCGTGACCGGCGTCGGTCCGGAGCGCGTAGCCTGCGTCGGCGGCGGCGTCATCGGCAGCGGCTGGGCGGCGCGCTTGGTGCTGAACGGCATCGACGTGTCGCTCTACGATCCGGACCCGGATGCCGGTCCCGCAGTGCAGGCTGCGATGGTCAATGCCGAGCGCGCCTTCGACCGCCTGTTCGGCAAGGCGCGCCCGGCCGCCGGCGCGCTCAGCTTCGCGGGGTCGCTCGCGGAGGCCGTGGACGGCGCCGGCTTCATTCAGGAAAGCGTGCCCGAGCGGCTGGACCTCAAGCAGGGCGTTCTCCAGGAGATAGACTCTGCGGCCAACGGTGACACGGTCATCGCGTCGTCCACCTCGGGGCTCCTGCCGAGCGTCCTGCAGACCGGCCTGAAACATCCCGAGCGATTGCTGGTCGGCCATCCGTTCAATCCCGTCTACCTGCTGCCGCTGGTCGAGGTCGTGGCCGGGCGGGACACCGCGCCGGAGGCGGTCGAACGCGCCGGCGGGTTCTACCGGTCGCTCGGCATGAAGCCGCTGGCGGTCCGCAAGGAAATCGACGCCTTCATCGCCGACCGGCTGCAGGAAGCGCTTTGGCGCGAGGCGCTGTGGCTGGTGCATGACGGCGTCGCGACGGTTGGAGAAATCGACGATGCGATGCGCTACTCGTTCGGTTTGCGCTGGGCGCAGATGGGGGTGTTCCAGACCTACCGGCTGGCCGGCGGCGAGGCCGGCATGCGCCATTTCATGGAGCAGTTCGGGCCCTGCCTCGCCTGGCCCTGGACGAAGCTCACCGACGTTCCCGAGCTCGACGACGCCCTGATCGACGCCATCGCCGAACAGTCCGACCGCCAGGCCGAGGGGTTGTCGATCCGGGAGCTGGAGCGGGTCCGCGACGACAATCTGGTCGGGATCCTGGAAGCTCTGGAGCGAAGCGGCCGGGCGGGCTGGGGCGCGGGCGCGCTGCTCGGAGAGGCGAGGCGAAGGATGCGCGAACGCCGCGACCGAAGCCGCCGTCCGGGCGGCCCGTTCCGGCAGCCGGCGCCGGGCGCGGGGAAGGATGGTGCCGCAGGAGAGACTTGAACTCCCGACCCGCGCATTACGAATGCGCTGCTCTACCGGCTGAGCTACTGCGGCACGGGCGCGCAAGATAGGCAAGGCGCCCCGGGCTGGCAAGGCGTCCTCAGCCCTCCAGCTTGCGGCGCAGCGCCTCCACGTCCTCTTCCAGCGCCTTGTCGTCTTCCATCAGCTTTTCGATCTTCCGCACGCCGTAGAGCACCGTCGAGTGGTCCCGCCCGAACTTGCGGCCGATATCCGGCAGCGAGAGCGAGGTGAGCTGCTTGGCGAGATACATCGCCACCTGGCGCGGCCGCGCCACCGACCGGGCGCGCCGCGGCGAATCCATCTCGGCCGGGCGGACATTGTAGCGCTCGCACACGAGCCTCTTGATCGCTTCGACGGTCGGCGTCCGGTCGTTGACCGGCAGCAGGTCCACCAGCACCTTCTCGGCGCGGTCCACCGAGATCTCGCCGCCGAACTGCCGGAAATGCGACTCCAGCCGGTTCATCGCGCCCTGCAGCACGCGCATGTTGGAGGTGATCCGCTCCGCGAGGAAGACCAGCACCTCCTCCGGCGCCGGCAGGGTCGTCTCGAACGCCTTGCGCTCCAGAAAGGCGAGACGCAGCGGATAGTCCGTCTCGAGCGGCAGGATCGGCGCCGACACGCCCGTGCTGAGCCGGGATTGTATCCGCTCGTCGATCCCGTTGAGGCCGACCGGCGAGTCGTTCCCGGAAATCGCCATCAGGCGGTTCCGGCTTGCCAGCGCGTTGATGGTGTGAAGCAGCTCCTCCTGGGTGCCCGTGCTGCGGCTCAGAAGATGCACATCGTCGATCATCAACACGCTGAAGGAGCGGATCCTCTTCCTGAAGTCGTCGACCTCGTTGGTTTTCAGCGCATTGATGTAGTGCTGGCGGAAATCGTCCGAACCGAGGTAGAGGACCGAACAGTCCGGCCGGTCCCGGCGTAGCCTGAGCGCCAGGGCCTGCATGAGATGGGTCTTGCCGAGGCCGACGCCGCCGAAAAGGTAGAGCGGGCCCGACGGCTGCACATTGCCGTCGGCCACGCCCAGGCAAAGGCCGTGAGCCAGTGCGTTCGACTCGCCCACGATGAAGTTCTCGAAGGTCAGGAAAGGCTGGAACGGCGTCGCGAACTCGTCCATGGCGCCGTTGCCGGCAGGCGCCGCGCGCGGCGCCGGCTGGGCCGGCGCCCCCTGCAGCACCGGGTTGACCTCGAACCCGATCTCGGACAGCGCCGGATCCGCCTCCAGCCAGAGCGAGCGGATGCGCTCGCCGTAGCTGCCCTGGACGCGGTCGCGCATGAACCGCGTCGGAAGCTGGATGACGATGCCGCCCGTGCCGTTGTCCACCAGGGTCATCGGCTTCAGCCAGCTCTTGAAGATCCCGTCCCCGTATTCGGCCTGCAGCCGGCCGCGAATACGCACCCATTCGACCTGACGGTCGGATTTCGCCCCCGCCATGCCGGCTACTCCTGCTTCCACGGCAGGCCGGCGACCTTCCAGCCCCCGGCCCGGCCGCGATGGCCCTTGCCGTCCCGGTCGCCCTCGAAACCTTCCGAGACGTTGTAGCAGGGCCCGAGGCCGCCCGCGGTCGCCGCCGACGCCGCATGGGCCGACCGGACGCCGGACCGGCAGATGAACAGCAGCGGGCCGCCCCGCGAGGAGGCGGCGACTTCATCGACGAAATTCGCGTTGATCTCCATGCCGGGCCAGACCTGCCAGGAGACCAGCGACGTCTGCCGCCCCAGCCCCGCCAGATCGGGCAGGCCGACGAACTGCCATTCGGGCAAGGTGCGGACATCCACGAGGATCGCGTCCTCCGCGGTCTCCAGCATCTCCCAGGCTTCTCGCGGCGACACGTCCCCGGCATAGGTCATCGATGGCGCTCCTTCTCCCGATGCCCCGGCCGGCAACCGGCCGTCCGAACCCTTGGGCGGCAGGGGCGGCCGCTCCCGACAACCGCTCCCGTCCAACCCGATCCGGCCGGCGGCCGACTTGATGGGACACGAAGAAGGCTACCCGCCTCCGTTCCCCTCGCAAGGGGGTCAAGCAGCGAACCCCGGCGGCGGACTCCCTAAAGCCTTTGCGAGGCGCGACATTTTTCAGGCAAAAAAAACCGCCGCTCGAAAGCGGCGGCGGCGTGTCCGGCTTCCAGGTCGCGCGTCAGGCGTCCAACTCCTTGATTTTCTTCGACAATCTCGATAGCTTGCGCTGCATCGTGTTACGATGAAATTTTCCCTTCTGGGCACCGCGCGCCATCTCCGGCTGGGCGCTCCTGAGCGCGGCCCGCGCCGCTTCCCTGTCGCCGCCTGCGATCGCGGTCTCGACCTTCTTTATGAAAGTGCGCACACGGCTGGAGCGAGCGCGATTGCGGGCTGCGCGGCGGAGGTTCTGGCGAACCCGTTTCCGGGCTTGAATCGAATAGGCCATGCTGTCGGTCGGTTTCCGTTCCGGTCTGGACTGCGGCGGCTTATAGGACCGCCGTCCGGTTCCCGTCAAGCGGACTCCTTCGCATCGGGAGCCGGACGCCGCCCGTCGGTGGAAAGCGGTGAAAGTCAGGCATCGCCCGCGGCTCCGGCGAGGACCACGACATAGCCGTCCGGGTCCCGCAGCCAGCATTCGCGGTGGCGGGCATTGGGGTTCACGTGCGGCTCCTCGAGGATGTCGGCGCCGAGCGCGCGGGCGCGGCCGACCGCGGCGTCGAATGCGTCGGTCCGGAACCAGAGCAGCACCCCGTTGCCGCAGGGCTTCGAGGCCGGGTCGCCCATGTGGGGATGGTCGTGCGCGTCCCAGCGGTGGAGCTGGAGGATCAGCCGGCCTTCCGTCACCAGCCGCTCATAGTCCGGCCCCCCGTGCGCGCTCTCGCAGCCGAGAAGCTCCCGGTACCAGAGGCTGCTCGCCTCCACGTCCGCCACGGCGATCAGCGGCTGCGGTTCCACGGGTCCGTCCAGGGCTGCGTCACGCCGCCACGTAGCCGCCGTCGACATTGTAGGTGGCGCCGGTGACGTAGCTGGAGCGGTCGGAGCAGAGCCAGCAGACCATCTCCGCGATCTCCTGCGCCTCGCCCATGCGCCGGGCCGGCACGCGGTTCATGAGTTCGTTGCCGCGCCGGGCCCGCGCCTCGCGGGTCATGTCGGTGGCGATATAGCCGGGGCAGACGGCATTCACGCGGATATTGTCGCCGGCATATTCGATGCCGGCCGTGCGCGTGAGGCCCGAGACGGCGTGCTTCGCCGCCACATAGGCGCTGCCGCCGGGCAGGCCCAGCAGGCCGGCGACCGAGGAGGTGTTGACGATGGCCCCGCCGCCCTCATCCGCCTTCATCCGCTCGATCTCGCCCTTCATGCACAGCCACACCCCCTTCAGGTTGACCGCGATCATCCGGTCGAAGCCGTCCTCCGTCCATTCATGCGTCCGGCGGCCGAAATGGTCGAGGTTCGCCGGCCCGATACCGGCATTGTTGAAGGCGCAGTCGATCCGCCCGAACGCCTCGACCGCCGCATCCAGCATCGCCTCGACCTGCGCCGCCTCGACAACCTCGACGGAGAGCGCAACCGCTTCGCCGCCCGCCTCGCGGATCGCGGCCGCGGTTTCCTGCGCCCCTTCGAGATTGAGGTCGGCGGCGGCCACCCGCGCGCCCTCCCTCGCGAAAAGCAGCGCGGTCGCCCGCCCGATGCCGTTCCCGGCCCCGGTAATCAGCGCCGCCTTGCCCGCCAGCATTCCCGCCATGCGTCCGTCTCCCCCCTTGCCCTGCGCCGCGCCGTCAGGACGCCATGTAGCCGCCATCGACATTGTAGGTGGCGCCGGTGACGAAGCCGGAGCGGTCGGAGCAGAGCCAGCAGACCATCTCCGCGATCTCCTGCGCCTCGCCCATCCGCCGCGCCGGCACCAGGGCCATGAGCTCGTTGCCGCGCCGGGACATGACCTCGCGGGTCATGTCGGTGGCGATGAAGCCGGGGCAGACGGCGTTCACGCGGATATTGTCGGTGGCGTATTCGATGCCGGCCGTGCGCGTCAGCCCCGAGACGCCGTGCTTGGCCGCCACATAGCCGGACGAGGTCGGCAGGCCGGCCAGCCCCGCGATGGAGGAGGTGTTGACGATGGCGCCGCCGCCGGACTCCAGCATCCGCGCGATCTCGCTCTTCATGCACAGCCACACGCCCTTGAGATTGACCTCGATCATCCGGTCGAAGCCTTCCTCCGACCAGCTATGGGTCCGCTTGGCGTTGTTGCCGACATTGATGGGCGCGATGCCGGCATTGTTGAAGGCGCAGTCGATCCGCCCGAACGCCTCGACCGCCGCATCCACCATCGCCTCGACCTGCGCCGCGTCGCTCACCTCGACGGGCACCGCAATCGCCTCGCCGCCCGCCTCGCGGATCATGGCCGCGGTTTCCTGGGCGCCTTCGAGGTTGAGGTCGGCCGCGGCCACCCTCGCGCCCTCTTCGGCAAACAGCAGCGCCGTGGCCCGCCCGATGCCGTTCGCGCCCCCGGTAATCAGCGCCGCCTTGCCCGCCAGCATTCCGGCCATGCCGTCATCTCCCCGTTCCGCCCGATGCCGGGGCCAGCATAGCGCGCCGCCGCCCGCCGGGAAGCGCATACCCCTGCGAAATGTCATGTTTTGTCATGAGGACCGCCGGTCGCGGTAGGGACGCCGGTTTCCCGGCGCCCCCCGCACAGATCCGGACGTGCGCGCTAACGCATCCGGCTCCTACCTCGGGTAGTGACGGCGAAGCGCACGCTTGGCCACGGGTGCCGGGTCCGGGGTTTGGGCC
>JAJDYL010000054.1 GCA_022825195.1 Alphaproteobacteria bacterium
GGTGACGGCACCCTTGCGCGCGGAGCCGACGGTCTGGGCGTATTTCCAGATCGAGCCGGACCCGAACTCCGACGGAGGCGACTTGCGACTCTTCGCACGCTCCGCCATCTCGGCTTCCGAAAGGTCCACGTCGAGCGTGCCCGCCACGGCGTCGATGCGGATGGTGTCGCCGTCGCGCAGCAGCCCGATGGGGCCGCCTTCGGCCGCCTCGGGACCGACATGGCCGATGCAGAAGCCGCGCGTCGCGCCGGAGAAGCGCCCGTCCGTGACCAGCGCCACCGACTCGCCGAGCCCGCGTCCGTAGATCGCCGAGGTCGTGGCCAGCATCTCGCGCATGCCGGGCCCGCCCTTCGGGCCCTCGTAGCGGATGACGATGACATCGCCCGCCTGGACGCGCCCGTCGATCACGGCGTCGAAGGCCTCTTCCTCGCGATCGAAACAGCGCGCCGGCCCCTCGAACCGCAATACCTCCATGCCCGCGACCTTCACGATCGCGCCGTCCGGGGCGAGGCTGCCCTGCAGGCCGACCACGCCGCCCGTTTCGCTGAGCGGCGTCTTCACCGGATAGACGACCTTCTGGTCTGCGGGGAAGCCGATGCCCTCGAGGTTCTCCGCCATGGTCTTGCCGGTGACCGTGATGCAGTCGCCGTGCAGCAGGCCGTTGTCGAGCAGTTCCTTCAGCAGCACCGGGATGCCGCCGATGTCGTACATGTCCTTGGCGACATACGGCCCGCCGGGCTGGAGGTTGCAGATATAGGGCGTGGCGCGGAAGATCCCGGCGATCTCCAGCAGGTCGAAATCGATGCCTGCCTCATGCGCGATGGCGGGCAGGTGCAGGCCGGCATTGGTCGAGCCGCCGGAGGCCGCCACCACGCGGGCGGCATTCTCCAGCGACTTGCGGGTGACGATATCGCGCGGGCGCAGGCCGATCTCGACGAGGTTCATCACCTGCCGCCCGGCCTCCTCGCAAAGGGCGTCGCGGGAGAGGTAGGGCGCGGGCGCCGAGCAGGAATAGGGCAGGGCAAGCCCCATCGCCTCCGCCACCGTGGCCATGGTGTTGGCGGTGAACTGGCCGCCGCAGGCGCCGCCGGAGGGGCAGGCGCATTCCTCCAGCTCCTTGAGGTCGGCGTCGGAATATTCGCCTGCCGCATGCTTGCCGACGCCCTCGAACACGTTCTGCACGGTCACGTTCTGGCCGCGGAAATTGCCGGGCAGGATCGCGCCGCCATAGAGGAAGATCGACGGCACATTGAGGCGCACCTGCGCCATCATCATGCCGGGGAGCGACTTGTCGCAGCCGGCGAGCCCGACCAGCGCGTCGTAGCAGTGCCCGCGCATGGTGAGCTCGACCGAGTCCGCAATTACCTCGCGCGACACCAGCGAGGCCTTCATGCCCTGGTGGCCCATGGCGATGCCGTCCGTGACGGTGATCGTGGTGAACTCGCGCGGCGTGCCGTCGGCGGCCTTGACGCCGGCTTTCACCGCCTGCGCCTGGCGGGAGAGGGTGATGTTGCACGGCGCGGCCTCGTTCCAGCAGGTCGCGACGCCGACGAGCGGGGCGTGGATTTCCGCCTCCGTCATGCCCATGGCGTAGTAGAAGGAGCGGTGCGGCGCCTTGGACGGCCCTTCGGTGACATGCCGGCTCGGCAGCCGGCTTTTGTCGAAGCGTGACCCTTCGTCGAGTGGCATGGGACAAGCGTCTCCCGGTGTTGCGGTGCTGTATGGCGTCAATCGTGTAATTGGCGCGTGAATATCGTTGACTTTCGCACTTGCCTCAATGGATATCGTATCGAAATCCTCGTCAATGAGCCGAGCGATGGGAGAACGGAGTAAACGGCGTCACTGTCCGGTGCCGGCGGCGCTGCGCCAGGCGGCTGAACGGGCGGTGCGGGACGTTCCCGGCGTGGAGGCCGCTGTGCTGTTCGGTTCGCGCGCACGCGGAGACTGGCGGGCGGACAGCGATTGGGACCTTGCGCTCATCACCGACGGCGAGCTCGGGCGGGAGGCGGAACGGGCCGCTTGCCGGCAATTGCATGTGGCAGGGCTCCACGTCGAAGCGCAGGCGCTGCCGGCCGAATGGTTGCGGCGCGAGGCGGGCGCACTAGGCCGGATTGCATATCCGATCGCGCGCGAAGGGCGCGTCATCGCCGGAGCCTGGACGAGGCCGGCGGCCGAAGGAGAGCCCGCCATGGAACCCGAAATCTATCGGACCTTTATCGGCAACGCGCTCCGTTTCCTGCGCGACGCTGTGGACGAGCTGGCCCGGCTGCCGTCCGGCCGCCCGGTGCTGGACCGCGCTGCCGGCCGGAAGGTCGTGGCCGCCGGCGCCGACGCCGCCGAACACCTTGTCAAGGCGATGCGGGGACGGATTGCCGGGGAGGGGGGATGGGGCCACGACCTTGCCGAACTGGCCGGTCCCTTACTCGACGCCGGCCGGCCCGACCTCCATGCTGCGGTGCTGGCGTTGAACGGGGATAGCGGGGAGGGCCACCAGGCGGCTTACGGCGGGGCCGCCCGCCGCCCGCCGCAGCCGGAGGACGCCCGGCGCGCGGCCAACCGCCTTGCGGGAACCGCGCGGCTGCTGGCTGCGGAGTTGGGCGAGGCGGCGGCGGAAGGCTCCTTCAAGCCGGAAGCGGCCGCCGCGGCCGGAGAGGCGTTCGGGCTGTTTACGGAAGCCGCCGCCTCGCTTCGGGCGGCGGAGGCGGGCGGCAATGCGCCCTCGGGAGATGCGCTGGTGGACGCCGTCGCGGCGGGGCGGCCCGTTCTGCTTGCGGCACTGGAACGGGCCGCTGAGACGCTCAGGCTCATCGGCGGCGGCGAAGGGATGGAGAACCGATGACGGGTCCTCACGATTCGAAAGGGCGCCACGACCATGAGCCGGATGCTCTCGAAGTCCGGGTGCAGGCGCTGGAGTCGCTGCTGGTGGAGCGGGGCTATGTCGATCCGGCGGCGATGGACCGGCTGATCGAGACCTATGAGCATGAGGTCGGCCCGCATAACGGGGCGCAGGTGGTGGCCCGCGCCTGGACGGACCCGGACTACAGGGCGCGCCTGCTGGCGGACGGCTCCGCCGCCATCGCGGAGTTCGGCTTCACCGGCCGGCAGGGCGAGCACATGGTCGTCGTCGAGAACACCGCGCAGGTCCACAATCTCGTCGTCTGCACGCTCTGCTCCTGCTACCCGTGGCCGGTGCTGGGGCTGCCGCCGGTCTGGTACAAGGCGCCGCCCTACCGCGCCCGCGCGGTGATCGAGCCGCGCGCCGTGCTTGCGGAATTCGGCATGGAGGTGGCCGAGGACGTCGAGGTCAGGGTCTGGGATTCGACGGCCGAGATCCGCTACCTGGTGCTGCCCGAGCGGCCCGCCGGCACGGACGGCTGGGGAGCGGACGCGCTGGCCGGACTGGTCACGCGCGACGCCATGATCGGCACCGCCAGGGCTGCCGCCCCGTGAACGGCGCGCACGACCTCGGCGGGATGCATGGCTTCGGCCCGGTGGGGCCGGAGGCTGACGAGCCCGTCTTCCATGCACAATGGGAGCGGCGCGCCTTCGCGCTCACGCTCGCCATGGGCTTCACCGGCCAGTGGAACCTCGACAAGTCCCGCCACGCGCGCGAGACCATGCCGCCCGCCGACTATCTGGCGACCTCCTATTACGAGCACTGGCTGTTCGGCCTGGAGGCGCTGATGGCGGAACGCGGCCTGCTGGAAGGCGAGCCCGCGAAGCTCCGGCGGCTGGATGCGGGAAATGTGGAGAAGGCGCTGAAGACCGGCGGCCCGACCGAACGCGAAACCGATGCCGCCCCGGCCTTTGCGCCGGGCGACAGGGTGCGGGCGCTGAATCTCCACCCCGTCGGCCATACGCGCCTGCCGCGCTATTGCCGGGGGTGCATCGGCACGGTGGACCGGCGCTGGGGCGCGCATGTCTATCCCGATTCCCACGCCGCCGCCGGAGACCAGGACCCGCGCCACCTTTACAGCGTGCGCTTCTCCGCGCGGGAACTCTGGGGGCCGTCCGCTTCCGCATCGGACTCGGTCATGATCGACCTCTGGGAACCCTATCTGGAGCCGGCGTGACGCCGGACGCGCCGTTCGAGGAGCCCTGGCAGGCGCGGGCCTTCGCCATGACGGTGCGGCTGCACGAGGCGGGGTATTTCACCTGGCCCGTCTGGTCCGAACATCTCGGCCGCGCGCTCCGCGCCGAACCCGAGCGCCCTTACTGGGAAAGCTGGCTCGCGGCGCTGGAGGGATTGACGGCGGCAGGCGGCCTTGCGGGCGCGGCGGAACTCGACGACCGCGAACGGGCCTGGCGCCGCGCCCACGCGGAAACCCCGCACGGGCAGCCGGTGCGCCTCCGGGATCAGTAGGAGCGGGGCAGGCCGAGAACGTGCTCGGCGAGGTAGGCCAGCACGAGATTGGTCGAGATCGGCGCGGTGCGGTAGAGGCGCGCTTCGCGGAACTTGCGCTCGATATCGAACTCCTCCGCGAAGGCGAAGCCGCCATAGGTCTGCATGCACGTGTCGCCCGCCTTCCAGGAGGCCTCGGCGCAGAGATGCTTGGCCATGTTGGCCTCCGGCCCGCACGGCTCGCCCGCCTCGAACAGCGCGGCGGCCTTGCGCATCATCAGTTCGGCCGCCGCGGTCTGCGCATAGGCTTCCGCGATGGGGAACTGGATGCCCTGGTTCTGGCCGATCGGGCGGCCGAACACGCTGCGGTCGTTGGCGTATGCCACGGCGCGGTCGATGAAGAACCTGGCGTCGCCCAGCGCATCGGAAGCCACCAGAATGCGCTCGGCGTTCATGCCGTCGAGGATGTAGCGGAAACCCCGGCCCTCCTCGCCGATCAGCGCGTCGGCCGGAATGCGCATATTGTCGAAGAACAGCTCGTTGGTCTGGTGGTTGATCATGGTGCGGATCGGGCGGATCTCCAGCCCGTTGCCGAGCGCCTCGCGCATATCGACAAGAAAGACCGACAGCCCGTCGGTCCGCTTCGCCACCCGGTCCTTCGGGGTCGTGCGGGCCAGCAGCAGCATGAGGTCCGAATATTGCGCGCGGCTGGTCCAGATCTTCTGGCCGTTCACCACATAGCCGTTGCCCTCGCGCACGGCCGTGGTGCGCAGGCTCAGCGTGTCGGTGCCGCTGCCGGGCTCCGTGACGCCGAAGGCCTGGAGGCGCAGTTCGCCCGTCGCGATCTTCGGCAGGTAGCGCTGCTTCTGCTCGTCGCTGCCGTGGCGGAGCAGGGTGCCCATGATGTACATCTGGGCGTGGCAGGCGCCGGCATTGCAGCCCGAGGCGTTGACCTCCTCCAGCACCGCGCTGCCGGCCGAGATCGGCAGGCCCGAGCCGCCATATTCCTCCGGGATCAGCACCGCCAGATAGCCGGCGTCGGTCAGCGCCTTGACGAAGGCCTCCGGATATTCCCGGTTGCGGTCGAGCTCGCGCCAGTAGTCGCCCGGATAGTTGGCGCAGAGCCGGCGCACCGCCTCGCGGATCTCGGGCCAGGTCTCGCCGACCTCCATCGTGATGGGGCTCGCATCGTTCATCGCATCCATGGGGTCCGCCGCCGCCTCCGTTCCTCTGTCGCGCGGGAGTAAACCGGAACCGGCGGCGCGAATCCAGCGCGCCGTCCACTCCTTGCCGCCCCTCTTCCCGTCATGCCCGGACTTGTTCCATTGCTGTCCGGTTTAGCCGTCGGGCGAAGCCGAATTGGGGGTCGGCCGGGTTTTCGGGGGTGCGCGACCTTTCCCGTCCGCTCTCCCTTCGACAGGCTCGGGGCGGGCCCCTCCATCGGGCCCGGACGCCGTCTGTCCCCGCTCGGGGCCGGGGCGGCGGCGCCTCCTCGCGAGACGTCATGGAATGTCATGAATTGTCATGTTCCGTCATGGCCGGGGGCGAATTCCACGCGGTCGAACCAGTCCCCGCCCTGCCGGTCCGGATCGTCCGCCCAGTCTTCATCGTCGTCCCCGGCCCGGTCCCCGCCGCCGCGGCGGCCCTCTTCCTCCCGTTCCCGTTCGAGGCGGCTCTGCCTGCGCTCCTCGACCTCGTCGGGTGCCCAGGGGTCGTAGATGTCGTCGTAGCCGTTGCGGCGCTGGTAGAGCCAGTCATGTTCGGCCCCGTCGGCGCGGTCGTCGTCGATCCCGTCCTCATCGCCGCCGTCGCCGCCGGCCCAGGGGCAGTCCTCGTAGGTCTCCTCCGGCGGGTCGTCGGCGGGCGGCAGGTCGTTGGCCGGTGCGGGCGGGGGGCCGAAGTTCACGGGCAGGCGGGTGCGCTCCTCGACGGCCGCGGCGAGCCTGCGGGCGGCCTCCTCATGCGCGGCTTCGTCGAAGCCCTCCTGCGCTTCCA
>JAJDYL010000115.1 GCA_022825195.1 Alphaproteobacteria bacterium
ACGCTTCGTCACCGGCCTCACGACCGGTAACGCACGGCTCGCGGTGGAAACGCGGTCGGCTACTCCTTCGTTCCGCAGGACTTTCACCCGCTACCCCCACACCAGTTAGCCTGGCGCTCGAAGTGTCAGGATATGTCATGAAGTGTCATGTTTTGTCATGGGACCGGCCTCCGCACCGGCCGTTTGCGCCCGTACGGCGGTGGCTCGCAAGGCAAAGCAGCCTCCATGCCGGTCCGTGGTTCCGGACGCCCCGTTGCCGGAGGAGCCCGCCTCTCCCGCGCATAATGCGCGCGCGTTTTGCGGCGGCGCCCGTGCGCCCGCGCGCGCGAGGCGGCGGGCGGGACCCCTGCCGGAGTGTCATGGGATGTCATGTTTTGTCATGGGGCCGGTCTCCGCCCCAGCCGTTTGCGCCGGTCCGGCGGTCGTTCGCAAGGCATTGCAGCTTCCTTTCGGTTCGCGGTCCCGGACGCTCCCGTTGCCGGAGGAGCGTCCCTCCCCCGCGCATAATGCGCGCGCGTTTCGCGGCGGCGCGCGTGCGCCCGCGCAAGGCGGCGGGGGCGGGTCTTGCGGCCAACGCCGCCGGTCGGGGTCGGGGGTCGTTCATGGTCATTCGTGCCTCCTCCTTTCGGGGCCGGGGGCGGGACGGGCGGTCCCTGTTTGGCGCGTATCGTGCGCCGGTGCGGGCGCGGGCGGGCGTATCGCGGCGGCGCGGTTCGCGCGCGTGATTGCCCGCGCGCACGGGCGCGCGGCAGCGGGCCGGGCACTGGGCGCACCCCTCCCGTCCGCTTACGCCGGGGCGTTTGCGGCGCCCCAGCCATGCTTTCTGCAGAAAAGCGGAAAGGCAGCCCCGGAAGCCGCCTTTCCCTCATGCCTATTCTACTCCATTCCTCGGAAAGTCAAGCTGATCGGGAACAAAAAAAGACAATATCGGGCAACTTTCTCACAATCCGTTGGATTGGCAGGATAGTATTTTCTTCCTCCTTCGGCTGGCGGCAGGGACACGGCGGCCTGTCAGGCCGGGGCGTCTCCGGTGGTGAGCACGATCTTGCCGGCGACCTTGCGGGAGAGCAGGCGGCGGAGCGCATCGGCCGCCCGTTCGAGGGGCCAGGTCCCGGCTATGCGCGGCTTGAGCGCGCCGTCCTCGTAGAGCGTGAAGAGGTCCGCGAAGCTCCGTTGCAGCCGCTCGGGCTCGCGTTCCCGGTGGGAGCTCCAATAGACGCCGATGGCGGCGGCGTTCTTGACCAGAAGCAGGTTGGCCGGCGCCTGCGGAATCCGCCCGGCCGCGAAGCCCACGACCAGCAGCCTGCCGCCCCAGGCGATGCAGCGCATGGAGGCGTCGAAGACATCGCCGCCCACGGGATCGTAGATCACATCCGCGCCGCGCCCCTCCGTGATCTCCCTGACGCGCGCCCGGATATCCTCGCTCCTGTAGTCGATGCCGTGGTCCGCGCCGTGCTCCAGGGCGACGGCGAGCTTTTCCGGCCCGCCCGCGGTCGCGATGACGGTTGCGCCCATCGCCTTGCCGATCTCGACCGCGGTGAGCCCGACGCCGCCGGCCGCGCCGTGCACGAGCAGCGTTTCCCCTGCCTTGAGGCCGCCGCGATGGTCGAGGCCGATATGGCTGGTGCCGTAGGTGACGGGGAAGCCGGCCGCAGTGACGAAGTCCATGCTCTCCGGCAGCCGGTAGACATGCACGGCCGGAACGCAGACCTGCTCGCGGTAGGCCCCGTAGTCCATGACCGCCATGACGCGCTCGCCGATCTCGAAGCCTTCCACACCGGGCCCGAGCGCATCGACGCGGCCCGCGCATTCGAAGCCGGGACTGAAGGGGAAGTCCGGGCGGGTCTGGTACTGGCCGGCCGCCACGAGGGAGTCGGCGAAATTCACGCCGACGGCCTCCGCGCGCACGCGGAGCTCGCCGGGGCCCGGCGCTTCCGGTTCGATCTCCTCGACGGTGAAGGCGTCGATGCCGTCGAACGACCTGCAGAGGACCGCGCGCATCAGCGCAGCACCCGGTCCAGCATCGCTTCCGAGCGCCCGTTGGCGAGCTCCTTCATGGCCGTCACCTCGGTGGCCGCGCCCTCGCGCGCGAAGGCGTGGTCCGTGTCGGCATAGGTGTAGATTTCGGCCCCGGCGTGGCCGGCGAGCGCCGCCGCCGTCGCATCGCGCACCGGCGGCGGGGTCCACGGGTCGGCCTCGCCGATATGCAGCATGACGGGGCGCGTGATCTGCGCCGCCTCGTCCAGATAGCCCTCGATGCCGACGCCGTAATAGGAGATGTCGCAATCCGCCTCGCCGCGCGCGGCGTGCAGGAAGGCGAGCAGGCCGCCCAGGCAGTAGCCCTGCGTCGCCACCTTGCCGCTGCATTCGGGCATGTCCCTGAGCCGCGCGACGGCCGCGGCCGTGTCCGAGACCGCGAGATCGACATTGAAATCCGAACGCGTCGCCAGCGCCCGGTCGCGGTGGCCGGGCGTCTCCGGGTCGAGTTCGAAGTCCGGGTCGATGCGCCAGTAGAGCTTCGGGCAGACGGCGAGGAAGCCCCTGCCCGCCCAGTAGTCGGCAATCGCGCGCATGAAGCGGTTGACGCCGAACACCTCGTTCAGCAGCAGGAGGCCGGGCGCCGGGCCGGCGGTGTCGGGAAAGGCCGCATAGGCGCCGAAGGTCTCGCCGGCGCGCGTGGTGATCGTGAGCTCGGACATGGAATGGGGGGTCTCGTTTCGGGGAGCGGCGCGCATTGTAGCAGGCGGTTTCGGCAAGGCGGACATGCCGTGCGTTTTGCGGGACAATGGGCGGGCCGGAGAAGCAGGGGGAGGCGAACGCATGGCCGAGCTGGAAGGGAAGACCGCCGTCATCACGGGGGGCGCGAGCGGAATCGGCGAGGCGACGGCGCGGCTGTTCGCCGCCGAGGGCGCGCGCGTCGTGATCGCCGACATGCAGCGCGAGCGGGGCGAGGCGCTGGCGGAGGAGCTCGGCGAGGCGGCGCTCTTCGCCCCCTGCGAGGTGCGCGAGGAGGCGGAGGTGAAGGCGGCCGTCGATCTCGCGCTCGACCGCTGGGGACGGCTCGACTGCATGTTCAACAATGCGGGCTTCGGGGGCGCGCTCGGGCCGCTGGAGGCGATTCCCGCCGAGGAGTTCGACCTGTCCTTCGACGTGCTGGTGCGCGGCGTGTTCCTCGGCATGAAGCACGCCATCCCGGCGATGAAGGCGCAGGGCTCGGGCAGCATCGTCAACACCGGTAGCATCGCCGGCATCACCGCCGGGCGCGGGCCGCAGGTCTATTCGGCGGCCAAGGCGGCCGTGGTGCATCTCTCGAAGGTCTCGGCGATGGAGCTCGGCGAGCACTCGGTCCGGGTGAATTGCGTCTGCCCCGGCTATATCGCGACGCCGCTTTCGGCCAACACCGTCGGCAGGCCGGACAGCCTGATCGAGGAACGGCTGGACGACTACGCCCTGCAGCAGCCGATCCCGCGCGTCGGGCGGCCGCGCGACATTGCCGAGACCGTGCTGTTTCTGGCGAGCGACCGGTCGAGCTTCGTCACCGGCCAGGCGATCACCGTGGACGGCGGCGCGGCCAGCGGCGTGCTCTGGCGCGACCAGAAACCCTTCTACAAGCAATACCGCCCCATCCGCGTCTACCACCCGGACCGGCGTTAGGGTCGTTGCCGCTCTTCGAGACCCACATCATCGTGGACTGGTCGGCGCGCTCGAAGCCGAGCCCGGCCCGGCCGAGTCCCGACTCGATCTGGTGGGCGGCGATCCGCGAAGGCTGCGCTCTGGAGCCGCAATATGAGCGGACCCGCCATGACGCGGTCGAAAACCTCGCCGCCTTTATCGGCGGGGAACTGAATGCCGGGCGCCGCGTTCTGGCCGGCTTCGATTTCCCGTTCGGCTATCCGGAGGGCGTTGCGGCGCGCCTGACCGGCCGGGCCTCGGCGCCTGCGCTCCGGGACTGGCTGACGGCGCGTATCGCGGACAGGCCGGACAATGGCAACAACCGCTTTGCCGTAGCCGAGGAAATGAACCGGTGCTGGCCGGGCCTCGGGCCGTTCTGGGGCCGTCCGTCGGTATGGCACTACCCGGAAATTCCGGTCAGGGCGCGCGACCGCACCTGCCGGGACGGGCACCCGTCGGAGCGCCGCATCGCCGACCTCCGGGCATCGGGTGCCAAGACCGTCTGGCAACTGGCCTATGCGGGCTCCGTCGGCTCGCAGGTGCTTGTGGGCCTGCCCGCCTTGAAACGGCTGCTGGAAGACCCGCGCATCGGCGGGCGCGGCGCGGTCTGGCCCTTCGATACCGGACTGCAAGCGCCGGATACCCGCGAGACGCCGTTCGTCATCGCGGAAATCTACCCCTCGCTTCTCAGGAAGGAGATCGCCAGGCGCCGGCGCGACGGCGAAGTCCCGGACCGCGCCCAGGTCCGCGTCAATGCAGCGGCATTTGCGCGGCTGGACAGGAGGGGCGGCCTTGCCCCACTGTTCGAAGGGGCGTGCGGCCTTAGTCCAGACGAATGCCGCGCTGTCGTTGAAGAAGAGGCTTGGATACTCGGCCTCGGCCATGAAGCCGAACTATGCCGTTCCGCAAAAACGAAACGAACGAAAATGCCTGACGAAAAATTGACCTGCCGCATCGGCGTCGATGTCGGCGGGACCTTTACCGATGTCGTCATCGACCATGCCGGCGTGCAAACCTCCGCCAAGGTGCCGACGACGCCGGATGCGCCGGAAACCGGGGTGATCGAGGGCATCGGGGCGGCGCTCGAACGCGCCGGCATCGCGCCGGAAGCGGTCGATCTCGTCATTCACGGCACCACGCTCGCCACCAACGCGCTGATCGAGCGCAAGGGCGCGCGAACCGCGCTGCTGACCACCGAGGGGTTCCGCGACTCCATCGAGATGGCCTACGAGCACCGGTTCGAGCAATACGACCTCTACATGGAGCGCCCGGAGCCGCTGGTGCCGCGCGAACGCCGCCTCGGCGTGCCGGAGCGGCTGGCGGCGGACGGCTCCCTGCTCCTGCCGCTCGACGAGGCGGCGGTCGCCGCCCATGCCGCGTTCTTCCGGGGGGAAGGCGTGGAGGCGGTCGCGGTGGGCTTCCTGCATTCCTATGTGGACGATTCCCACGAGCGCCGCGCGGCCGCCATCCTGAGGCGGGAACTGCCGGAGGCGACGGTCTGCCTGTCGTCGGAGGTGTCGCCGGAAATCCGTGAATATGACCGCCTCTCCACCACCGTCGCCAACGCCTATGTCCGACCGCTGATCGCGGGTTATGTCGGCCGTCTGGAGGCCGCGCTCCGGGAACGCGGGCTCGCCTGCCCGCTGCTGCTCACCATGTCGAGCGGCGCGGTGACGACGGTGGAGACGGCGCAGCGCTTCCCGATCCGGCTGGTCGAGTCCGGCCCGGCCGGCGGCGCGGTGCTCGCCCGCAATGTCGCCGCCGGGCACGGGCTGGACAAGGCGCTCTCCTTCGACATGGGCGGCACCACGGCGAAAATCTGCCTGATCGACGACTACCGCCCGCAACTGTCCCGCAATTTCGAGGTGGCGCGGCAATACCGGTTCCTGAAGGGCAGCGGCCTGCCGCTGCGCATTCCGGCCATCGAGATGGTCGAGATCGGCGCGGGCGGCGGCTCCATCGCGCGCGTCGATGCGCTCCGGCGGATCGTCGTCGGCCCCGACAGCGCGGGAGCCGATCCGGGCCCGGCCTGCTACGGGCGCGGCGGCGGCGCGCCGACCGTGACCGACGCGGACCTGATGCTCGGCCGCATCGACCCGGCCCGGTTCGCCGGCGGCACCATGGCGCTGGACGGCGACGCCGCCCGGCAGGCCGTCGAACGCGATGTCGGCGGCCCGCTCGGGATGACGGACGAGGTGGCCGCAGCCGGCGTCAGCGAAATCGTGGACGAGGCCATGGCCAATGCCGCGCGCGTCCACGCGATCGAGAGCGGCAAGCCTCTGGGCGGGCGGGTGCTCATCGCATTCGGCGGCGCGGCCCCGCTCCACGCCGCGCGCCTCGCGACCAAGCTCGGGATCGACACGGTGATCGTGCCGCCGGGGGCGGGGGTGGGCTCGGCCATCGGTTTCCTGTCCGCGCCCATCGCCTATGAAGTGGTGCGCTCGCGCTTCGTCGCGCTCGACAATTTCGCTCCGGCGATCGTCGATGCGCTGTTCGACGAGATGCGCGCCGAGGCGGAGGCCGTGGTGCGGCTGGGCGCGCCCGATGCCGTGCTGGAGGAGACCCGGACCGGCTATATGCGCTACCGCGGACAGGGGCACGAGATTGCCGTCGAACTGCCGGAACGGGCCGACGCGGACGACTATCGCGAGCGGTTCGACGAGGCCTATCGCCGCCTCTACGGGCGCACGATCCCGGCGCTGGAGGTAGAGGTGATGTCCTGGAGCCTGGCGCTGGGCGCCGCCGACCGGCTGCCGCCGCGCCTGCCGCTGGCGCCGCCGAGGGCTGCCGGCGCGCCCGCAGGCAAGCGGACGCTTTACGATACGGAAGCGGGCGGACCGATGGAGGCGGCAGTGCATCTGCGCGCCGACCTCGCGCCGGGTGTCCGGCTTGCAGGCCCGGCGGTCGTGGTAGAGGATGAGACCGCTACCGTTGCGCCCGAAGGCTTCGACCTCACCGTCGCCGCCTCCGGCGCCCTGGTGCTGACGCGGAGGGGGGCAGCATGACCGCGACATTCGACGCCGTGCGCCATCAGGTGATGTGGAACCGGCTGCTTTCCGTGGTGGAGGAGCAGGCGCAGACGCTGGTGCGCACGGCCTTCTCGACCTCGGCGCGCGAGGCCGGCGACATTTCCGCAGGCGTTTTCGACCTTTCCGGGCGGATGCTCGCCCAGGCGGTGACCGGCACGCCCGGCCATGTGAACTCGATGGCGCTCTCGGTGGAGCATTTCGTTGCGAAATTCCCGCCGGAGACCATGCGCGAGGGCGATGTCTTCATCACCAACGACCCGTGGAAGGGCACCGGCCACCTGAACGACTTCACCGTCGTCTCGCCGACCTTCCGCGACGGGCGCATCGTGGCGCTGTTCGCATCCACCAGCCATGTCGTCGATGTCGGCGGCCTCGGCCAGGGCCCCGATGCGCGCCAGGTCTATCAGGAGGGCCTGTTCGTGCCGCTCATGCCGTTCGCCGAGGAAGGGCGGGTGAACGAGTGGTTCCTGGAGATGGTGCGGGCCAATGTGCGCGAGCCCCGCATGGTGATCGGCGACCTCTATGCGCTCGCGGCCTGCAACGACACCGGCAGCGAGCGGCTGCTGGCGATGATGGACGAATACGGCCTCGAAGACCTTTCGGCGCTGGCGGAGTTCATCATTGACAGCAGCCGGCAGGCGATGGCCGATGCCATCCATGCCCTGCCGCAGGGAAGCTGGACCCATTCCATGACCATCGACGGCTTCGACCGCGAGGTCGAGCTGGTCGCGCGGCTGACCGTGGCCGACGGCACGATCGAGGTCGATTTCGACGGCACCTCCGGGCTCTCCGACTTCGGCATCAACTGCCCGCTCTGCTACACCATCGCCTATACGAGCTTCGGCGTGAAATGCATCGTCGCGCCGGAGTTGCCGAACAATGCGGGCGCGCTCGACGCCGTCCGGGTGACGGCGCCCGAGAACTGCATCCTCAATCCGCCGCACCCCTGCGCCGTCTATGCGCGCTCCAATATCGGCCACATGCTGCCGGACATCGTGTTCGGCTGCCTCTACAAGGCGATCCCGGACCGGGTGCCGGCGGAAGGCTGCTCGGCGCTCTGGACGCTCCGGCTCGGCGCGGGGCAGGGGATCACGGCGCGCGCCGGCTCGCAGTCCACCCCCTTCCAGATCATGAGCTTCCATTCCGGCGGCGCGGGCGCCCGGCCCGGCCTCGACGGCCTCTCGGCGACGCCGTTCCCTTCGGGCGTGCGCAATGTGCCCGTCGAGGCGACCGAGGCGATCACCCCGCTCGTGTTCTGGAAGAAGGAGCTGCGCCCCGACAGCGGCGGCCCCGGCCGGACGCGCGGCGGCCTCGGCCAGACCATCGAGGTCGAGAACCGCGAAGGCGCGCCGTTCGGCATTTACGCCACCTTCGAGCGCACCGTGCATGCGGCGCGCGGGCGGGGCGGCGGCGGCCCGGGCGCGCTCGGGCGCCTCAGCCTCGGTTCCGGCAAGAAGCTTCGCAACAAGGGTTTCCAGGTGGTCCCGGAGGGCGAACGGCTGGTCGTCGAGATGCCGGGCGGCGGCGGGCTGGGGGACCCGGCGGGGCGGGACCCGGCGGCCGTGGAGAAGGATGTGCGGCGCGGCCTGGTCAGCCCCGAAGCGGCCGGGCGCGACTACGGTTTCGAGGCGGACTCCAGCCGCACCTCGCCGAGCCGCTGACCGGACCGCCGGTCGAAGGTCCAGAACAGCACCGCGCCGTCCCGCTCCAGGCGGACGACCAGCTCGTCGCCCGCAACGCGCCAGTCCTTCACTTCCGCGCCATCGGGAAGGCGCCAGCGGGCGTCCCCGCCCGGCGGCGGCGCCAGAGACCGGTTGACGATGGTGACCGCCACGACTGCGAAGCCGATGACGATCAGTATCCCCATGCCGATAACCAGGGCCTTGAGGCCGGTCAGCTGTTTTCCATTGCTCATCTGCGCCGCGGATTTGCCATAGTTGCGCACGAGAGTCATCGCCATGGGAGCGATTCCGTGATCGGGAGCGGGGAAGGCGCGGTCTTCGAAGCCGTTGCGCCGCCGGAAGCGGACGGCGAGCGGCTGGACCGGGTGCTGGCGCGCGCGATCCCGGAACTCTCGCGCTCCCGCATCCAGGCCCTGATTGCCGAAGGGCGGGTGACGCCCGCGGCCCGCAGGGCGGTCGCCGGGCAGACCTACCGGGTGAGCGTGCCGCCGGCGCGCCCGGCCGAACCGGAACCCGAGGCCATTCCGCTGGCGGTGGTGCACGAGGATGCGCATCTGGTGGTCGTGGACAAGCCGGCGGGCATGGTGGTGCATCCCGCGCCCGGCCATGCCGGCGGCACGCTGGTGAACGCGCTGCTGAACCATTGCGGAGCGGACCTTTCGGGCATTGGCGGCGTCGCCCGGCCGGGCATCGTCCACAGGCTCGACAAGGACACCTCCGGCCTGATCGTGGCCGCCAAGACGGAAGCCGCGCATGCGGGATTGCGCGCCCTGTTCGAGGCACACGACATCGACCGCGGCTACCTGGCGCTGGCGCAGGGCCTGCCGTCGCCGGCCGCCGGGCGGATCGAGGGGCCCATCGGCCGCGACCCGCGCCATCGCAAGCGCATGGCGGTCGTCGAGCGGGGCCGCGCGGCCGTTACGCATTACCGGGTCGACAAGGCGTTCGGTACGCGCGCGTCCTGCATCGCCTGCCGGCTGGAGACCGGGCGGACGCACCAGGTCCGGGTGCATCTGGCCCATATCGGCCACGCGGTAATCGGAGACCCGCTCTACGGCGGGCGGCGGCGCGGGCTGCCGGCCTTTCCGCGCCAGGCGCTGCATGCCGCCCGGCTGGGCTTCCGCCACCCTGCAACGGGCGGGAAAATGCTGTTCGAGCGCCCGCCCCCGGCGGATTTTCGTGAACTCTCGGTAATGTTGGAAGACTTGAATTTCTGACAGTTATCCGTATGTTTTAAGGGAATAGAGAGGGCTTTGACCATGGCCGAAAATATCGTTGCCGGCCGCAATATCCCGGTGCTGAGCGGGGAGAGCAATCTTGCCCGTTACCTGCATGAGATCCGCCAGTTCCCGATGCTGGAAAAGGACGAGGAATACATGCTGGCGAAGCGCTGGGTCGAGCATCAGGACGTGGACGCGGCGCACCGGCTGGTGACCAGCCATCTGCGCCTGGTCGCGCGCATCGCGATGGGCTACCGCGGTTACGGCCTGCCGGTGAACGAACTGATCTCCGAAGGCAATGTCGGCATGATGCAGGCGGTCAAGCGCTTCGATCCCGAAAAGGGCTTCCGTCTGGCGACCTATGCGATGTGGTGGATCAGGGCCTCCATCCAGGAATACATTCTGCACTCCTGGTCGCTGGTGAAGATCGGCACGACGGCGGCGCAGAAGAAGCTGTTCTTCAATCTCCGCCGCCTGAAGCACCGCCTCCAGGCCATCGACGACGGCGACCTGTCGCCCGAGCATGTCACCTGGATCGCCGACGAGCTCAAGGTGTCCGAGGACGAGGTCGTGCAGATGAACCGCCGGCTCGGCGCGCCGGACCGCTCGCTCAACGCGCCGCTGCGCATCGAGGGCGAGGGCGAATGGCAGGACTGGCTGGCCGACGAAAGCGAGAGCCAGGAGACGCTTTACGGCGAGCGCGAGGAACTGGACCGCCGCCGCCGGATGCTCGCCGGCGCCATGGAAGCGCTCAATGATCGCGAGCGGCGCATCCTGCACGAACGCCGCCTGCGCGAGGACCCGGCCACGCTCGAGGATCTGAGCCGCGAATTCGGCGTGAGCCGCGAACGCATCCGCCAGATCGAGGTGCGGGCGTTCGAGAAATTGCAGCGCGCGGTCCGCGAGGCGGTCGTGCAGGACCGGCTGCTGGCCGAGCGGGCGATAGACGCAGGCGCGGGCGCCGCCGCAGGGGCGTAAGCGCCGCCGCGGCTCTACCCCGCCCTGGAGAAATCTCCGGTCTCCGGGTCCATCGTCCAGAGTTCGCCCTCCGCGATGTCGAACCAGGCGCCGTGCAGGCCGAGGCGGCCGCGCTCCTCCAGCACGGACACGCGGGGGAAGGTGCGCAGATTCGCGATCGACCGGCGGATCGACGCGCGTTCGAGGGCGGTCTGCCGTTCCGCGCCGGTCAGCGTCCCGTCGCCGACCATGGCGTCGGCGGCGGTCGCCACCGGCTTCATCCATCTGCCGATGAAATCGTCGGGGGAAAGCGGCTCCGATCCGGGGTTGAGCGCGGCGCGGATGCCCCCGCAGCCGCCGTGGCCGAGCACGACGATATGCCGGACTTCGAGGCCCTGCACGGCGAATTCGAGCGCGGCTGCGGTCGCGTCGCGAGCGCCGCCCGGCTCGTACGGCAGCACCAGGTTGGCGACATTGCGGACCGTGAAAATCGCGCCCGGCGCGGCATCGAAGACCGTCTCCGGCGCCGCCCGCGAATCGCTGCAGCCGATGACCATGGCCTCCGGCGCCTGTCCCTCCTCGGCAAGCACCCGGTAGCGGGCGCGATCGCGGGCATAGCGCCCGCGCCTGAAGGAACGGTAGCCGGCGAGAAGCGGTTCCGGAAAACGGGTCACGGCAAGAAACTCCAGGGCGCGTTTCCCGCCGGGCCGCCCCCGGCTCCGGGACCGGCTTGAAGCGGGTGCAGGACGCTCCATATCGCCTGCGAACCACACCGGCAACCATCGGGCCCGAGACCGCCATGCCATTCCAGACCGGCCTTCTGCTATTCCCCAACCTCACCCAGCTCGACATGACGGGCCCCTACGAGGTCTTCACCAAGTTCCCGGATTCCGAGGTCCATCTCCTCTGGAAGACCCTCGACCCGGTAACGGCCGCCGGCGGCATGCAGCTGCTGCCGAGCAAGACATTCGCCGACTGCCCGCAGCTCGACCTCGTCTGCGTGCCGGGCGGCGCGGGCATGAACGCGCTGCTCAACGACGAGGAGGTGCTGGACTTCCTGCGCCGCCAGGCCTCGGGCGCGCGCTACGTCACCTCCGTGTGCACGGGATCGCTGGTGCTGGGCGCGGCGGGGCTGCTCCGGGGCAGGCGGGCGACGACGCACTGGATGTCCCTGCCGATGCTGGCCGCCTTCGGCTGCGAGCCGGTGGCCGAGCGCGTGGTCGTGGACGGCAATGTGATTACCGGCGGCGGGGTGACGGCCGGGATCGATTTCGCGCTGACCGTGGCGGGGGAACTGCTGGGCGCCGAAGCCGCGGAGCGGATCCAGCTCGGCATGGAATACGACCCGCACCCGCCCTTCGACGCCGGCAGTCCCGACCGGGCCGGCGCCGCCGTGGTCGAAGCGGTGAGCGCGGCAGCCGCGGCGCGGCAGACCGAGCGCGAAGTCGAAATCGAGCGCGCGACGGCCCGGCTCGCCGCCGGCTGACCGTCCTACTCGCGGATCCAGCCGGGGCCCCAGAGATTGAGCGTACGCTCTTCCGCCGGCCAGAGGCGGGGCGCCATTTCGCGCGGCATGCGCTCGATCTCCGCCGAAAGCTCGACCGGGTCGCCGTGCGGGTCCCGGATCATGAAGAACAGATTGTTGCCGGGGCCGTGGCGGCCCGGGCCCCACCAGATCTTCACCTCGTTGTTGGCCAGATGGTCGGCCCAGTCGCGGATATCGGTCCAGCCGCCGGTCTCGTAGGCGTGGTGGTCGGCCCTGGTTTCCGAGGCGGCGAAGACGGCGAAGCTGTGGTGCTCCTCGTCCGAGCGGTAGAACGCCACCCGGCGCGAGTCGGGGTCGTCCATGTCCGCCAGCACATAGTCGGAGGGGGCGAAGCCGAGCACCTCCTCGTACCAGCGCATCATGCCGTCGAGATTCCGGCTCGCGACCACGACATGCTGCAGGCGGGCGGCGAAGCTGCGGCCCGGCACGCCGTTGACCGTGCGGACCGCGGGCAGGTCGGATCGCGGCAGGCCGAACACGGAGAGCCAGCCGTCCGGGTCGCGCACCGCGACCGCGTCGGTGTCGAACACGGCCGAGGGCGAGGGCTCCATGTTGATCCCCTGTCCTGCGATGAAGGCGCGCACGGCGTCGAGCTGCGCCCGGTCCCGGAGCCGGAAGCCGTGATAGGGCCGCGCGCCCGGCGTGCCTTCGCCGACCACGAGGCGCCGGCCTGGGCCCTGCAGCAGCCGGCTGCCGTCCGGCAATTCGAAGCTGTCGAAGCCGAGGAGACGGGCGTAGAAGCCGGCGAGCCCGGCCGGGTCGTCGCTGTCGAGGCGCAGATGGTCCAGGGGCGCGGGCCAGATCGGCGACTCTGCAGGCATCGGACTGCCTCCCTTTCTTGCCATCGGGCGCCGGGAGGGGGAATATGGCGCCGATTTCGCTGACGGTCCGGGAGCATAGGCGAAGATGGGCACGGCACCTATTCCGATTATCGATATCGGCCCGGTTCTCCGGGGCGAACCGGGGGGGCCGGAACGGGCGGCGGCCGAGCTTTCCGACGCCTGCCGCAATGTCGGTTTCTACTATTTGCGGGGCCACGGGGTACCCCGGGCCCTGGTCGATGCGGTCTTCGCCGAGGCCCGGCGTTTCCACGCCCGGCCGCTCGAAGCCAAGCTCGACCTCAGGGCGGACGCCAACAATGTCGGCTACATGCCCTATGGCGGCAGCGTCTCGCGCGCATCCCGCATCTATCACGGCGACCGGCCGAACCGGAACGAGGCCTTCTTCCTGAAGCGCGACCTGCCGCCGGACCATCCCGACGTGGTGGCGGGCAAGCGCTTCCGCCCGCTGAACCGGTGGCCGGACGAGGCGGCGCTGCCGGGCTTCCGCGCAACCGTGCTCGATTATGCGGAGGCGATGGAGCGGGTGGCGATGCAGCTCGTGCCGCTCTACGCCCGCGCGCTCGACCTCGCTCCGGACCATTTCGACGAGGCCTTCGACGACCCGCAATTCACGCTGAGGCTCACGCGCTACGCGGCGCATGAGCATTTCGACGAGGACGAGTTCAGCCTGGCGCCGCACACCGACAGCTCCTTCATGACGCTGCTGGCGACGACCGATGTGCCCGGGCTCTCCATCCGGCTGCCCTCGGGCGAATGGGTGGACGCCCCTGCGGAGCCGGACTGCTTCATCGTCAATATCGGCGATCTGGGCCACCGCTGGACCAACGGGCGCTTCCTCTCGACGCCGCACCGGGTCCTCAACCGGTCCGGCCGCGAACGCTACGCCGTCCCGTTCTTCTTCGACTGCAATATCGATTACGAAATGGCCTGCCTGCCGACCTGCTGCGGCCCCGACGATCCTCCAAAATTCCCGCCGACGACCTATATGGACTACATGCTCTGGTTCACCGGCGTGAACTATGCCCATGCGCGCGAAAACGCCGCCTGAGCCGGGGCCGCCAGCCCGAACGGAGGACAAGGGTCCAACGCCATGCGCCTAGCCATCGCCCCGATCCTGCTCGCAGCGGCAATGGCCGTTGCGCCGCCGGTCCACGGTCACGGTACGCCGGACAGCTTCGCCGAACTCGCCGAGAAGGCCCTGCCGGCCGTCGTCAACATCTCCACCCGGCAGACCGTCGAGCAGCGGCGCCTCCCCGACATGCCGCAATTCCCGCCCGGTTCGCCCTTCGAGGAGTTCTTCAAGCGGTTCTTCGACCGTGAGCCGGGCGAACGCGATGGCGCCCCGCCGCGCCGGGCGGTATCGCTCGGTTCCGGCTTCATCGTCGACCCCTCGGGCATCATCGTCACCAACAACCACGTCATCGACGAGGCGGACGAAATCACGGTCCGCCTGCAGGACGACCGCCAATTGCAGGCGGAAGTCGTGGGCCGCGACCCCAAGACCGACCTGGCGGTGCTCCGGGTCGAGGCGGAGGACCCGCTGCCGTTTCTGGAGTTCGGGGAGTCGGACAAGACCCGTGTCGGCGACTGGGTCATCGCCATCGGCAACCCCTTCGGCTTCAGCAGCACGGTGACCGCAGGCATCGTCTCCGCCCGCAAGCGCGACATCCGCGCCGGCCCCTATGACGATTTCATCCAGACCGACGCCGCAATCAACAAGGGAAATTCCGGCGGGCCGATGCTGAACCTCGAAGGCAAGGTGATCGGCGTGAACACCGCGATCACCTCGCCGTCGGGCGGCAGCGTGGGCATCGGCTTCGCCGTGCCGGCCTCGCTCGCCGCCCCCGTGATCGAGCAGCTCCGCCGCTTCCGCGAAACCCGGCGCGGCTGGCTCGGCGTGCGCATCCAGAGCGTGACCGAGGAAATCGCCGCGGCCTTCGAGGGTTTCGGCGAACCGCGCGGCGCGCTGGTTTCGGCCATCCTGCCGGGCAGCCCTGCCGACGAGGGCGGCCTGCAGGTGGGCGACATCGTGCTGTCCTACGACGGCAGGCAGGTGGCGAGAATGCGGGCCCTGCCGCGCATCGTTTCCGATGCGGAAGTGGGCGCGACGGTGCCGGTCGAGGTCTGGCGGAAGGGCGAGATCGTGCGCCTGGAAGTCGTTGTCGGGCGTCTGGAGGAGAACGATCCGGCCAGCGCCTCGGCGGAGGGCGGAACGAAGGAACATCCGGTCGAGGAGCTGGGCCTTGTCGTCGCCCGGCCGAACGACGAGTTGCGCAGGGAATACGAGCTCGACGAGGAAACGCTGGAGAGAGGCGGCCTGGTCGTCGTCGGTGTCGCACCCGGCAGCGACGCCGAAGAGAAGGGCATCGAGGCGGGAGACCTCATCATCGAGGCCGACCAGTCCGCGGTCGGCAGTCCGAAGGACCTGAAGGCGCGTATCGCGGCGGTGCGCGATGCCGGGCGCCGCTCGGTCCTGCTGCTCGTGAACCGCGGCGGCGACGACCGGTTCGTGGCCGTGATGCTCCGGACCGAGGCGGAATAGCGGCCGTGAGCGGGCAGGCCGCCGGGGCGATCCGGGTCGCGCGCATCCGGATCGAGGTTTTCCGCGCGCCGGTGCCGAACCCGGTGGTGGTGTCGTTCGGCTCCATCACCGAGCGGTCCATCGCGATGGTCGCGCTGGAAGATGCCGACGGCGCCGTCGGCTGGGGCGACATCTGGGGGAATTTCCCGTCGATCACGACCGAATACCGCGCGCGGCTCGCAGGCCGGCTGCTGCCGGACCTGCTGCTCGGGCGGACCGTGGACGACATTCCGGCCCATTACGCCGCGATGATGGGGCAACTGCGCGTGCTCGCCATCCAGTCAGGGGAATACGGCCCGGTTGCCGCCGTCGTCGCAGCCGCCGACCAGGCGCTCTGGGACCTGGCGGCGCGCCGCCGGGGCGTCCCCCTGCGCCGTCTGCTCGATCCCGGCGCGCGGGACCGCATTCCCGTCTATGCCAGCGGCCTCAACCCCGATGACGGGACGGAGATGGCCGGCCGGGCGCGGCAGGCGGGCCATCGGAATTTCAAGCTCAAGGTCGGCTTCGGCGACGGGATCGACCGGGGCAATGTCGGCGCGATCCGCCGGGAGATGGCCAAGGGCGAACGGCTCTTCGCGGACGCCAACCAGAGGTGGGACCCGGAGGCGGCGGAAGAGGCCGCCGGGTGGCTGGCGGATGCGGGTGTCGGCTGGCTGGAGGAGCCGATGCGGGCCGATGCGCCGGACAGGGACTGGCAACGGCTCAGGACCGCGATGCGCCTGCCTCTTGCAGGCGGCGAAAACCTGACGGACCACGGGCTGATCGACCGGGCGCTCGGCTGGCTGGACATCATGCAGCCCGACGTCGGCAAGTGGGGCGGCGTGTCCGACAATGTCGCCATTGCGCGCCGCGCACTCGCCCGAGGGCGCACCTACTGCCCGCACTGGCTTGCCGGCGGGCTCGGGCTGCTCCACTCGGCCAACATCCTGGCGGCGGTGGGCGGCGAAGGGCTCCTGGAGATGGATGTCAACGCCAACCCGCTGCGCGATGCGGTGGTCCGCGGCGCGCTCGACATCGAGGACGGCCATGTCCGCCTGCCGGACGGGCCGGGGCTGGGCATCGAGGTCGACACGGGCGCGATGTCCGGATGGCGGGCCGCCTCCGAAGAGTTCGCCTGAGCCGCCCGCCGGACGCCGCCCCGGGAGACGGAGGGGGCGGCCTTACTCGTCGAGGAACGAAACCCAGTCCGACAGCGGCGCGCGCTCGGTGCGCAGGCTGTTCTCGACGGCGTCTTCGTCCTCGTAGCCGAGCGCCATGCCGCAGACGACCACCTCGTCCTCCGGCATGCCGAGCACCTCGCGGACGGTCTCGTGGTAGGGCGTCCAGGCGACCTGCGGGCAGCTGTGCAGGCCAAAGGACCGCGCCGCCACCATGACGTTCTCCAGGAACATGCCGTAGTCGAGCCAGCTGCCGATCTCCAGCACGCGGTCCACGCTGAAGACGATGCCGACGGGCGCATCGAAGAACATCTGGTTGCGGGCGTGCTGGGCGCGCATCTTGTCGGTCTCGCCCCTCTGGATGCCGAGCAGGCCGTACAGGTCCCAGCCGACCTTGCGCCGGCGCGAGAGATAGGGCTCCGGAAAGCGGTCGGGGTAGTATTTGTACTCGGCCTTCAGTTCGGCCCCGTTCCTGCCGGCGGCGAGCGCGGCGCGGACCAGCCGTTCGCGCGCCTTGCCGGTGACGACCCGCGCCTTCCACGGCTGCATGTTGGTGCCGGAGGGCGCGCGGGCCGAGACCTCCAGGATCTCGCGGACGATATCCATCGGCACCGGGTCCGGCCTGAAGGCGCGGACGGACCGCCGGGTGGCTATGGCTTCGAGTGCGTGCACGCGGGGACCTCCATGGCGGACAGGCTTTCGATCAGGATGCGGTTTATCTCGTCAGGCGCCTCGAAGGCGGCCCAGTGTCCGGCGCCGGGCACGATATGGAAGGGACATCCGGGCTGGACCGCGCGGAACAGGGCGCGCCTCGTGTGCAGCAGGTCGCCGGCGGTGGCGTCGCGCTCGCCCCAGATGCCCTGGATCGGCAGTCCGGCGGCGGCCATCTCGCGAAGCCGCCGGGCGAGGCTGTCGCCGGCCGGAATGCTGCCGGAGCGGATGCGCGCGCGGCGCGTGTTGGCGTTCTGGAGCGCCAGCGCCACGGCGTCGATCTTCCCCGCGTCGCCGAACATCTGGACGCCCAGATTGTGACGGTGGAGATCGAGGATTTCCGCCTCGCCCATGTTCCTGTTGGGCTTGCGAAGCGTGGCCCTCGCGGCCATCGGCAGGCCGAGCGCGTTGGAGCCGATGGCGGTGTAGCTCAGCATGCGGGGCAGCATCCGCACGGCGACATGGCCGCCGACGATGCCGCCGAAGGAAAAGCCGACCAGATGGAACGGCTCCGGCGCAAGGCGCCTCAACCCCTCGGCAAGGATGTCGGCAAGGCTGCCCGCGTCGAACGGCAGGGGCGGCAGGGCGCTCTCGCCCATGCCCGGCAGGTCGCAGGCCAGCACCCGGAACCGCGCCGCCAGCGCCTCGATGTTGCGCAGCCAGTGGGTCCAGGAGCCGAAGGAGCCGTGCAGCAGCAGCACGGTCCGCCCGGCGCCCCATTCGCGCCAGACCATGCTGCCGTCGCCGCAGGGCGTCTCATGGCGGCGGGCCGCGCGGTCGAGCCGGCCCTGAAGTTCGGGCATCGTCATGCTTGGTTTCGAACGGGGCGATAGAGTAAGTTTCCGCCGGAGTGATAGGGGAGGAACGCCATGAAGTCCAACAGCATCGAGGTTCGGCCGGTGGCGGGTGCGCTCGGCGCCGAGGTCCGCGGCGTCGATCTCGGCGATGCGCTCTCGGATGAGCAGGTGGATACCCTGCGCCGGGCATTTCTCGACCATCAGGTGATCTTCTTCCGCGACCAGAAGCTCGATCCCGACAGCCACAAGGAGGTGGGCCGGCGTTTCGGCGACCTCAACATCCACGGCTATTACGAGTCGCTGCCGGGACACCCGGAAATCCTGCCCGTGCTGAAGGAGCCGGAGGCGACCGACAATATCGGCGGCGTCTGGCACTCCGATGTCACCTACCTGCCGGCGCCGGCGCTGGGTTCGATCCTCTATGCGCTGGAAGTGCCGCCGGCGGGCGGCGACACGATGTTCGCCAGCCAGTATCTCGCCTATGAAACGCTGTCGGACGGCATGAAGGAGATGCTGGAGGGGCTGCGCGCCGTCCACAGCTCCGACATCTTCACGAACAAGGCCCGCCGCGACGCCGCCAATGCAACGCGCACCACCAAGCTCAACGAGGTGGACGAGACCATCGAGACCAGCCATCCCGTGGTGCGCACCCACCCGGAAACCGGCCGCAAGTGCCTGTTCGTCAACGGGGCGTTCACGAGGCGCATCGACGGCTGGACCGCGGAGGAAAGCCGGCCGCTGCTCGACTTCCTCTACCGGCAGGCGGCGCGGCCGGAATTCACCTGCCGGTTCCGCTGGCAGGAGGGGTCGATCGCGTTCTGGGACAATCGCTGCACGCAGCATTACGCGCTCAACGACTATCAGGGCTACCGCCGGACCATGCACCGGGTAACCCTGGAAGGGGACAGGCCGGTCTGATGGAACTCGTCGATCTCTCCCGCGAACTGCATCACCGCACCGCTCACCATCCGTCCCACCCGCCGGTGGTCGTGACGGTCTGGAACGACCATTCCGAGATCAAGAGCGCCGGCGGCTTCGATTTCACCTCGAAATCGCTGACGCTCTCGCTTTCGGACCATTCCGGCACCCATGTCGATGCGTTCTGCCATTTCGATCCCGACCCGGAAGCCCAGTCGATCGACCGGATGGCGCTGGAACGCTTCTACACCTCGGCGATCTGCCTCGACCTCGGCGAGCCGCCGCCGCGCCACGCGGTGACGGTGCCGGAGATGGAGGCCGCGCTCGAAGCCTCCGGCGAGGAGATTCGCGAGGGCGATACCGTGCTGCTGGCCATGGGCGTCAACCGGCGCATGTTCGGCACGCCGGCTTACGGGCATGAATTCCCCGGCCTTGCGACGGAGTCGGTCCACTGGCTCGCCGACAGGGGGATCGGCATGTTCGGCGTCGAGGCGGTCAGCCCGGCTCCGGAGGGCGAGCTCAACTTCCGGGCCCACCGCGCCTGCGCCGAGCGCCGGATCACCCACATGGAGTGCCTGGCCAACCTGGAGGCGGTAATCGGCCGCGGCCGGTTCCGCTTCATCGGCTTCCCGCTCAGGATACGCGGCGGCACGGGCAGCCCGATCCGGGCGGTGGCGGTGTTCGAATGAGAGCCGTTCTTTCCAGGGCGCTGCTCGTTGCGGCCGGCCTGCTGGCTGCCGCCAGCGCATGGGGCGGCGCCTCGAAGCCGGTCGTGGTCGAACTCTTCACCTCGCAAGGCTGCTCTTCCTGCCCGCCCGCCGACAGGATTCTCGGCCACCTCGCGGACGAGGAAGACGTTATCGCGCTTGGCTTCCATGTGAACTACTGGGACCGTCTCGGCTGGCCGGACCCTTTCGCGACGCAGGCCGGAACGGACCGGCAATACGCCTACAGCCCGGTGCTGGGCCGCCGCAATGTCTATACCCCCCAGATGGTGATCGACGGGCGGTATGACGTGGTCGGCTTCGATGCGAAGCGGATAAAGGTGGCCATCGCCCAGGCGGAAGCGATGTCGGGCTCGCGTATCGAGGTCGGACTCGAATGGCGCGGGCCGGGGATTCTGGGCTATTCCCTGCCGGCCGGAGACGGTGCCGCGCGTATCCAGCTGGTGCGCTTCGCGCGCAGGCTCGACCAGGATATCGAGCGCGGCGAGAACGCCGGCCGGCATCTGAGCTACAGCAATGTCGTGCGCGAGATCGTGCAGGTGGCCGAGTGGAACGGCAAGGCGATCGAAGGCGAACTCAAGGTCGAGACCGCGCAGGATGCGCCGGGCGGCGTCGCGCTGCTGGTCCAGGACAGCCGCACCCTGCGCATGCTGGGCGCAGCGAAGCTCGCTTTCTGAATCGGCCCTAGACGCCCGAGCGCACTTTCGGGATCACCTCTTCGGCAAGCATCTCCATCTCGTCCAGCACCATGCTTTGCGGCATGCCGGGATACTGGATGCCGAACACGAAATGGTTCACGCCGAAGCGGTGGATGTAGCCGATGATCTGCTCCGCCACCTCGTCGGGCGACCCGAACAGGAACCGGTCCTTGAGAAGGTCCTCATAGTCCTGGCCGAAATCGCCGTCGCCCTCCGGCATCACCTTGTCCTGGCCCCATTCCTTGTAGGCCCGGTATTTCGCCATCAGGTAGGGCTCGGCGGAGCGGATGGCCTCCTCGCGCGAGCGGCCCACCACGACCTCCCGCATCATGGGCAGTTCGGCCGGCATCGGCTTGCCCGCCTTGTCGAGGGCGCGCTTGTACACCTCCATCTGCCGGGCGGTCGTGGCCACCGTGTTGTGCGGGTTGATGAACCAGGCGTCCGTCAGCCTGGCGGCGCGTTCGATCGCCCGGTCGGCATTGGCGCCGACCCAGATGGGCGGCATCGGCTTCTGGAGGGGCTTGACCGTGCAGGCGGCCTCGATGAGCTCGAAATGCGAGCCCTTCATCGTGACCCGATCCTCGGTCCAGAGCCGCCGGATGGCCTCGAGGCTCTCGACGAAGCGCGGCACGGCGTCCTTCTGCGTCGTCCCGAACGCCCTGAATTCCACTTCCCGGTAACCGAGCCCGATCCCGAAGATGAGCTTGCCGCCGCTCATGACGTCGATATTGGCGAAAATCTCTGCCACATCGAGCGGCTTGTGCAACGGCAGCAGGCAAATGCCGCAGAGCAGCCGCAGGGACGGGCATTCGCCGGACATGCGGGCGAGGAACGGGACCTGCTGAAAGTCCATCAGCGGCCAGGAACTGTAGTGAGAGCCCTTCATGATGGAATCGAACTTGAGCCGCTCGGCCGCGCGCGCCTGCTCCACCATCTCGTCCCAGTGCAGTTTCGGGTCGTCGCCGACCGGGAATTGTCCCCGGTTCATGATCCCGAACTGAAGCGCCGTCATATAACCCTCTCCTCCCCGGCCAGGCGTGCCGGTATGTCCGTGCCGTTCAACCATGCGAGCGCCCGGCAGGCGCCGCCCTGCGCGAGCAGCATGCGCAAATCCTCGGGCTTGTCCACATCGAGGGCGATGCCGGGCAGGCCCTCAAGGATGCGCGGCTCGATGCCGAGGCTCCGCGCTTCGGCCTTGTGCGGCTCGAAACTGTCATGGCCGAAACGGAACGGGATGGCGTCGGGCGGCGAGCAGGCCACGCAGTTGGTCCCCCGCCCGTCGGCCGCAGGCGTCATGGTCACGGCCGGGGCCGGCCCGTGAGCGGTCAGGACGCGGTCGATTTCAGCCGGCGAGACGAGCGGCACATCGCCGGGCAGGGCCAGGACGGTGCCGGCCCCGAGGCCGGCGAGCGCCGCTGCGCCATCGGCGACGGCAGGGCTCTGGCCGCGATTCTCGCTCTCCTCCAGTATCGCGGCCCCGTATTTCCCGGCGAGCGCCTGCGCCCATATGTTGCGGGTCACCACGAGCGTCCCCTCCAGCCGTTTCGAATCGGCGAGGGCTGCCAGGACATCCTCCGCCATCAGCCGGAACAGCTTTTGCCGTTCTTCGGACGTCAGCGCCGGCGCCAGCCTCGTTTTCGCATGTTCCGGGTTCTTGAGCGGCAGGACGCCCCAGGCCGATCCCGTCGTAACATTCCTTAACAAAGTGTGACTTGTGGAGTGGCGAAACACCCGGATATGGTTCCCTTGCCGATTCAACAGTTTGGAAAGCTATATTAATCCGCAATGATCGAACGAGAGGGAAATCCGGTCGAACGTCTCGCGAGTTGGGTGGATCGCGGAGAGCGGACTTTACGCACTTCCATCGCCTGCGAAGGCATTGGTATCCATAGCGGACGCAAGGTGCATTTGACGCTGGGCCCGGCTCCCGCGGGACATGGCTTCGTATTCCGGCGCCTCGATGTTGCCGGCGATGCCGGGGTGATACGCGGGCGATGGGACATGGTCGTCGATACGACGCTATGCACCGTCCTGTCCAACGAATACGGCGTCAGCATCAGCACTCCCGAGCATGTTTTGGCGGCATTGGCGGGCGCCGGGATCGACAATGCCACAATTGAGGTCGATGCGCCGGAATTGCCGATCATGGACGGAAGTTCGGACGATTTCACCTTCCTGATCGGATGCGTGGGCGTCCGGCCCCAGCCTTCCCGGTCGCGGCCTCGGATCGAGGTCCTGAAGCCGGTCCAGGTGCAGGACGGCGAGAGCTGGGCCCGGTTGCTGCCTTCCGACCGGTTCAGGGTTTCCTGCACGATCGACTACGACCACCCTCATGTCGGTGTCCAGCATTTCGATTTCGATTCGGCTTGCCAGACATTTTCGGAAACGGTCGGCCGGGCGCGCACTTTCGGATTCCTTCATGAGCTGGAATGGATGCGCGCGCGCGGCTATGCCAAGGGCGCGACGCTGGACAATGCCGTGGCAATCTCGCCGGACGGCGTGGTGAATGACGGCGGTCTGCGCTATCCCGACGAGTTTGTGCGCCACAAGGTGCTCGACGCTGTCGGCGATCTCGCTCTCGCCGGCGCGCCGATTCTCGGTGCGTTCCAGGGCTTCAGATCCGGTCACCGTCTCAACAATATGGTTTTGCGGGCGCTGTTCGCCGACCAGTCGGCGTGGAGACTGGAAGGCGCCGAGACGGAGGCGCAGCGGGTCGTCGCCTGAATCTATGCTTCGGCGCCTGCATGGCATAAACTGGAGCCACCTCCCCCCGCTGCCATGAGGGTGCTGTGAGTCGGGCATACGGTCGTCTTTGGCGAAATGTCCTCGTTGTTCTGTGCGCCGTCGGAATGCTTGCCGGATGCAGTACCGACGAGGGCCCGGAATATGTGGAGCGCTCGGTAGAGGAGCTCTACAACAGTTCCATGGACGCGCTGCTGGGAGGCAATTATGAGGTCGCCGCGCAGCGGTTCGACGAGGTGGAGCGCCAGCATCCCTACTCGGTCTGGGCCACCAAGGCGCAGTTGATGGGGGCCTACGCCCATTACCAGGCGAACGAATACGATCAGGCGATCGCCGCGCTCCAACGCTATGTCGAGCTTCATCCGGGCAGCCCGGACGTGGCTTATGCCTACTATCTGACGGCGATTTCCTACTATGAACAGATCTCGGATGTCGGACGCGACCAGAGCCTTACGCGCAGGGCCCGCTCGGCGCTGGAGGCGGTGGTGCGCCGCTTTCCCGGCACCGATTACGCGCATGACGCCCGCCTGAAGCTGGATCTGACGCGGGACCATCTGGCCGGAAAGGAAATGAGCGTCGGCCGTTTCTATCTGCGCCAGGGCCACCTGCTGGCTGCGATCAACAGGTTCCGCATCGTCGTGGAGCAATATCAGACGACCAGCCATGTGCCGGAGGCGCTGCATCGCCTGGCGGAGGCCTATACCGCCGTGGGGCTGGACGAGGAGGCCGTCAGGGTGGCCGCCGTGCTCCAGCACAATTATCCGGGAAACGAGTGGTACGTGGACAGTTACGAGCTCGTCGAAAAGGGCGAAAGCGCATCGCAAGGCACGGGAGACGGCTGGTTCTCGAGGAATTGGAACGCCGTGTTCGACCCGGTGAAGTCGATCGGCGGCGGCGGGGAGCGCGCCGAGGAGCTGGCGAAGCGGTTGGCCGAGAAAAGGGCAGCCGAAGACGAGGCTCTAAAGGAACGCGCCCGGGCGATGGAGCAGGAACGCGCCGGAGGGAAAGGCGGAGCCTTGCCGCCGCCCGCCGGAACGCCTCCGGCGGCCCCCAAGGGATAACCCCCGGCCGCCATGCTGCGCGGGCTCGCTATCCGTAATGTGGTGTTGATCGAACGGCTGGACCTCTCCTTCGGACCGGGCCTTTCCGTGCTCACCGGCGAGACCGGCGCGGGCAAGTCGATCCTGCTGGACGCGCTCGGTCTGGCCCTGGGCGCGCGAGCCGACAGCGGGCTCGTCCGGGCCGGCGCGGACCGGGCCGATGTGGCGGCCTGTTTCGACGCCGCCCCGGAAGAAGCGGCTGCCATTCTCCGGGACCTGGACATCGACGCGGGCGAGGACCTGGTCCTGCGGCGCACGCTTGGACGGGACGGACGGTCCCGCGCCTTCGTAAACGACACGCCCGTAGCGGCCGGCCTGCTGCGGCGGCTCGGCCGGGAACTGGTGGAAGTCCACGGTCAATTCGAGCAGCGCGGCCTGCTGGACGAAGCCGCGCATCGCGGCCTGCTCGACCGGTTCGCCGGTCACGACGACCTGTTGGGCGCTGCAGCCGCCGCCTGGCGGGCGCGGGTCCGGGCGGAGGAGGCCGCAACGGCGGCGCGAGACGCCCTGGCGCGCGACCTGGCGGCCAGGAAGGAGCTGGAAGCCGGGCTGGAAATGCTGGAGCTTCTGGCCCCGAAGGTCGGCGAGGAGGCATGTCTGGCGACCCGCCGGCGCCGGATTCTGGCGCACAGGAAGATACTGGAGGCGGCCACGGAAGCCCGCGCCCTTCTGGGAGACGATGCCGCCGCCGCGTTGCGGGGCGCCGCCCGCTCGCTTGCGCATGCGGGCCGGGAGGCGGACGGCCTCTTCGACGAGGCGCTCTCGGCGCTCGACCGGGCGACAATCGAGGCGGAGGAAGCGGAGCGGCTGGTTCAGGGGCTCGGCGGCCGCATCGAGGAAGACGAGGCATCGGCGGATGCGGTCGAGGCCCGGTTGTTCGCGCTTCGCGACGCCGCCCGCAAGCACGGGATTGAGGTCGAGGCGCTGCCGGCGCTGCTGGACGATATGCGCCGGCGGGTCGAGGCGCTCGACGAGGATGGCTGCCGCGCCGCAGATCTGGAAGAGAAGGCAGCGCGCGCAAAGGAGGTATTCGACCGGGCCGCGGCTGCGCTCACCGCCGGTCGTCGCGAGGCGGCGAGTGCCCTGGCGCGCGCCGTCGGTAGCGAACTGCCGCCGCTCAAGCTGGAGCAAGCGGCGTTCCGCGCGGTCGTGGAGCCCGGCCGGGCAGGGCTTTCGGGCGCGGACCGGGTGCGCTTCGAGGTCCGGACCAATGCCGGTATGCCATTCGGCGCGCTGGGCCGCATAGCCTCCGGCGGCGAACTCGCGCGCCTCGCGCTGGCCCTGAAGGCGGCGCTGGCGGCCGAGAGCGGACCGTCCATGATTTTCGACGAGGTGGATGCCGGGGTCGGCGGCGCAACGGCTGCGGCGGTGGGCGCGCGGCTGGCGGCGCTGGGAAAGGCCGGCCAGGTTCTGATCGTCACCCACACGCCCCAGGTGGCGGCGCGGGCTTCACGGCATTTCAGGGTGTCCAAGGACGAAGCGCGCACCCATGTGGCGGAACTGGACGATGGCGGGCGGGAGGAGGAGGTTGCGCGTATGCTGGCGGGTGCCGAGATAACCGGTGCGGCCAGGCGGGCCGCCCATGCGCTTATCGTGGGCGAGGGCGGATGAAGGAGCGTCCGGACAGCATGGAAGCGAGCGAGGCCGCGGCGGAAATGGCCCGCCTCGCCGCAGAACTCGCCGAACATGACAGGCGCTATCACGGGGAAGATGCGCCGGCTGTTTCGGACGCCGACTACGATGCGCTGATGCGCCGCTATACGGAACTGGAGGCGCGCTTCCCGGACCGCGCGCCGGCCGACGGCCCCGGCCTGCGGGTCGGTTCCCGGCCCGCTCCGGGTTTCGAGAAGGTCGTCCATGCGCGCCCGATGCTGTCGCTGCGCAATGCCTTCGACGAGGAGGATGTCGGCGAATTCGTCCGGGGCGTGCGCCGGTTCCTCAGTCTCGCGCCCGAAGAGCCGCTTGCAATGACGGCGGAAGCGAAGATCGACGGCCTTTCGATTGCGCTGCGCTACGAAGGCGGGCGCCTGGTGCAGGCGGCGACGCGGGGCGACGGGCGCGAAGGCGAGAATGTCACCCGCAATATCGAGACCGTCGAAAGCGTGCCGAAGCGCCTGTCGGGGCGGGCGCCGGACGTTCTGGAAGTGCGCGGCGAGATCTACATGGCGCACGGCGAATTCCGCCGGCTCAACGATGAACGGGAACGGGAGGGCCTGCCGCTCTACGCCAATCCGCGCAATTCGGCTGCCGGGTCGGTGCGCCAGATCGACCCCGCGGTGACGGCGGCGCGGCATCTGCGGTTCTTCGCCTACGGCTGGGGCGAGATCGGCGAGCGCCCGGCCGAAACGCATTCCGCCTGGCTCGAGCGGCTCGAGGAATGGGGCTTCGAGGTCGAGCCCAACGGAACGCGCGCCGAGGACGCCGGGGCGCTGATTGCGGCTCATCGGGCCATCGGCGAACTGCGGGCCGCTCTCGACTACGACATCGACGGCGTCGTCTACAAGGTGGACCGGATCGACTGGCAGGAGCGGCTGGGCTTTGCCGGACGCGCGCCGCGCTGGGCGATTGCGCACAAGTTCCCGGCCGAACGCGCCGAGACCGTTCTGGAGGACATTCTGGTGCAGGTGGGCCGGACCGGCGCGTTGACCCCCGTCGCGGTCCTCCGGCCCGTCACGGTCGGCGGCGTGGTGGTCTCGCGCGCGACCCTGCACAATGAGGATGAGATCGGGCGCAAGGACATTCGTGTCGGCGACACGGTCGTCATCCAGCGTGCGGGCGACGTCATTCCGCAGATTCTGGAAGTCCGGCTCGACCGGCGCCCGGAGGGAACCGGGCCGTTCAGCCTGCCCGAAACCTGCCCGGTCTGCGGCTCGGAGGCCCGGCGCGATGGCGGCGACGTCGTGCGGCGCTGCACGGGCGGGCTCTTCTGCCGGGCGCAGGCGGTCGAGCGGCTCAAGCATTTCGTGTCCCGCGGCGGCTTTGACATCGAGGGCCTCGGGCGCAAGCACATCGAGGCGTTCCATGCCGACGGGCTGATCGAAGCGCCGGCGGACATCTTCAGGCTGCGCGACCGCCGGGCGGACCTGCTTGAGCGCGACGGATGGGGCGAGCAGTCGGTGGACAACCTGCTGGCGGCCATCGACGACCGGCGGCGGGTGCCGTTCGACCGCTTCCTCTTTGCGCTCGGCATCCGCCATATCGGCGAGGGCAATGCCCGATTGCTTGCGCGGCACTACGGCAATCTCGATGCGCTGCTGGAGGCGGCGGCCTCGGCGGTCTCTCGGGAGGGCGAAGCGTGGGATGCGCTGATCGGCATAGACGGCATGGGGGCCGGCCGCGCGGAGGACCTGGTGGCGTTCCTCGCCGATCCGCGGAGTGCGCGGATGGTTGAGGCGCTGGCCGCCGAGGTGACGGTCGAGGGCGCCGCGAGCATTGCCTCCACCGCCGGGGAGGATGTCGGCGCACTGGCCGGCAAGACGGTCGTTTTCACCGGCACGCTTGCCGCTCTCAGCAGGCGGGAGGCGAAGGCGCGGGCGGAGCAGATCGGCATGCGGGTCGTGGGGAGCGTTTCGGCGAAGACGGACCTTGTCATCGCCGGGGAGGCAGCGGGGTCCAAGAAGCGCAGGGCGGAAGAACTCGGCGTCAGGGTGCTGACCGAGGACGAATGGCTGGAACTCGCCGGGCGGTGACGAACGGTCCGGTCAGTCTCGCGACGATCCGCACCGCTGCCGAGCGCATCGCAGGCGGCGTCCGGCGCACGCCGGTCCTGAAGGCGGCGGCATTGCGCGATCCGCCCTGTCCGGGGCCCCTGTTCCTGAAGCTGGAGTGCCTCCAGGTCACCGGGTCGTTCAAGCCGCGCGGCGCGCTCAACAAGGCGCTCGGCCTGGAGGCGCCGAACGGCCTCACTACGGCATCGGGCGGCAATCACGGCCTGGGCGTTGCCTATGCCGCATCCGTGCTGGGCGTGCCGGCGCGGGTCTTCCTGCCGACCTCGACGCCTGAGGCCAAGGCGCAAAAGCTGCGCGGCTGGGGCGCCGCCGTGGAGGTGGCAGGGTCCGTGTTCGATGAGGCCAACGAGGCGGCACTCGCTCATGCCGAGGCCAGGGGCGGGGTATATGTGCACCCGTTTGCGGATTCGGCCGTCATTTCCGGGCAGGGCACGCTCGGGCTCGAACTGCTGGAGGATGTGCCCGATGCCGACACGGTTCTCGTCGCGGTCGGCGGCGGCGGCCTGATCGCCGGGGTTGCGACCGCGCTCAAGGCGATAAGGCCTTCCATCCGCGTAATCGGCGTCGAGCCCGTGGGCGCGCCGACGCTTCACGACAGCCTGGCGGCCGGGACCCTCATCACCCTGGAGCGGATCGGGACGGAGGCCGGCACCCTGGCGCCGCTGCGCTCGGCGCAGATCAATCTCGAACTCATCGCCACGGGCGTCGAGCGCATCGTGCTGGTCGATGACGAGGCGATGCGGCAGGCGGCGCGCTGGCTCTGGTTCGAGGCGGGTGTGGCGGCGGAACTTTCGGGCGCGGCGGCACTCGCCGCATTGACCGCCGGCGCCTATAAGCCGGAGGCGGACGAGCGCGTTGTCGCGGTGGTTTGCGGGGCCGGTTCGGACGGTCTCGGTTGACGAGGCCGGTTGCTATCCTGAATAAAGGGCCGGTCAACACGAACAGGAGGGCGCCTGCCTTTGCCGAAAGAGGAAATGATGGTCTTCGGCGGGACCGTAACCGAAAAGCTGCCGAACGCGATGTTTCGCGTGAAACTCGAAAACGAGCACGAGATCATTGCGCACACCGCAGGGAAGATGCGCAAATTCCGTATCCGCGTCATGGTCGGAGACAGGGTGGATGTCGAGATGACCCCCTATGACCTGACCAAGGGACGGATCACGTTCCGCCACAAGTAAGCCCGAGCGACGCCGCGATCGCGCGTTCCAGCGCCGGCCAGTCCGCCGGGCGGCCGTCCGCTTCCGGCGGCATGTCGACCAGCCCGGCGAGGCGCTCGGTCGCCACGAAATGCAGGCACGCGATGCCGGGCGCCGCCTGCTTGACCGAGACATGGTTGTTCGGCCCGTCATCGACGAAGACGGCGGGGCCTCCTGCACGAGTTGCGAGCCAGGCGGCCGCCGGCCCCTTGTCCCCCGTATTCACGACGACGGGGTAGGGCATTCCGTTCCTGGCGAGCGCCAGCCGCCGGGCGTCGCGCGCTGCGGCGGGGACGTTCGTCAGCACCACGATCTGCACGCCGGCGCGCGCAAGCCGGGCGAGCGCCTCCGCCGCGCCGGGAACCGGCGGGATGTGTTCCGCGCGCTCGGCGAAGAACTGCTGCAGGAGCGAGAAGATCTGGGACTGGTCCAGCACGGTGCCGTCGGCTGTCCTGCGCACATTTCCGGTCAGGCGGAAGGACGACCAGTCGAAGAAATGGCCGCGTTCCTCGATATGGCTCACGAAGGATTCGACGAAGCGGAACAACACTTCGTCCGCATCGGAGATCAGGAGCGGCCGGCCGGACTGGACGCCGGCCGCCTCCAGTTGCGCCAGCGTGGCAGCCGGCAGCCGGGTCATATCCGCTTGCCTTTCAGGCGCTCGCCGATCTCGTCCGCCAGGTGGCGGATCCCGTCGAGATAGGGGTTCACCTCCAGCGCGCGGTGCAGCCATTCCAGCGCGGCCTCTTCGCGGCCGAGCGTCACAAGGATCATGCCGAGGCCCGATAGCGCGCCATAATGGCGGGGTTCGAGGTTGAGCACATGCTGCACATCGGCCACTGACTCCCGGTGGCGTCCCATCATGTAGAGGACGGTGGCGCGCTTGTTCCAGCCTTCGGCAAAATCCGGCGCCCGCCTGGTGATTTCATCGAAGCGCTCAAACGCGCGTTCGAACGCGCCGCGCCGCATCGCAATCACGCCCTGGGCCATGAGCCGGTTGACGGCCTTGTCGTCGGAGTGCAGCCAGAGCAGCCAGATGCGCCGGTCCACCGTCTGCGCTTCCTGCGGCGTCAACGGCTGTTGAAGACGGTCGAACAGCGCCGGCAGTTCGGGATCGTTCTGGTCGGCGGCGGCGACGCCGCCCGAAAGCGCAAGAAGGACCGCGAACGCCAGCGCGCGCAGCGCACTAGCCCTGCCGGGCCTTGAAACGCCGGTTGGTCTTGTTGATCACATAGATGCGCCCGCGCCGCCTCACAACCTGCGAGTCCTTGTGGCGCTTCTTCAACGTCTTCAGCGAACGGACGACCTTCATCGCATTCATCCCGGCCCGGAAGCCCCGGCTTCTACCCGCCCGCCCGGCCCGCTGTCAACCGCACGGCCGGCCCGCCGGGACCCTTGCCGCTGCAGACCGGCGGCAGGCCGCGGCGCTCCCGGCCGTTCAGGTCCCGAACCAGATCAACGCGCGGGCAATGACGAGCCGGAGCCCCAGATCGAGCAGAACGATGCCGACTGCGGGGAAGTTCGCAATCCCGAGGCCGTTGCGGGCAAGGCGCCATTTGAACAGCAGGATCCAGAACCAGGCCGCCATGAACAACATTGCCGCAATCGGCTCGGGCATGGCGCCGGACGCATTCACCAGCACGACGATTGTGAAGACGGCGCTCTGCAGCAGGTTCGCCCAATTGGTGGCGGTGATGAACCGCCAGTAGTTCGGGAAGACCTGCATCCGGTCCGCCAGATAGACGGCGACGAGCGGGAAGGCGGTCCAGGTCATCACGTAGCCGAGGATGTCCGCTGCGACCAGCTTCCCGGTGACCTCGAAACCGTGCGGCGCCAGCACCAGGGTCAGCAGCGACAGCGGGAACGCGTACGCGGCCGCCCGGAACGAGCGCCAGAAGTCCGTCAGCGCGGAAACCGGCCCCGTGTTCCCGCCGGCCAACGCCAGTGCGGCGGCGCAACCCGTCCGAAGTTCCCAGAGCATTCGAAACGCTCTCCCGAGCGGTGTCAGGAGAGGAAATAGCCCGCGAGCATCGCCTCGTAAACGCGTGTCAGGTTGTCGAGGTCCTCGATTTCCAGATATTCGTCCACCTTGTGCGCCGTCCGGCTCACCAGGCCCAGCTCGACCACCGGGCAATAGTCCTTGATGAAACGCGCATCCGATGTGCCGCCCGACGTCGAGAGTTCGGGGGTTCGCCCGGTGACCGACCGCATCGATTCCGCTGCCAGGTCCACCAGCGGCCCCGGCGGCGTAAGGAATGACTCGCCGCTTACGGAGACCTCCAGCTCGTAGCTGTGGCCCTGGCGGTCGAGTGTCCGCCGCAACCGGTCTTCGAGGCCGGCGCCCGTATGCAGGTCGTTGAACCGGATATTGAAACGAGCCTCGGCCCGCGCCGGGATCAGATTGGTAGTCGGATTGCCGACATCGACGCTGGTGACCTGGAGCGACGAAGGCTGGAAATGCGCCGTCCCTTCGTCGAGCGGGGTCGAGGCGAGGCCGTGCGCCATGGCCAGCAGGGGGTGGACGGGGTTGTCGGCCAGGTCCGGATAGGCGGCGTGGCCCTGCACGCCCTCCACGACAAGGCGCGCATTGAGCGAGCCCCGCCGGCCGATCTTTATCATCTCGCCGAACCGCGCGGGATTGGTCGGCTCGCCGACAACGCAGGCGTCCAGGCGCTCGCTGCGCTCCGCCAGCCGCTCCAGCATCCGCCTTGTGCCGTTGACCGCCGGCCCCTCCTCATCGCCGGTGATGAGCAGCGCGATGGAGCCGGGAACCGGGCCGAGGCGCGAAACGGCCGTCACGAAGGCCGCAATCGCCCCCTTCATGTCGGCTGCGCCGCGCCCGGTGAGGCGTCCATTGGCCACTGTCGCGGAAAAGGGCGGCACGCTCCAGTCGTCCGGATCGCCCGCGGGCACCACATCGGTGTGCCCGGCGAAACAGAACAGCGGTCCCTCGCTGCCGCGCCGGGCGTAGAGATTGTCCACGTCCGGCGTTCCGGGCGTGCTGAACGGCATCCGCTCGCAGGCGAAGCCGAGAGGCTTCAGCGCCGCCTCAAGCACATCCAGCGCGCCCTCGTCCTCCGGCGTGACGCTCGGGCAGCGGATCAGGGCGCGGGCGAGGTCGAGGGCGCCCCCGGACATCAGTCGCGCAGCAGGTCGTTGATCGCCGTCTTGGCGCGGGTCTGCGCGTCCACCGTCTTCACGATCACGGCGCAGGAGAGGTTCGGTCCGGGACTCCCGTCCGGCAGCGGCCGGCCCGGCAGGCTTCCCGGCACGACCACCGCGTAGGGCGGCACCCTGCCGGTGCTTATCTCGCCCGTGTCCCGATCCACGATCTTGGTCGTCGCGGAGATGAAGGTGCCCATGGCAAGGACCGCGCCCTCGCCGACGATCACGCCTTCCACCACCTCGCTGCGCGCGCCGATGAAGCAGTTGTCCTCGACGATCACGGGCTCGGCCTGGAGCGGCTCCAGCACCCCGCCGAGCCCCACGCCGCCGGAAATATGGCAGTTGGCGCCCACCTGGGCGCAGGAGCCGACGGTGGACCAGGTGTCGATCATCGTGTTCTCGCCGACCCGGGCGCCGACATTCACGAAGCACGGCATCAGCACCGCGCCCGGCGCAATGTAGGCCGAGTGCCGGACGGCGCAGTTGGGCACGGCGCGGAAGCCGGCCTCGGCGAAGCGCGCCGCGTCCCAGCCCTCGAATTTGGACGGCACCTTGTCATTCCAGGGCGCGCCGTCCGGCCCACCGGACACCGGAGCGGAATCGGCGAGACGGAACGAGAGCAGCACCGCCTTCTTGCACCACTGGTTGACATGCCAGTCGCCGTTCACCTTCTCGGCGACCCGCACCTCGCCCCGGTCGAGCGCGTCGAGCGCCGCCTCGATGGCCTCGCGGGCTTCGCCCTTCGTGTCCGGCCCGATGTCGGTGCGATCCTCCCAGGCGCGGTCGATTGCGGCCTGCATGCTCCCGTCAGCCATGGATATTCCCCCTCCCCGGAAAAGGCCCCGGACCATTCCCGAACCGGCCTGTCCTGTCAATGCGCCGGGTTCGTGCCCTATAGTGCGGAAAACGCCTCGGAGACCGGGAGTCCTCCATGCCGAAACGCCTTGAATTCTGGTTCGATGTCGGCTCACCGACCGCCTATCTCGCCCACACGCAGATGCCCGGCATCGCCGCGCGCACCGGGGCCGGGATCGCCTGGAAGCCGATGCTTCTCGGCGGCGTCTTCAAGGCAACCGGCAATGCGCCGCCGGGCGACGTGCCCGCCAAGTCCGCCTACTACACTGTGGACCTGCCGCGCTTCGCCAGGCGCTACGGCGTTCCCTACAAGCGCAACCCGTTCTTCCCGATCATGACGCTCGGGCTCATGCGCGGCTGCCTCGCGGCCCAGCGCGACGGCTGTTTCAAGACCTATGCCGACGCGGTGTTCACGGCGATGTGGGTCGAGGAAAAGAACACGGGCGACCTCGACGTGCTGCGCGAGGTGCTCACCGGCGCCGGCCTCGACGCCGATGCGCTGTTCGCCGCCACGCAGGAGCCGGCGATCAAGCAGCAACTGATCGCCAATACCGAGGAGGCGGTATCGCGCGGTGCGTTCGGCGCGCCCACCTTCTTCGTCGGCGACGAGATGTTCTTCGGCCAGGACCGGCTGGACTTCGTCGAGGAGGCGCTGACCGCCGCCTGAACCGGCGTCAGGGGCAGCCGAGCCGGTCCGCGAGGTCGATGAAGTCGTCCGCGACGACCGTGAAGCCGGGATCGGCCTCCAGGTCGGTCGTCTGGCCGGGGCCGTGCTCCGTCCGGCGCGGCACGAAGGCCGTCGCCATGCCCTGGGCCGCGGCGGCGTGCAGGTCGCCATTGTGGGCCGCGGTCATCATCACCTCTTCCGGTGCGAGGCCGAGCGCGGCGCAGCTCAGCCGGTAGGCGTCCGGCTGCGGCTTGTAGGCCCGCGCGACCTCCGCGCCCAGGATCGCATCCCAGGGCAGCCGGGCATGGCGGGCCATGTTCACCATGAGCGCGATATTGCCGTTGGAACAGGTGCCGACGATGTATTTGCGCTTGAGCCGCGACAGGCCCAGCACCGCGTCCGGCCACGGGTCGAGGCGGTGCCAGGCGCGGTTGAGGTCGTCCGTTTCGGCTTCGCTCAGGCCCGACACGCCGAACTCCTCCAGCAGGGCCTCCAGGTTCTCCCGGTGCAGCACGTCGAGGATGGTGTAGGGCCTCGCCCCGCTGCGGACTTCCTCCATGGCCGGCTGGTAGCGGTCCCGCCAGCGCCGCGCGAAACCGTGCCAGTCGAGATCGTAGCCCTTCGGCCCCAGCGCGTTCTTCGCCTCCCGCGCCACCGAGCCGCGCCAGTCCACCACCGTGCCGAACACATCGAACAGAAGCGCCTTCACCATCGCCGGTCCTCCCCGCCGCAACCGCGCCGACAGACTGCCTCCGCCTTTCCGCGCCCGCAAGCGGGGGACGATTCCAGCAGGGACCGAAACGCTCTAGGCTGCGCGCGCCGGCGGCAGCGGAGAAATGCGGGGCGATGCCAGTCTCCATCATCGACAGCGGAATCTACGGGAACCTCTTCGGCTCCGACGCGATGCGGGCGGTGTTTTCCGAGCGCGGCCAGGTGCAGAAATGGCTGGATGTCGAGGCGGCGCTGGCCCGGGTCCAGGGACGGCTCGGCATCGTCCCGGAGGACGCGGCGGCCGAGATTTCGGCCAAGGCGGATGCGGACCTCATCGACATGGCGCTCATGCGCGAGGAGGTGGACCGGGTCGGCTACGCCATCATGCCGCTGGTCCACCGCCTTGCCGCCCTCTGCGAGGGGGACGCCGGGCGCTACGTCCATTGGGGCACGACCACGCAGGACATCAAGGACACGGGCGTCGTCCTCCAGATCCGCGACGCGCTGGCCCTCGTGGAAGTGGACCTCGTCGCCGTCCGGGACGGGCTGGCCCGCCTTGCCCGCGAATATCGCGACACGCCGATGGCCGGGCGCTCGCACCTCCAGCACGCGCTGCCGATCACCTTCGGCTACAAGGCGGCGGTGTGGCTGGCGCCCGTCGAGCGCCATCTGGAGCGGCTCGACCAGTTGCGCCCGCGCGTGCTCACGGGCCAGTTCGCCGGCGCGGCCGGCACGCTCGCCTCGCTGCACGGGCGCGGGCTGGAAGTCGCCGATGCGCTGATGGAGGAGCTCGGCCTCGCCCGGCCCGCCATCGCCTGGCACACGGCGCGCGACACCATCGCCGAGACGATGGCCTTCCTCGCGCTCGTCACCGGCTCGCTCGCCAAGGTCGCCACCGACGTGGTGCTGCTGACCGCGACCGAGACGGGCGAGGTGTTCGAGCCCTTCGCGCCTGGCCGCGGCGGGTCCTCCACCATGCCGCAGAAGCGCAATCCGGTTTCCAGCGAGCTTATCCTCGCCTGCGCCAAGCAGGTGCAGGGCCGCGCCGCCCTCGTCATGGACGCCATGGCCGCCGACCTCGAACGGTCCACCGGGCCCTGGCATGTGGAATGGGCGGCGCTGCCGGAAGCCTTCGTTCTGGCGTCCGGCGCGCTCGCCCAGACGCGCTTCCTCGTCGAGGGCCTGCGCGTCGATCCGGACGCCATGCGGGCCAATATGGACCTGACGCGCGGGCTGATCGTCTCCGAGGCGGTGATGATGGGCTTGGCGCCCGCGCTCGGCCGGCAGGCGGCGCACGACCTCGTCTATGAGGCCTGCCGCATCGCCACGGACGAGCGGCGCGCCCTGCTCGACGTGCTGCTCGACATGCCGGAGGTCACGGCAAAGCTCGACCGCGGCGAACTCGCGCGCCTCTGCGAGCCCGGCAATTATGTAGGCGAGGCGCCGGAGATGGTGGACCGCCTGCTCGCCGGGATTGCGCCGCGCGGATGAGGGCGCCCGACCGGCGCGCCGCCGCCCGGAACAATGTCGTCGGCGCGCTCTGGATGTGCGCCACGGTGCTCTGCTTCATGGCGATGGCGGTGGCAGCGCGGCAGCTCTCGGACACCATGTCCACGGCGCAGATCATGGTGCTCAGGAGTTTCGTCGGCCTGCTGGCGGCCCTGCCGCTCGCGCTCGCGGCCGGGCGCATCGCCACGCGCCGGCCGCTGCTGCACCTCGCGCGCAACGGCGTCCATTTCGCCGGCCAGTACGCCTGGTTCTACGGCATCGCGATGCTGAGCCTGATCGACATGAGCGCGCTGATGGCGACAACCCCGATCTGGGCGACCTTGTTCGCCGTCGGCTTCCTCGGCGAGCGCGCGGGATTCCGGCGCTGGGCGGTGATCGCGCTCGGTTTCGCCGGCGTGCTCGTCATCCTGCGGCCTCATGCCGTGCCGGTCGAATGGGCGGCGCTGGTCTGCATCTTCGGCGCCGCCGGCTATGCGGGCGCCAACGTGCTCTCCAAGGAGCTGATGCGCACCGACACGCCGATCCAGATCGTCCTCTGGATGCTGGTTATCCAGCTCCCCATCGCGGCGCTCGCCAATTGGGGCCAGTGGACGCCGGTCGTGTGGGAGGACGCGGGCTGGATCGCCATTGTCGGCTTCACCGGCGTGGTCGCGCATCTCACCATGAACCAGTCCATCCGGCTCGGCGACATCTCCGTCGTGGTGCCGGTCACCTATATCCAGCTTCCGCTGCTCGGCCTGGTCGGCTTCGTCTTCTATCTGGAGGTGCCGGAGAGGATGGTGCTCCTCGGCGCCGGCATGATCGTCGCCGGGGCCTGGTGGAACCTCGCCGCCGAAACCCGGATCGCAAGGGGACGGTAGCGAGGGACGCCGGCCTACCGCCCCGCCTGCACCATCACGATGCCGGCCGTGACGACCGCGAGGCCGGCGAGTTCGGGCCAGGCCAGGCTCTCGCCGAGCAGCAGCGCGGAGAAGAGCGCGCCGAGGCCCGGCACGAGGCCCGCGAAGACGCCGGTGCGCCCCGCCCCCAGCACGCCGATGGCATGGCTGTAGAGCCAGATCGAGACGATGCCGCCCAGAATGCCGTGGACGAAGGCCTGCCAGACGAGGGAATGGAAGGGAATCTCCAGCAGCCGGCTTTCGCCGAACAGGAAGAAGAAGGGCAGGAAGATTGCGGTCGAAACCGTGCTCAGGATCGCGGCGGCATGGAGCGGCGAGACCTCCGCCTTCCGCGCCGTCACCGTGTAGACCGCCCACATCCAGGCGCCCAGATGGAACAGCGCATAGCCGCCGAGGCCGCCCGCCGGCGCGCTCCCGAGCGCCGAGACCGCGGTCAGGCCGACGCCGGCCGCCGTCAGCCCGACGCCGGCAAGCCGGACCGGGCCGGCCGGCTCGCGGAGCAGCAGGATGCCGAGCAGCGCCGTCAGCGCCGGGAAGGTGCCGGGAATGAAGATCGCGGCGTGCGCGGCCGGGGCGTGCAGCAGGCCCGTGCCCAGCACCAGCGCGAACGGGATGCCGATGGTGCCGGCCATCGCCGCCGTGCCCCACCAGCCCGCCCTGCCCGCCCTGAAGCCCAGCCGGAGCGCGACCGGCAGCAGCAGCACGGCCGGCACGCCGACGCGCAGGATCGCCAGGTCCTCCGGCGTGATCGACCCGGTGACGGAGAGCCGGGAGAGCGGAAACCAGGCGCCCCAGAACACCATCGCGAGCAGCGCCGCCGCGATGGCGCGCGCCTCGCGCCCTCCGGCGGGCCGCGCGGACGCCTGCAGCGTCAGGCCGATCCGCGCCGGGAGAAGCTGCCGCGGACGCGGAACCGCTCGAGATAGGCGGGAATGACGGTCTCGATGTCCCTCGGCTCGATGCCGAGCTCCGCAAAGCCGGCCGCGCCCTCGGACACGACATTGTCGTATTTCAGCAATTCGACCTGGTCCGGCGTGACCGGCGCGCCCGGCGCGAACTGGATGAAGGCGGCCTGGGCCTGCATGACCTGGAACGGCACCGGCACCAACAGGCGCTTGCGGCCGATCTCCGCCAGCAGCAGCTCCATCAGCTGCTTGAAGGTGTAGGTCTTCGGCCCGCCGAGCTCGAACAGGCCGCCTTTCCGGTCGAGCGCCGCCACCGCCGCATCCGCCACGTCGCCGACATAGGCCGGCTGGAAGCGCGTCAGGCCGCCGCCGACCAGCGGCAGCGCCGGCAGGAACCGGGCGAGGAGCGCGAACCGGTTGAAGAAATCGTCCTCCGGCCCGATGACGATGCTCGGCCGGACGATCGCAGCTTGCGCGAACGCCTCGCGCACCGCCGCTTCCCCGGCGGCCTTGGAGCGGGCGTATGCCGCCGTCGATTCCGCGTCCGCCCCGATGGCGGAGATGTGCACCAGCGCGCCCGCGCCGGCCTCCGCGGCAGCGGCGGCGACCGCGCCTGCGCCCGCCGCGTGGATGGCGGAGAAGGATTGCGGCCCGCGGCTCGCCAGAATGCCGACGCAGTTGATGACCGCATCGACCCCTTCGACCGCCGCGCGCACGCTTTCCGGATAGCGCAAATTGGCCTGCACCGGCACGACCTGGCCGACGCCGCCGGCGGGCTTCAGGAACTTCGCCCTTTCCGGGTCCCGGCAGGCGACCCGCACGCCGGCGCCGGCCGCCGCCAGCCGCTTGACGATGTAGCGCCCGACGAACCCGGCGCCGCCGAACACCGTTACCCGCATTCCCTGCATGACCGTTCCCGGACCCCGTCCTGCCGCGCGCCGGAGTGTAGCGCACGGCTTCCCGGCAGCAAAACGCTTCGCTAGGCTCGCGGCTCCGAGCAGAGGGGAGACCGCGCCATGGCCGGGAAGGAATTGCGCAGCCGGAACTGGTTCAACGACCCGCACGATCCGGGCATGACCGCCATGTATATCGAGCGCTACATGAACTACGGCATCACGCGGGAGGAGCTGCAGTCCGGCAGGCCCATCGTCGGCATCGCGCAGACCGGCTCCGACCTCTCGCCCTGCAACCGCATCCACCAGACGCTGGCGGAGCGGATGCGCGCCGGCATCCGCGAGGCGGGCGGCATCGCCATCGAGTTCCCGGTCCACCCGATCCAGGAGAGCGGGCGCCGGCCGACCGCCGCCATCGACCGCAACCTCGCCTATCTCGGCCTGGTCGAGGTGCTGCACGGCTATCCCATCGACGGGGTGATCCTGACCACGGGCTGCGACAAGACCACGCCGGCGATGATCATGGCGGCGGCGACGGCGAACCTGCCGGCGATCTCGCTGAATGGCGGGCCGATGTTCAACGGCTGGTGGAAGGGCCGGCGCGTCGGCTCCGGCACCATCGTCTGGGAGGCGCGCAAGCTCCAGGCGGCGGGCGAGATCGGCTATGAGGAATTCATCGAGATGGTGGCCTCCTCCGCGCCGAGCCCCGGCCATTGCAACACCATGGGCACGGCGACGACGATGAACTCGCTCGCCGAGGCGCTCGGCATGTCGCTGCCGGGCTCGGCCGCGCCGCCCGCCCCGCACAAGGAGCGCGCGCAATACGCCTACGAGACCGGGCGGCGCATCGTCGCCATGATCCATGAGGACCTGACGCCCGACCGCATCCTGACCCGCGCCGCCTTCGAGAACGC
>JAJDYL010000037.1 GCA_022825195.1 Alphaproteobacteria bacterium
GCGACCGCCGCCAGCGCCACGGCGCGGGCGCGGCTGCGCGGCAGCGTGCGGGCGAGCGCGAGCGCGAGGCCGCCCGCCGCCATCAGGATGACGAGCGCGATGAACAGGCCCCCGCCGCCCGCGGCCCAGGCCGCCGGCACGGGCGGGCGCGAGACGAGCACGCCCGCGAGCCCGCCGAGCGCGGCGAAGCCCATGATTCCGATATTGAAGAGGCCCGCATAACCCCACTGGATGTTGACCGCGAGCGACATGAGGGCGGAGATGAGGCAGAGGTTCAGCACCGCGAGCGCCAGCGGCCAGGACTGGCCGAAGCCGACCGCCGCAAGCGCCGCTCCGACCGCCGCGACGGCGAGGCCGCTCCTGAGCGCCGGCGTCACAGCACCCGCCCCCGGAAGATGCCGGACGGGCGGATGAGCAGGACGAGCACAAGAATGAGGAAGGAGACGGCGAACTTGTAGTCGGTCGAGAGCATCTGCGCGAGGCCGCCGGGATGCCAGGGCTCGGGCAGCAGGTAGCGCAGGAACTTCGTCCAGGCGTAGGTGACGGTGACTTCGGAGAAGGCGACGATCACCGCGCCGACGATGGCGCCCACGGGCTGGCCGATGCCGCCGAGGATGGCGGCGGCGAACATGGGCAGCAGGAGCTGGAAATAGGTGAACGGCTTGAAGCTCTTGTCGAGCCCGTAAAGCGCGCCGGCAATGGCGGCGAGCGAGGCGGCGATCGCCCAGGCGATGAGCACCACGCGCTCCGGGTTGATGCCGGAGAGCAGCGCCAGGTCCTCATTGTCCGAATAGGCGCGCATGGACTTGCCCGTCCGGGTGCGCTGCAGGAACCGGAACAGCAGGGCGACCACGATGACGGCGACGACGACCGTGATGCCCTGCGTCGTCTTGATCGAGAGGCCCTCCGCGAGCCCGGTCGCCTGCTTGAACTCCCGCGCCTTCACAAGGAAACGCCCGCCGTCCGAGAACTGGCGGTCGTCGGGGCCGACGATGAAGCGCACCGCCCCGTTGAGCACGAACATGACGCCGAGCGAGGCCATGACGAACACGATGGGCGCGCTGCGCCTCCGCCGGTAGAAGCGGAACACCAGCCGGTCGGCGGCCAGCGCGGCGGCGATGGCGGCGGCCATGCCGAACGGCAGCGCCAGCAGCGCCGTCGGCAGCGGGCCGAAGCCCACGCCCCACGCCTGGAGCTGCCAGGTCGCAAGGATCGTCGCCATGGTCCCGAAGGCCATCAGGTCGCCATGCGCCAGGTTCGCGAAGCGCAATATGCCGAAGACGAGCGTGATGCCGAGCGCGCCGAGCGCAAGCTGCGCGGCGTAGGCGAGGCCCGGCACGACGACGTAATTGCCGAGCAGGACCACCGCATTCGCAATGTCGGGCGGCACCGCTCAGCCTCCCAGGAAAGACCGGCGCACTTCCGGATTGTCGAGAAGCGCGCGGCCGCTGTCGGCGAAGCGGTTCCGGCCGGTGACGAGCACATAGCCCCGGTCGGCGATGGCGAGCGCCTGGCGGGCGTTCTGCTCGGCCATCAGGATGGCGATGCCGGCGCTGCGTATTTCCAGCATCCGCGCGAACAGGTCGTCCATCACGATGGGCGAGACGCCTGCGGTCGGCTCGTCCAGCATCAGCACGGCCGGCTCGGTCATCAGCGCGCGCCCGACGGCGACCTGCTGGCGCTGGCCGCCCGAAAGCTCGCCGGCCGGGCGGCCCTGCTTCCCGCGGAGCGCCGGAAACAGCTCGAACACCCGCTCCATGGTGGCGGCAATGTCGTCGCGCCGGAGGAAGGCGCCCATCTCCAGGTTCTCGCGCACCGTCATGGTGACGAACACATTGTCGGTCTGCGGCACGAAGGCCATGCCGCGCCCGACCCGGTCCTGGGGCGAGAGGCCGGTGATGTCCTCGCCGCCCAGCCGCACGCTGCCGGACCGGAGCCGCACCATGCCGAGCAGCGCCTTCATCGCCGTGGACTTGCCCGCCCCGTTCGGGCCGACGATGACCGCGATCTCGCCCCGGTCCACGGAAATCGAGCAGTCGTGGACGATGTCGGCCCCGCCATAGCCGCCCGTCATGGCGTCGCCTTCGAGGAAGCTCACCGGCCGGCCGCCGGGCCCCGGCCGAGATAGGCCTCGATCACCGCCTCGTCGGCCATGACCCGGTCGGCGGGGCCCTGGGTCAGCACCGCGCCCTCCACCATCACGACCACCGGGTCGCAGAGCCGGGAAATGAACTCCATGTCGTGCTCGATCATGCAGAAGGTGTAGCCGCGCTCGACATTGAGGCGAAGGATGGACTCGGAAATCCGTCGCAGCAGCGTGCGGTTGACCCCGGCGCCCACCTCGTCCAGCAGCACGATGCGGGCGTCCACCATCATCGTCCGGCCGAGCTCCAGCAGCTTCTTCTGGCCGCCCGAAAGGTTGCCCGCCCGCTCGTCGGCGACGCGGTCGAGGCCGAGAAAGTCGATCGCCTCGTCGGCCTTCTCCCGGTTCGCGCGCTCCTCCTCGCGGACCTGTCCGGGCCTGAGCCACGCCCCGAGCAGGCTCTCGCCGGTCTGGCCGGCGGGCACCGTCATCAGGTTCTCGCGCACGGTGAGCGTCGCGAACTCATGCGCGATCTGGAAGGTCCGGAGCAGGCCGCGGTGGAACAATTGGTGCGGCCTGAAGCCGGTAATCTCTTCCCCGCCGAGGAAGATTCGCCCCGAATCGGGCGCCAGCACGCCCGCGATCAGGTTGAACAGCGTGGTCTTGCCGGCGCCGTTCGGGCCGATCAGCCCGGTAATCGAGCCCTCGGCGATCTCGAGGCTCGCGCCGTCCACGGCCGTCACGCCGCCGAAACGCTTGGAGACCCCGGCGACGCGGATCATCGCGCGCTGGCCGCACTCGACCGCCGGGCGCCGGAAGGCCGGGGCGACACGACAAAAGGGCCGCGCCGCCCGCCTTGCCGTCAGCGGTACCGGACGGTGGCGATCTTGCCGTCCTCGATGGCGATCTCGCGATAGTTGCCGGCGCTTTCGCCCTGGCCGATCAGCTCGACCGCGGACGCGCCGACATAGTCCACATCGCCGCCGCCGGCGATGATTCCGAGCGCCTTGCCGAGCTCGCCCGGATGGATCTTCTCGCCCGGCGCATTGGCGACCGCCATCACATGGTCCTTCAGCTTGCCGCTGTCGGCGGAGCCGGCGGCCTGCATGGCCAGCAGGATGAGGGCCGCGGCATCGTAGGCCTCGCCGGTGAACGGGCCGGCCTTGAAGCCCGCCGCGCCGGCCATGTCGGAGAAGGTCGCCGCCCCGGTGCTGTCCGTGCCCGGAACCGTCCCGAAGGAGCCGTTCAGGTCCGCGCCGATAGCCTCGACCAGGCTGTCGCCGATCATCCCGTCGGGCAGCAGGAAGGTCTCGAAGGCGCCGGTGTCGAGCGCGCCCTGGATGATGCCCTTGCCGCCCTGGTCGAGATAGCCGGCGACCACGAGCACGTCCCCGCCGGCGGCGGCGAGCGCGGCGACCTCGGCCGCATAGTCGCCCTTGCCGTCCTCATGCGCGGCCTCGATGGTCACGGTTCCGCCCATCGCCTTGAAATTGGTGGCGACGCTGTCGGCGAGGCCCTTGCCGTAGTCGTTGTTGGTGTAGGTAATCGCGATGGTCCCGACGCCGCGCTCCTTCAGCACCTCGGAAATCACCTGGCCCTGGCGCGCGTCCGAGGGCGCGGTGCGGAAGAACAGGCCGTTGTCCTCCAGCGTGGAGAGCGCCGGCGAGGTGGCGGAGGGCGAGATCATGACGGTGCCGTTCGGCATGGCCACGTTCTGCAGCATGGCCGTGGTGACGCCGGAGCAGTCGCCGCCGACGATGGCGTTCACCCGGTCGGAGGTGATGAGACGCTCCGCCGCCGCGGTGGCGGCCGCGGAATCGACGCAGGTCGTGTCGCCGCGCACCGGCGTCACGGCCGCGCCGCCGAGCAGCGCCTTGCTGTCATTGACTTCCTTGATGGCAAGTTCCGCGCCGGCCGCGATATCCGGCGCCAGCGATTCGATCGGGCCCGTAAAGCCCACCATCACCCCGATCTTGATTTCGGCGGCCTCCGCGGTCGCCGCCATCGCAAACAGGGCGGAAAGGGCGATAAGGATCCTGCGCATGACGTTCTCCCTTGAAAAAGCCGGGCGGCGCGAACGGCCCGCCCGAATGCCTGTTTTCAGTCTAGGTTATCGGAGTCCGCCCGGCAATTGAGGAGGCGAGCTGTCCGCATGGTTCGAACCGGGCCCTGATCCGCATCGTCGGCGGGCGCTGGCGCGGGCGGCGGCTCGCGGTGCCGGCCGACCGCTCGGTGCGCCCGACGGCCGAGCGGGTGCGCGAGGCGGCGTTCAACCGCCTCCTTCACGCCGGGCTCGGGCCGCCCCTCGAAGGCGCGGCCTTCCTCGACGTCTTCGCCGGCACGGGCGCGGTCGGGCTGGAGGCGCTCTCGCGCGGGGCCGCGCGTGCCGGTTTCGTCGAGCGCGACCCGGCCGCCCTCGGCCTGCTCCGGGCCAATGTCGGCGGGGACGGGACGGTCCATGTCCGCGACGCCGCCGCGCCCGGCCCCGCGCCGGCGGCCTTCGACATCGCCTGGCTCGACCCGCCCTGGCGCTCCGGGCTGGCCGCGCCCGCGCTCGCCGCGCTCGGACGCGAGGGCTGGCTCAGGCCGGGCGCGCTGGTCGTCGTCGAGGCCGCGCATGACGAGCAGCCCGACCTGCCCGGCCTCATCGACCGCCGCCGCTACGGCCGCACCGCGCTCGCCTTCCTGCGGTTTTCGCCTGCCGGGCCGGGCTAGCCCGCTGTTTCCACGGGATGGCCAAAGGGGCATGGAAGCCGGCGGCGGCGCCATCGGCTCCGATCGACGGCCACGGATATTATCCTGCCGATTCAACGGGATATGAGAAAGTTGTCCGATATTGTCAGTTTTTGTTCCCGAAATGGATTGACTTCCAGAGGAATGGTGTAGAATAGGCGTGAGGGAAAGGCGGCTCCCGGGACCGCCTTTCCGCTTTCTGCAGAAAGCATGGCTGGGGGTACCGCAAACGCCCCGGTGTGAGCAGGCGGGAGGGGTGCGCCCTCCGGCCGGCCTGCTGTCGCGCGCACGGGCGCACGGGCAATCAGGCGCACAAACCGCGCCGCCGCAACACGCCCGCCCGCCCGCGCACGCACCGGCGCACGATACGCGCGAAACAGGGACACCCCGTCCCGCCCTTTGCCCCCAAGGAGGCACGAATGACCGAAACCGATCCCTGCCCCCGCCGCCTAGCGCGCGCGGGCGCACACGCG
>JAJDYL010000080.1 GCA_022825195.1 Alphaproteobacteria bacterium
CCGGACCCGGCACCCGTGGCCAAGCGTGCGCTTCGCCGTCACTACCCGAGGTAGGAGCCGGATGCGTTAGCGCGCACGTCCGGATCTGTGCGGGGGGCGCCGGGAAACCGGCGTCCCTACCGCGACCGCCGGCCTCCCCGCCGCCGCCCTGGCCCTGGCGGCGCGTGCCGCCTGCGGGGCCCGCTCCGTGGCCTTCCTTGTCCCCGCACCGCTTTTGTCATCCCGGACTTGCCTGCCCCCGCGCAGGCGGGGGATCCGGGGCCCGGCACCGCCGTTGCGGCAGGCGGGAGCAAGGCAGGCCGGGCCCGGCTCCCCGCTGGCGCTCCGGCCGGGGTTCCGCCGGCCGCCTTGCGCACGCGGGCGCGCACGCGCGCGCGCATTATGCGCGGGAGAGGCACGCTCCTCCGGCAGCGGGGCGTCCGGGGACCACGGACCGACAAGGAGGCCGCGATGCCTTGCGAACGACCGCCGGGCCGACGCAATCGGCCGGGACGGAGACCGGCCCCATGACAAAACATGACACATCATGACATTCCATGACATTTCGGCAGGGGTTCCCCGATACGCGGCGGGCGCCGTCGTTGACAGGCGGGCGGCGCACGGCCATCAAGCGGGAGAACGGAGAGGCGAAGGGACGGACCCATGCAGGACGGCGATCTCTACGAGATTTACGCGGTCAAATACGGCGAGGTGGCCGAGCGCGCGATGAGCGAGAACATGATCGGCGGCGACCCGCACGACATGTCCGGCCAGCTCGACTTCTATGTCTGGGCAGCGGTCGGCCGCTCGCGAACCTTCATCGTCGATACCGGCTTCAACCACGAGACGGCGGCGGAGCGGAACCGGAAGCTGCAGCGCCTGCCGAAGGAGGGCCTGGCGCTCGTCGGCGTCGATGCGGGCGCGGTCCGCGACGTGATCGTGACCCACATGCACTACGACCATGCCGGCACGCTTTCGGACTTTCCGAATGCCCGCTTCCACCTCCAGGCGCAGGAGATGGAATACGCCACCGGCCCCTGCATGTGCCACGAGGTGATAAAGGCGCCCTACCATGTCGAGGATGTCTGCACCATGGTGCGCAAGGTCTATGCGGGAGAGGTGGCCTTCCATGACGGCGACGCGCAGCTCGCGCCCGGCATTTCCGTCCACCACATCGGCGGCCACGCCAAGGGGCTGATGAGCGTGCGCGTCGAGACCCGGCGCGGGCCCGTGGTGCTGGCGTCCGACTCGGCGCATTTCTACGCCAATCTGGAGCAGCGCCGGCCGTTCCCGATCGTCTACAATGTCGTCGACCTGCTGGCCGGCTTCGACCGGCTGGAGGCGCTGGCCGGCGCCCCGGACCGGGTGGTGCCGGGCCACGACCCGCGCGTGCTGCACCGCTATCCCGCCGTCTCGGACGATCTGAGGGGCATTGCCGCGCGTCTCGATGCCGACCCGGCCTGAGCCTTGCGCCTCGGGGTTCTGGACCAGTCGATCGCCGCCGAGGGCCGCCCGCAGGCCGAGGCGATCCGCAACACCGTCGCGCTGGCCGAGCTGTGCGAGCGGCTCGGCTACGACCGCTTCTGGGTCTCGGAGCACCACAACCACCCGACCATCGTCGGCACCGCGCCCGAAATCCTGGTGGCCGGCATGGCGGCCCGGACCTCGCGCATCCGCATCGGCAGCGCCGGGGTCATGCTGCCGCACTACGCGCCCTTCAAGGTGGCGGAGCAGTTCCGGGTACTGGACGCGCTGGCGCCGGGGCGCATCGATCTCGGCCTCGGCCGCGCGCCGGGCTCCGACGGGCTGACGGCCTTCGCCCTCAATCCGCGCGCCAATGAGCGCCCGGCGGAGTTTCCCGCCGACATCCGCGACCTCCAGGCCTGGCTCAAGGCGGAGCCGCTGCCGGAAGGGCACCCGTTCGGCAGGCTCGGCGCCTTTCCGCAGGGCGATACCGTGCCGCAGGTCTGGCTGCTGGGCTCGTCCAATTACGGCGCGCAGGTCGCGGCCTGGTTCGGGCTGCCCTACGCCTTCGCCTGGTTCTTCACCGACGGGCGCGGGGCAAGGGAGGCGCTCGGCCTCTACCGCGAGCATTACAAGCCGAGCGCGGACTGGCCGGCGCCGCATTCGGCCATTTGCGTCTGGGCGCTGGCAGCCGACAGCGAGGAGGAAGCGCAGTATCATTTCGGCCCCCGCCTGCGCTGGCGGCTCGGCCGCGACCGGGGCCTGTTCCTGCCGCTGGAGTCCGCCGAGAAGGCCGCCGCCTACGAATACAGCGGCGGCGAGGCCGCGCGGCTCGCGCGCTTCCGCGAGCAGGCCATCGTCGGCCGGCCGGAGCAGGTGGTCGAGCGCATCGCGGCCATCGGCGAAGAGCTCGGCGTGGACGAGATCGCCATCGTCACCTGGACGCATGACGAGGCGGTCCGCCGGCGCAGCTACGAACTCATCGCCGGGGCATGGGGCATGGATGCCGGCTAATTTGCGGCGCGGCGGAGGAGGTTCAGGAGGTCCACGAGGTCGAGAATGCGCGCAACCCAGGGCTCGCGCGGGTTGAAATCCGTCTTCGCCTCGCCGAGCAGCCGGTCCTCCAGCGCGTCCAGAAGCCGGGCGAGGCGGCGGTCATGGACGCCGAGACGCGCCTGAACCGGGTCGGCGGCCACGCCCGCGAAGGCCGAAAGCATGGCCGGGAGCAGCACCAGCGCGCCGGTGAGGCCCGCCACCGCGACCGTCGAGGCCTTGGCCGGGAAGAGGCCGTACCAGAGCCCGCCGGCCGCCGCGCCGAGCGGAAAGCCCGCGATCGCCGCATGCTGCGCCAGGGCCTGCGCCGCGACGGGGCCGAGCGAAAGCGCGCCCGGCGTCCATTGCCGGAAGGCCGCCGCGCCGATGCCGGCGGAGACGAGCGACACGGCAAGCTCGGCCACCGCCTGGCGCGCTTCGCCGTAGCGTCCGGCCGCCTCGGCCGCCCAGGCGGCGTAACCGGGCCCGGCGGCCGCGGCGGACAGCTGCTCCAGAAGGGCGCTCACCGCCGGGTCGCGCGCGATCTCCTCGGCCAGCGCATCGCGCTGCGAGCCCCGCCCCGGCTGGGCGTAAGGCAATTCGAGCAGGTCCGTGAAGAGCCGCCACTCGATCTCCCGCGCGACATCGGTCACGAACGCCCGCCGCCCCCGGCGCAGCCCGGCGGCGGCGCGGCCGTAGCCGCCGCGCTCGGCGAGGCGTGCGGCGGCTTCGAACGCGAGATTGGGGCCGGCGAGCGCAAGGTTGGCGGGGGCCCGCAGCAGGTCCCGCCCGACCGCCCGGCGGTGGAGTTCGAGCGTTCCCCTCAGGCGGAAGTTCCGCTCGACGAAGCCGGGAACCATCTCCCGCCGGCTGCGGATATAGCGGCCGACGGCGCGCCGGACCGCCGCGTCGGCCTCTTCCGGCCCGAGATATGGCGCGACATCGCCCATCCGGGGAATATGGGGCGGCTCTGCGGCCGATGCGAGAGGCCGGCCCGCCGCCGCTTAGAGCGTGCGGATATAGTAGATCAGGTCCAGTTCCGGCGGTGCGGCTCCGGCCCGGCTCAGCATGTCGTGGACCTGGCCGCGGTGATGGGTCTGGTGGTTGAAGACATGCGTCCACACGAGCCGCATCGGGGTGTGGAACCGGGCGCCGGAGAGGTTGCTGTAGGCGAGGTTGCCGGCCAGCCGCTCCTCGGTCATCGCGGCGAGGACGCGGTCGATGCGGTCGTCCTCGGCTTCTCTCGCGGCGCGGAGTTCGTCGAAATCGTCGAACAGCACCGTGTCGAGCGGGGTGCCGCCGTCCTCGGTCCCTTCGAGGCGCGCGAGCCAGGCGCGGTCGCCGACCAGTATATGGTTAAGCGTGTTGTGGATCGAGCCGAAGAACGCGGCGCGGTCCCGCTTGCGCTCCGCGTCGCCCAGGCCCGCGCAGGCGTCGTAGAGGCGCGCATTGGCCCAGCGGTTATAGGCGGCCATCGTCTCGAAGTGGCTGAGGAACATGGGGTTTCTCCGGTGTTTTCCGGCGGGCGTCACGCCGTCAGCGCCAGATATTCGGCATTGCGCCGGTCGAGGAGACTGCGGACGGCTTCGCCCGCCCCGGCGAGCGGGAAGGTGCGCACGGGGCCGGGCTTGAGCTTGCCCGCGCCGACCAGCTCGAACAGCTCTTCCGAGGCCGCGCGCAGGTCGCTGTCATCGGCGATCCAGGCGGCGAGCGTCGGGCGGGCGACGACCAGGGACCGCGCCTCCAGCCGTTCGAGCGGGAGCGGCGCAGGCGGCCCGGCGACGCGGCCGAACCCGACGGCCATGCCCATGGGCGCCAGGCAGTCGAGGCAGCGGGCGAAGGTCTCGCCGCCGAGCGCATCGTAGGCGACGGCCGCGCCGCGGCCCCCGGTCAGCGCCCGGACCTGCGCGGCAAGGCCGCCGCCGCCCCGGACGACCGTGTGGCTGCACCCGTTCGCCCGCGCGATCCCGCCCTTCTCCTCGCTGCCGACGACTCCGATCGCCTCCGCGCCGACGGCCGCCGCCCACTGGCAGAGCAGCCGCCCGACGCCGCCCGCCGCGCCCACCGCCAGCAGGGTCTCGCCCGGCTGCACGCGGCGGAGCCGGCGCAGCAGGTAGTGGACGGCGAGGCCTCCGCGGAGGATGGCGGCGGCGGTCGCGTCGTCGATGTCGTCCGGAACCGGGACCAGCCGGCCTGCCGGGACATTGCGGAGTTCGCGCCAGGCGCCGGGCAGGTCGGCATAGGCCAGCCGGTCGCCGGGCCGGATGCCCCCGACGTCCGCGCCCACCGCCTCGGCCTCCCCGGCCGCCGCGAGGCCGGGAACGAAGTCCGCGCCGTCCCCCGAGACATCGAGGCCGCAGCGGTCGAGGCCTATGGCGGTCTGGCGCAGCCGCACCTCGCCCGGACCCGGCGGCCCGACCGATTCCTCCTCCAGGACGGGTCCGGCGCCGCCGGGCCGGAGGCGGATGACCGCGGTCACGCGCTCTCGGGTCGCATATGCTCCGGCACGGTCAGCCCGAACAGCTTCGCCGCGTTCAGGCCGAGGATCTTCGCCCGGTCAGCCTCGTCGAGCCCGCCCATGGTGCGCTCGATGGCCTCGCCGGAATGCGGCCAGGTGCCTTCATGGTGGGGATAGTCGTTGGCCCACATGAAATTGTCCGCGAGGCCCCAGTCCTTCGCGAGCGCCAGGCCCGCCGGGTCTTCCTGGAAGGTGGCGTAGCCGTGCGCGCGGTAATAGTCCGACGGCAGGCCCTGGAGCTTCGGGCGCACCCACATATGGTGCTTGCGGTAGGCCTCGTCCATCGCGTCGAGCAGCCAGGGCACCCAGCCGATGCCGGCCTCGATGGTGGCGAAGCGGATTTTCGGGAAGCGCTCCAGCACGCCGGAGGCGCAAAGGTTCGCCACCGGCTCGATGGTCGGCGACAGCGAGTGGGTCACATAATTGATGACCGCCCCGCCATTGCCGCGCGCGGCTCGCGGATCGCGCCCCGTGGAGACATGGAAGGTCACCGGCATGCCGGTCTCTTCGACGAGCCGCCACATCGGGTCGAAATGGGGCAGATTGTAGTTCACATGGTCCACATCGTGCCCGCCCCAGACGGGCTTGCAGGGCAGGGTGAGGGCCTTGTAGCCGAGGCCGGCGCAGCGCTCGATCTCGGCGAGCGTGCCTTCCAGGTTGCCGGTGGCGACCGCGGCCACGGGCACCATCCTTTCCGGCCAGGCTCCGAACTGCTCCCACGCCCAGTCATTCCACACGCTGCACTGGGCGTTGGCGAACACCGGGTCCGGGGTCGCCCACATGGCGAGGCCCTTGTTGGGGAAGATGATCTCGGCGTCGATGCCGTCGCTCTCATTGTCGCGGATGCGGTCCTCGGGGTCGGCGCCGGCCTGCGAGCGCAGCCAGTCCTCGCCCTCGAAGCTCATCACCCGGATGCGGTCCGGCCGGTAGCCCTCGCAATAGCGCCACTGCACGCCGTTCTCGTCGGTGATGACCCGCGGCGCGCGCTCGCGGTATTTCTTCGGCAGGCGCGTGGCCCAGAGGTCCGGCGGCTCGTTGGCATGGCTGTCGGTCGAGACCATGTAGTATTTCTTCGGGTCGCCGGCGCGCGCGGTGCGCGTCCAGCCTTCGTGGCCCGGCGTCTCCAGCCGCCAGAGGTTCTCGGCATTGATGGCGATATCGTTCATGGGCTCCCGGATGCTCCGTCAGAGGGTCGCTGGCGCCGGACGCTACCCGTTCGGTCCGGCGGCGTCCATACCGGCCCCGGCCCGCAAGGGCGCAACCCGTTGACGCGGCGCGATATTCCCTGGTGGCGCCCGGAGGCCTACGCCGCCCGCCGCCCGGCCTTGCTCGCGCGCGCGGCGCTGCTCCGGCGCATGCGCGACTGGTTCCACGGGCGGGGTTTCGTCGAGGTGGAAACCCCCGCGCTGCAGGTCGCCGCCGGCATGGAGGTGCATGTCTCGCCCTTCGAGACGGCGCTCGGCGAGCCGGACGGGCGGTCCCGCGGGCTCCGCCTGCACAGCTCGCCCGAATTCGCGATGAAGAAGCTGCTGGTTGCCGGCGAGCCGCGGCTCTTCCAGTTCGCGCGCGTCTTCCGCAATGGCGAGCGCTCGGCCACGCACCACCCGGAATTCACCCTGCTGGAATGGTACCGCGCGGGCGCGGGCTGGCGCGACCTCGTCCCCGACTGCGAGGCGCTGCTGGCGCTGGCGGGGCCGGAGCTCCGCTGGAACGGGCGGCGCGTGCCGACGGCCGCGCCCTTCGAGCGGCTCTCCGTGGCGGCGGCCTTCCGGGACCGGCTCGGCCTCGACGTGCTGGCGGCGGACACCGCGAGGCTCGCCGCCGCCTGCCGGGCGGAGGGGCTGGAGCCCGGCGGCGGGGACGGCTGGGAGGACCTGTTCTTCCGCCTGTTCCTGAACCGCATAGAGCCGCATCTGGGACTTGCGCGCCCGACCGTGCTGCACGGATGGCCGGCGCGCATGGCGGCGCTCGCCCGCCTCGACCCCGCCGATCCGCGGACGGCGGAGCGCTTCGAGATCTATGTCGGCGGGCTGGAGCTCGCCAACGCCTTCGGCGAGCTGACCGACGCGGCCGAGCAGCGCCGGCGCTTCGAGGCGGCCGCGCGCGAGCGCCGGGCGCTACATGGCGACGATCTGCCCATCGACGAGGACTTCCTTTCCGCGCTCGAGCAGGGCATGCCCTCCTCGGCCGGGATCGCGCTCGGCTTCGACCGGCTGGTCATGCTGGCGGTGGGCGCGGCCCGCATCGAGGAGGTGCTCTGGGCGCCCGTGGCGGCGGCAGACCCCGAGGCATGACAAGGAGAGGGACGGATGAGCGAAACGGGCATGTTCTTCTGGAACGAGCTGACGACGCCGGACGTGGAGGGCGCCAGGGTGTTCTACGGCAAGGTCTTCGGCTGGACGGCGCATGTGGCGGAGATGCCGGGCGGCGGCGGCGACTATACGAGCTTCATGCAGGGCGAGGCGCATGTCGGAGGCGCGATGGCCCCGCCGCAGCCGGGAATTCCGCCGCACTGGATGCCCTATGTGCGGGTGGAGGACGCCGATGCGACGGCGGCCGCGGCCGTCGAGGCGGGCGGCCAGGTGTGCCAGGCGGCGTTCGACGTGCCGACGGTGGGCCGCATCGCGGTGCTGCAGGACCCGGCCGGCGCCGTCTTCGCCGTCATCGCGCCCGCCCCGGAGCTGCTCTCCGGCGGGTAGCGGCGGGGCGGTCCCCTTCGACAAGCTCAGGACAGGCTTTCGATACGCGCCCGCTGACGCGGTCGCTACTCAGGATGAGGGTTGGGGGTGCGGCGCAGGCGCTGCCCGGGATGAGGAGGGGGATGCATGAGCGGACGGCCTTCACCTCCCCCCTCGTCCCGAACGGCGCCGGGTTCCTCCCCCCTCATCCTGAGTAGCCCGCCTCCGGCGGGCGTATCGAAGGATGGCGACTCTACTCGGAATGAACGGCCGCGGGGTTCCCTCATCAAGATTTATTTCCTGCAACTGCTTGACACCGGGCCGCGGCCGGGCTATATGCGGGCCCTTGGCGAACGGGAACGGGTTATGACTTGAGGCGCGGCGCCTTGGCGCACACGGGACGAGGAGCGGGTGTCGCGGCGGGCGGGACCATGCGGGAGAGGTGCGCGCGCCGGCTGCAGGATTGCCCACCGCGTTTGGCGCGGCGGGCATCACACCCGATGGGGAAAAGCCTCCCGGATCAGGACTGCCGGGAAGCTGGTGCCGGCGGCTGCCATGCGCCGGTCTTCCGGCGGCCGCCCGGGCCCCGCGCCAGTTCGATGCCGTTGCGCTTCGCGAAGTTCTGCACCGCATGGTAGCTGAAGACGAGGCCCCGCGCCTCGAGCGCCCGGCGCAGCGCGGAGGCCGTGAGTTTCGGGTTCCTCTCCAGCAGCGCGAAAATCGTGTCGCGCTCGGCCTCGATGCGCCAGGAGCGCGTGTCCCCGCCCATCGGCTTCGGCTGCACGCCGCCCCGTCTCCTTTCGAGCGCGCGCCAGTTCAGGATGGCCGCTCTGCTCACGCCGAACATCTCCGCCGCCCTGCGGCAGGTCAGCCCGTTCTCCACCGCCGCAAGGACCCGAAGTCGCAAATCCACGGAAAACGCTTTCGGCATGGCCGCCGCTCCCTTTATGTCGATGGGGCGGCAATTAGAACAATTAGAGAATATTGCAAGCCCACCGCATTTGCACCGCCGTCCGGGTCAACGGGAGTCGACGCGCCGGGCGTGTTCCTCCAGGGCCGCGCGGAGCCGGTCGTTCGGCGGCGGCGGGGCGGCGAGGGCCTCGAAGAAGCGCACCGCGTCCCCGCCGGCGAGCGCCAGGGTTTCGCGCCTGTCGATGGCCTTGTCCGCAGTTTCGAGGGTGCTGTTTCCCATGACGGCCGTCATCCCGCGCACGATAGCGGTGGCGGGCGGCTTTCGATGCGGGCGCGCGGCGGCTCGAAGTCGATGTCGGCCAGCCCCGGCATGGACAGCATGTCCAGCAGGTTGCGGCGCCCGCCGGCCAGCCGCCGGTAGTCCTCGATGCCGAGCAGCACATAGGCGGGCCGGCCCCGGTCGGTGACGAACACAGGCCCGGCCTTCGCGGCCCTCTTCGCGCGGGCGGCATGCCGGTCGAATTCGCTACTGGTGACGGTGGTGACGGTCACGGGCGGGCTCCGCGGCAGGTGCAACAGCCAAACTACATTTTGCGGGCCCCGGTGCAAGCGGATTGCTGCCGCCCGGTGCCTTCAGAGGGGCCGTTAGGTGGTCCGGTACGGAGACCCTCAATGCCCATGCGCAATCCACCGGGATCGTCCGGCGCCAATGCCTAGAACCGCTCGGCCCGAGCGCGGTGCTGAGGCAGGGGCGCCTTCTACAATCCGGAGCCGATGAACGCATAGTCGGCCGGGGGGTTGCGGGGAAGCGCTATATGCATAGCCTTCCATTCCGAGATCGCAATGCAGTCGAGCCTTGCAGGCAAGCCTAGAGCTATCGAGTATGCTGCAGTCATTTCCCGGACCTTGAGAGCCAGCGCTTGCCAGTTGATCCGATCTCGCCTATTGTCGCCACGCTCAAACCAAGGATAGGGAAGAATTAACCTGTGCATACACCGCTAAATGCTGCCGCAAGTACAGCTGGAGAATTATTCTCTTCAAATACATTCGAGGTCCCCCAATTCCAGCGCGAATATTCATGGCAAGAAGACGAGGTGGAAGATTTCTGGACTGACCTTAGTGGAAATATTAATACTAGCTCGTATTTTTTGGGCTTAGTAATCCTAACTGCCGAAGGCGATAGAAAGCTGGTTGTTGACGGACAACAGCGTCTCGTAACACTTTCATTGCTTGCTAACGCCCTTTACCACGCTGCTATAAAAAGAGGGAGGACAGCCTTAGCGGACCGAATTCAATCAAACTTCTTGCGATCTATTAACTATGAAACTGATGAAACAGATCCGCGCGTAGTTCTTTCCGATCAAACGGATAACCACACCATTCAACAGATCTTAGATACAGGAGAGGTGCCGGTTCTCGATGATAGTATTGACACTGTCTCTGTTAGGCTAGCTGCCTCGTACAAGCAACTTCAATCTAAACTGGCGGACAGTCTTAGACCAGACCCGTTCAAGCTTTTAGGAACTTGGGCCGACTTTATAACAAATCGCCTATATTTTGCGGTATTCGTCCATCCTGATGCTTCATCAGCCTATCAGGTTTTTGAAGTTATTAACACTAGAGGACGAGAACTTACTACCGCTGATTTGCTAAAGAATTATGTGCTAAGTCAGACGGGATTGCACCATAGAGAAGATGCATATCGCCGATGGCAAGCAATTTCAAAAAATTTTGCTCCAGAGGTTTCTGGCAGTACTTTTGTTCAGTATATCAGGCATGTAGTTACGATCCACAGCGGTCATATCCTTCCTAAAGACCTGTTTGGATTTTTGGCAGAGCGAAGAGATCATCCAGGGCGAGAACCGCCCAACAGTGGCGAGCTTCTGAACCTCTTGGAGGATAATTTACCTACTTACCTCCAGATGATTGATCCAAGTCTATCTGGTCCAGTTGAACGAGACCAGCTGCAGTTCTACGCTGCTTTTAATTCCCTTGGAGTGATTACTGTAAGGCCGATACTATTGGCGCTACAAGGTATTCCTCAGCCGCACCAAGGACTCGATTTTCTACTTCGATTAGTTGTTCGAAGAATAGTGGTAGGAAATCTGGGGACGGGAAATGTTGAGCGCCGTTTATCGGAAACAGCTCGTAGGATCAAGGTCGCGGGTGATTGGGGGCCACTTCAAGAGGATTTATTGGACCTAAACCCCAATCGTGAAGAATACGTAGAGCAGCTGAGAAAACGATCATTCAACAAGGGGTTGCTCACCTTTATACGAAGATCGATTATTCAATCCTCGATTACACCAGAGCAAGATGGGGTCCTTCATTTTGTATGGCCGAAGAACTCGCCGAACGGCTGGAGCGTGGAAGAGGAGGCTGGATCTTACTGGGCGGCGACGATTGGTAATACATTTCTATCCGAGTTCAGCCGTCGCCCTGGCGAGGCTTCCGAGAGCTGGCGGATGTTTAAGGAGAGTATGCTTGAATCGGGTCGTCCCGGCGAAGTGGTTGATCGGTTGAATGCGGTCGACGAGTGGGATGTCGATGCGATAGAGACAATTGGCAGAGATTTGGCGGAGAGTGCCGGTGACATCTGGTACGAATAGCGAATGGTGGGCGCAGCGCGAAAATGGTCAGGAAGCGGTTTTTCGCATACTCAATCGAGAGGATCCAGTGGCCGCATTGAAGACTCTTGTAAGAGCACTGGATCCTTCGGAGGAAGAGTGGCCTGTAACGGACGCTGCGATAGGAGTTGACAGCAATGTGTTTTTGAGGTTAGCAGCACACCGAAGTAGCGAAGATATTATTGACTATTTGGTTTCGAAACACGAGGCACCCATTATCCTACCGGGACAGGCAATAACGGAATTTTGGAATAATCAGATGGCAGCGGTGGAAACAGTCGCGGACTGGCTTTCGAAGGAATACAGGAGATTCGCGGAGAAAGTTCAGCAGATAGATGAGGAATTCAAAGGTTTTTCCGATAGTATTAGCGAAATCCTCGAGAATTTCCAAAGCGAACACGGACATGTATATAGTGCGGCAACGGTGCATCGAACGAGAGTATTACTTGCTTCCCTTCAAGAACGAGCAATAGTGCCGTTTGTAAATAGGGATCGCTTTCAACAATTGGCGGAGCATAGACATTTGACTAAAACACCTCCTGGATTTGAAGATGCAAGATATGGCGACTTTTTCATTTGGGCCGATTATCTCCTCGGGCTGAGTGTTGTGAGCTTGAATGGTATTGAGTACCGGAGGACAATTTTTGTTACGGATGAGAAAAAGAAAGATTGGGTCAGAAACGAGGTAGCGCACCCGATATTGACCGCTGAGGCGGGAGCAATAGGCGGCGTGCCGTTTGCAATTTGGTCGTTGGATAAGTTGGCAGATAGAATAAATTCTAGTGCTTGAGTACTGGAAGTGTGTTTCGATGAGAGGCGCTCGTTATGGGAAGGGAAGGTGCCCCAACATTCACAGATTTTTGTTCAGGATGGTAGATCGTAACGCTTCCGGCGTCCATAAGGGGATCCAAGTAAGGCGTCGGTTGTAAGGATCGGTCTTGCGGAAACCGTCGAGATGTCCTTCGCGCTTCCCTTGGCCACAGCGGGTCCACCCACCCGCCGAATTTGCTATAGCCGCCGGGCCCATACCGAGGACGCCTGCGCGCCGCGCGGGCATCGTTCCAGCCGCCGGACCGGGGCGCCGCCCGCGCCTGCCGGGGCCGGCCATTCCGGCGAAAGGATTTCCCCATGTTCGGTTGCTTCTTCCCCAGCCCGCGCGCCTTCGGCATTTCGGCGGTGGCGTGGGCGCTCGTTGCGCTGCTCTTCTGGTATGCCGCCGCCTCCGATTGGGGCGACCCGACGGGCTTGTCCGGGCTCCTCGGCGCGGAGGAGCGGACCGTCTGGGTCTATGTCTATTCCTTCCTCGCCTATGCCTCCTTCGCGCTCTTCTGGATGCGGTTCCGCCCGCACCCCTGGTCGCGCTGGTCGGTGGCGGGCTCGGCGCTGATCGTCTTCGTCACCTGGTTCCAGGTGCAGCTCGACGTGATGATCAACGAGTGGTTCGGCACCTTCTACGACATCATCCAGAAGGCGCTGGCGGAGCCGGGGGCGGTCAGCGCCGGGGACTATTACGCGCAGCTCGCCACCTTCCTCACCATCGCCATGGTGTTCATCACCACCGCGGTGCTCAACGCCTTCTTCACCAGCCATTTCGTGTTCCGCTGGCGCACGGCGATGAACGACCGCTATGTCCGGCTCTGGGGGCAGGTGCGGCATATCGAGGGCGCCTCGCAGCGGGTGCAGGAAGACGCGATGCGCTTCGCCGGCATCATGGAATCGCTCGGCACCCGCCTCATCGACGCGGTGATGACGCTCATCGCCTTCCTGCCGATTCTCTGGGCGCTGTCGAGCCACATCAAGGAGATCCCGGTCTTCGGCGAGGTCGCCTTCGCGCTGGTCTGGATCGCCATCGGCTGGTCGGTGTTCGGCACCGGCATCCTGGCGCTCGCCGGCTACCGGCTGCCGGGGCTGGAGTTCCGCAACCAGCGCGTCGAGGCCGCCTTCCGCAAGGAGCTCGTCATGGGCGAGGACCGGGAGGACCGGGCCGCGCCGCTGACGCTCGGCGAGCTGTTCGCCAATGTGCGGCGCAACTATTTCCGCCTCTACCTCAACTACCTCTATTTCAACGTCGTGCGCTACGGCTACCTGCAGGCGGGCGTGATGCTGCCCTATATCGCGCTCGGGCCCACCATCATCTCGGCGGGCTTCACGCTCGGCGCGATGCAGCAGATCGTCCGCGCCTTCAACCGGGTGGAGAACTCGTTCCAGTTCCTGGTCAACAGCTGGACGACGATCGTGGAGCTGATGTCGATCTACAAGCGCCTCGCCGCCTTCGAGCGCGCCATCGCCGGCGACGACCTGGCGGCGATCGAGTTCGAGACCGGCGCCCGGACCGCGGTGGGATAAGGGCCGCCCGCGCCCCTTCGGCAAACTCAGGGCAAGCTCTTCTTGTCACCCCGGCCTCCGAGCCGGGGTCCATCCATGGCTCCCGATGCCGCCGCAGCCGGTGGTGAGCAGGCTCAAACGCCGGGGCCTGCCCCGGACCGTGCCCGGACTTGTTCCGGGTATCCGGGGCTGCCGCAAGGACCGAGGCTGGGCCCCGGCCGGGAGCCGGGGCGACAGGTGGATGCCATGCGAGGCGAAACCGCCGCAGGCGGATGTGTGAATCCGATAGGCCGGCTGGGTTGGCGGGCAATTGGGCCTATATTGGGCGGCGTGGATCGACGACGGTTTCTTGGCGCCGCGGGCGGCGCGGCCGCGCTGGGCCTGGGCGGCCGGCTGGGGCTTGCGCGGACTCTTCCCGAGGCGGGCGCCCTGCACCGCCTCATCGAGGAAACGCCCCGCGAGCGCGTCGCGGCGGAGCTTGCGGCCCTGGTCCGGGGCGGCCTCGACCGCCGCAGGACGCTGGCCGCGCTCGCCGTCGCCGCGTCGCGCCGGGTCCGGCCCTTCCCCCATGTGGGCTTCAAATATCACACCGTGCTGGCGCTCCAGTCCGTCCACCTGGCGGCAGAGGGCCTGCCGGACCGCGAGCGCTGGCTGCCGGCGTTCTGGGCGCTCGACTATTTCAAGCGCGCGCAGGAGCGCGAGCGCCGCCGGAGCGGCTGGACGATGGGTCCGCCGCCGGCCCAAACGGCCGGAACGGCGGCGGAGGCCCGCAGACGCCTGGTCGAGGCCCTCGACCGCTGGGACCTCGAGGCCGTCGATCCCGCCATCCTCGATTTCGCCCGCCTCGCGCCGCCGGGGCAGCTTTCCGGGGTCCTGTTCCGATACGCCGTCCGGGACCTGCGCGCGATCGGCCACAAGGCCATCGCGGTGCAGAACGCGCACCGGCTCCTGCCGGTCGTCGGCCCCGGACAGGCGCCGCCCGTGCTGCGCTCGCTCGCCGCGGCGCTGCAGAACCATGGCGGCGGCCCGAACCCCGCCGCGAGCGACCTGCCGCCCGACCGGACCTGGCGGGCGTTCCGGGCGATGCTGGGAGAGGTCCCGGAGGGCTGGAAGCGGGGCCGGCGGGACGACACGGCGCGCGGCGAGTTCGTCCGCACGCTGCGCGAGGCCTCCGAGCTCGAGGCGGGCCGGGCGGCGATCGACCTGCTGCAACACGGCGTCTCCCCCGACTCGATCTGGGAGGCGCTCTTCGCCGCGGCCGCGGAACTGGTGCTGAGGCGGCCGGCGGTGGTGCCGGTGCACGCCCAGACATCCGCCAACGCCCTTCACTACGTGTTCCGGCACGCGCGGGACGAGGACACGCAATTGCTAGCGCTGTTGCAGTCGGCGGCCTTCATGCCGGGCTTCCGCCGCGGCGTCCGCCATGCGCGGCCCGGCCTGCGGATCGAGGAGCTGGAGCCGCTCCCGGTTCCCGGCGCGGACGCGCTGCGCGAGGCCTTCGCCGGCCTGCCGGGCGATCCCGTCTCCGGGGCGCGCAAGGCCCTGCACTACCTGCAGCGGGGCGGCTCCGCGGAGAGGCTCGCGGCCGGGGCGCGCCGGCATCTCGCGCGCAGCGGCCGGGGCGCGCACGAATACAAATTCACCGAGGCCGCGCTGGAAAACTACCGGCAGATGGCGTCCTCCGCATGGCGGGACCGGGTGCTGGCCGCCTCGATGGCCTATTTCACAGGCTCCGCGGAGGCGCCGAGCCCCGTTTCCGAAGAGGCGCTGCGGCTGCTCGGCTAACCGCCGGCCCGGATGAGCAGGTTGCCGTAGCGGTCCACCTCGGCGCGGAAGCCCGGATGGACGACCGTCGTGGAGTCCATCTCCTCCACGATGGCCGGGCCCTGGACGACCGCGCCGGCGGAGAGCCGGTAGCGGTCGTAGCTCGGGCAGCCGGTGAAGCCGCCGGCCTCCGCGAACCAGACCCGGCGCACCGCGCGCCGGGCCGCCTCCGGGCCGCCGCGGCCGGCGGGAAGCTCGCGCAGCCCGGGCTTGGCGATGCTGCCGACAGCGGTCAGCCTGAGGGTGACGAACTCGACCGGCTCGCCCGGCGCCGCAAACCCGTAGGCGCGCTCATGCTCGGCGTGGAAGTCCGCCAGCATCCGGTCCAGCGCCTCCCCGGCCGGGCCGTCGCCCATCGGGATGGCGAGCTCGTAGCTCTGGCCGACATAGCGCATGTCGACCAGCCGCTCGAACCGGGTGCCGGCATGGGCGGCGCCCTCGCCTTGCAGGGCCTGCCGGCCGAGCGCCTCCATCTCGCGGTAGCGCCGGTCCACCAGCGCGGGGTCGAGCGCGTCGGTCCGCTGGATCAGGGTGGCGGAGTAGTCGTGCTTGATGTCCGTCACCAGCAGGCCCATGGCCGAGGTGGTGCCGGGGCTCATGGGCACGAGGACCGTGGGGATGTCGAGTTCCGCCGCGAGGCGGTTGGCGTGCATCGGGCCGGCGCCGCCGAAGGCGACGAGCACGAAGTCGCGCGGGTCGTGGCCGCGCTGCACAGAGATCCGCCGGAGCGCGCCGACCATCGCCGAGTTGGCGATCTCCACGATGCCGAGCGCCACCTCCACCGGGTCCAGGCCGAGCGGGTCGGCGCATTTTTCCTTGACCGCCCGCCAGGCCGCTTCCTCGTCGAGGCGCATCTCGCCGCCGAGGAAATGGTCCGGGTCGAGGCGCTTCAGGACGAGGTTGGCGTCCGTGATGGTGGGCTCGGTCCCCCCCTTGCCGTAGCAGGCGGGGGCGGGGTCGGCGCCGGCGCTCTGCGGCCCCACGCGCAGCACGCCGCCGGAGTCCACCCAGGCGATCGACCCGCCGCCCGCGCCGATCTCGACCAGATCGATCACCGGCGTGCGGATGGGATAGCCGGCGCCCTTGGCGCCGCGCTCGGCCCGCGCCGCCGTGCCGACCTCGTATTCCTTGGTGACGGTGGGGGCGCCCTGCTCGACGAGGCCCGTCTTTGCGGTCGTGCCGCCCATGTCGAAGGAGAGGATGTTGTCGAAGCCCAGCACGCCGCCGAGATAGGCCGAGACGATGACCCCGGCCGCCGGGCCCGACTCGACCATGTGGACGGGCTTGGTGCGCGCGGCCTCGAAGGTGAGCACGCCGCCGCTCGACTGCATCACCAGCAGCTGCCCCCGGAGGCCGGCGCCGCGCAGGCGGGTCTCGATGCTGGAGAGATAGCGCTCGACGACGGGCCTGACCCCGGCATTGATGAGCGTGGTGCTGGCCCGGAAATATTCGCGGAACTCCGGGGCCACCTCCGAGGAGAGCGAGACCACGGCTTCCGGGAAGACCTCGTGCACGATCTCGCGGGTGCGCCGTTCATGCTCCGGATTGAGATAGGCGTGGAGGTAGCAGACCGCGAGCGCTTCCACCCCCTCGGCCTTCAGTTGCAACGCCGCGTCGGCGACCGCCCGCTCGTCGAGCGGCGCGACCACCGCTCCCGTCGCGTCCAGCCGTTCCGGGACGCCGAAGCAGAGATAGCGCGGCGCCAGCGGACGCGGCTTCTCGAACAGCAGGTCGTAGAGGGAGGGCCGGATCTGGCGCTGGATCTCCAGCATGTCCCGGAAGCCCTCCGTGGTGATGAAGCCGCACGGCGCGAGCTTGCCCTCGATGATGGCGTTGGTGGCCACGGTGGTGCCGTGCACCAGGTAGCCCACCGCCGCGGCGTCCGCGCCGCCCTCGCGCAGGATGCGCTCGACCGCCTCCAGGAAACCGACCGAAGGATCGCCGGGCGTGGAGGGAACCTTGGCGATACGGGTCTCGCCCGTGCTCTCGTCGATCAGGATGGCGTCGGTGAAGGTGCCGCCGACATCGATCCCCAGCCGGTAGCGGTGCGTCATGCCCGGCAGCCCGCCGTGGCGGCCTCGTCGACCGTCCAGGTCTCCGTGTCCACGACGACCCGGTAGACCTCGCGGGCGCGCGCCGCCGACACCTTCCCCTCGCGCACATCCCGCAGCACCAGCCGGGGGTCGCGCTCTTCCGGCGGGCCGTAGCCGCCGCCGCCGCAGGTCCGGTAGCTGACGACGTCCCCGGGCCCCAGGTCCACCGTGCTCTTCGAGCCGAGCGGGCGGGCTTCGCCGTCCGGGTTCAGGATGTAGCGCGCCTTCTGCCCGTCCTCGCCTCCGAACAGCCCCCACGGCCCCCAGCGGTCCCGGTCGGCGAGGATGGTGAAGGTCACCTCGTGATCGTCGAAGCGGTAGTCGCGGCGCACCCCGAGACCGCCCCGCCGGCGGCCCGCGCCCTCGGAGTCCTCCACCAGCTCGTAGCGCAGGATGCGCACCGGATAGTTGATCTCGGTTTCCTCCACCGGCGCGTTCTCGGTGTTCTGGCCGTGCGTCTGGACGGCGTCCGGCCCGTCGCTCCGGGCCCGGGCGCCGTAGCCGCCGCCGAGCGTCTCCAGGTAGCAGTAATAGGCGCCGGTGCGGGGGTCCGCGCCGCCGAATCCGGCGTGGCACTGCATGGCCTTCGTCCCGGCGATCATCCGCTCGGGAATGGCCTGGGCCAGCGCCTTGAAGATGGTGTCGTTGAGGCGGACCTGCGTCTCCCAGCCGGCCACCACGGGGTAGGGGTGGACGCAGTTGACCACCGTGCCCTCCGGGGCCAGCAGGCGCACATGGCGGTAGAAGCCCGCATTGACGGGCAGGTCCGGGTCGGCGACGCATTTGAGCGCATAGGCCGCCGCGGAATAGGTCTGGGCGAGGGTGGAGTTCACGGGCGCCCGGCGCTGCGGGTCCGAGCCGGTGAAGTCGAACAGCACGCCGCCCTCGTCGATGGCGACCCGGACCGCCAGGCGCACGGGCTCGTCCGTGAAGCCGTCATTGTCCACATAGCCCTCGGCGGCATACTCGCCCTTCGGCAGCTTCGCGAGCTCCGCCGCCGTGCGCCGGTCGGTGTAGGCGATGAGCTCGTCCATGTAGAAGTTCACCGTCTGCGCGCCGTGGCGGTCGAACAGCGCGGCGAGGCGGCGCACGCCGGTATTGTTGGCCGCGATCTGCGCCCGGAAGTCGCCCGCGGTCTCGCGCTTCGAGCGGATCTGGGACAGGATCAGCCGGAACACGTCGTCCACGATTTCCCCGGCCTTCACCATCTTCACCGGCGGGATGATGACGCCCTCCTGGTAGATCTCCCGGAACGCGCCCACGCTCGCCGGCGCGCCGCCGCCGACATCCACATGGTGGGCGAGATTGCCGAAATAGCCCTGGACCCCGCCGCGATAGTGGAACGGCGCGACGAGCACGATGTCGTTCAGGTGCGCGCCGCTCGGATAGGGGTAGTTGACCACCAGCTGGTCGCCGGGCTCGAGCTTCTCCGGCCCGTATTCGAGGACCGCCTGGCGCACCGTCCCCACCATCGAGCCCAGATGGTTGGGCTGGCTGAAGGACTGGGCGATGGGGCGCAGGTCCCGGTCGAACAGGCAGCAGGAGAAGTCGCAGCGGGTCTTGATGTTGGTGGAGTAGGCGCTGCGCCGCAGCGCCAGCGCCATTTCCTCGGTGGCCTCGAGGAAGCCGTTGCGCAGCACTTCGAACTTGATGGGATCGAGCTTCATCGGCGCGCTCCTCTCACAGGCTGGTGTTCGAACGGGCCGGGCGGTTGCGGCGTGTGCTTGCGCGCCCGGTCAGCCGCGCGGCTTGAGCCAGGACTCGGACCAGGCCAGCACGGCGCTCGACGAGTCGTGGTCGCCGCGCTTCTCCTGCCAGGGCGAGCCGGTGGCGATGCGCCCGTTGAGCGAAAGCTGGGCCGAGGCGTGGGGAATGAAGGTCGAGAGCACGCCGAGCGGGCGGCCGGCGGTGCCGGGCGGCCCGTTCAGGATGAAGGGCTCGAGCGCGTCGTACCAGCTCATGCGGACGATGTCCTCGTCCGACTCGACGGTCTCGACCGTGGCGGCGCACGGGTCGCCCTCGCGGGTGAAGACCGCCGGCAGCACCGGCACCGACTCGTCGGCGAAGGGCGGGTGCAGCAGGGTCTCGATGGTGCGCTGCAGCCAGCGGGCGACGGCGATGTCGTCGCTGTAGATGCGGACTTCGCCGCCGGTCAGCTCCCCCTGCATGAAGAGGGCGTGGCCGGCGCCGGCAGGACACCAGAGCACCCGCCAGTGGCTGGTGCGGTCCGACATGGTCCCGCCGCCGTCATGGCTCAGGCGGATGAAGGAGTTCTCGCCGGTCATCAGGACCTGGTGGGCGTCGATGGGCGCAGTCATGGGTCTGGTTCCTCCGGGGTCGGGGACGTTCGCGGGTTCGGGCCTCGACTATAGGGCCCGCCGGCAGTTTAGCGGAGAGGCGGCTAAGGCTTCCGCGCTGCGACCAGGGCCCAGCGATGGAAGAAGACGATCTGGCCGCCGCGGACCGACAGCCCCATCCCGGCATCGCGGCCTTCTTCCGCCAGCGCGCGCGCAATCGTGCGCAAGGGCGCGGTCCGCTGCGGATCGTTGACGATTTCCATCCATTGCTCGAATTCGCGCGGCGCATCCCAGACGGTCTGCGCGTCGATTTCGAAGCCGGCCGCTTCGATGGCCGCCTTCAGCTCGCTGAGAGGCAGCATGCGGGTGTGCGAGGGGTCGCGGACGATTTCCAGCGCGTTCTGCAGCCGGGCCTTCTCCCTGTCCTCCGACACGGTGACATCCGCAATGACCGCCCTGCCGCCGGGGCGCAGCACGCGGAACATCTCGGCCAGCACGGGAGCCGGGTCCACGCAATGGTGCAGGGCCAGCCGGGTCACGACCGCCTCGAAGGACGCCGTCTCGAAGGGCAGCGCCTCCGCTTTGCCGTGCTCGAAGCGCATGTTGGAGAGCCCGGCGCGCTCGCAGCGCTCGCGCGCCTTCTCCAGCATTGCCGGCACGGCGTCGAGCCCGACGGCCTCCCTCGCCCGGACGGCAAGCGCGGCAGTCACCGCGCCCGGCCCGCAGGCCACATCGAGGACCCGGCCGCCGCCGGCCGCGCCGAGGGCCTCGCAGACCATCGCGACGACATCGCCGCCGGCCTTCGCGGCATAGGCGTCGAAGGTCTCCGCCTGCCGGGTGAACGCTTCCTCGACCCGCTCGATATGCTCCAACGCAACCTCCATCGGCGCCGGAAGAACAATATCCCCGGATTCAGCCTTCCGGGAACCCCCGGGCGCCCTTCGTCCACGTCCTTGCGCCTGCCCGGGAACAGTCTGTCACGGACGGTCAGGGCGTCTACCAGGGCTCCGGTTCGCCGCCGCGCGCGTCGAGCGAGGTCCATCGGGCCCGGCTATCCATTGTACCATTCCGCGCGCGCCTGCGAGGCCGGGTCTTGCCGGCGTCCCGAGCGGACGCTCCTGCCAGTCCTCTCATCCGGGTTCCCGTTTTCCGTTCGGCAAACGGCGGGGCGGCGGTGCGGCCTCCTGCAATTCCCTCAGGCGTCTGCGGATTCGGGCCGCCTGGCGAAGCCTTCGAACAGCCCCTCAAGACGCGCCATGCGCTCGCGCAGGTCGCCGACGTCCCGGCGCAGGTCGCGATCGAGGCCGCGGACATCGCGATGCAGCGACCAGAGAAAGCCGGCAGCGGCAACCTGAAGCGCCAAGATCGCGATCAGTTCAGGGGACCACGTCATCGATACGCCCAATAGTTGCTGCCTGAGAGCCTGACTCGAAACTCGATCAAAGGTTACAAGGCCTTGCGAGCCTTCGTGTCGTGAGGCGTATGTGGGCGATGTCGAGCCAAGCTTGGCTGGAAGCGATGGATTTCTCCCAGTCTTTTGCCAGCCTGCGACAGC
>JAJDYL010000182.1 GCA_022825195.1 Alphaproteobacteria bacterium
CCGGACCCGGCACCCGTGGCCAAGCGTGCGCTTCGCCGTCACTACCCGAGGTAGGAGCCGGATGCGTTAGCGCGCACGTCCGGATCTGTGCGGGGGGCGCCGGGAAACCGGCGTCCCTACCGCGACCGCCGGCCTCCCCGCAGCCGCCCCGGCATGGGGGGTGGGCGTTGCAGGCATACCGGACGCAAACCGGGGCGGGATGGGGGCATGCGCCATGCCTGACAGGGCGGCGGCCCGCACCGGCGCGCGCGGCCCGGCCCGGCCCGGTTTGAACCGGCGCTTCAGGCATAGTAGGATAAGTGCGCCTGTAAGCGTGGTGCAGAGGTCGGCCTGTGACAGCTGAAACCTCCGGAATTCCAGCGATGAGCTTCGAGGACGCCATGGCGGAACTCGAGCAGATCGTCCAGCGGCTGGAGCAGGGCCGCACGCCGCTCGAAGACGCGATCGCCGCCTATGAGCGGGGCGCCGCGCTCAAGCGCCACTGCGAGGACAAGCTGCGCCTGGCGCAGGAGAAGGTCGAGAAGATCGCGCTCGACCGCAGCGGCGTTCCCGGCGCCGAACCGCTGGATCAGGAAGCCGGCGGGTGACCGGCTTCCCCGACCGTCTCGGCCGGGTCCGCGCCAAGGTTGACCGAATTCTGGCCGGACTGCTGCCCGAGACGGGGCGCGCGGAGCGGCGGCTGTTCGACGCCATGCGCTATGCCGCGCTCGGCCCCGGCAAGCGGCTCCGGCCGTTTCTGGTGGTCGCGTCCGCGGAGCTGTTCGGCGTCGAGGAGCGCTATGCGCTGCGCTGCGGGGCGGCGGTGGAGCTGGTGCATTGCTATTCCCTCGTCCATGACGATCTGCCGGCGATGGACGATGACGACCTCAGGCGCGGCCGGCCGACGGTGCACGCCGCCTGGGACGAGGCGACCGCGATCCTGGCGGGCGATGCGCTGCTGACGCTCGCCTTCGAGGTGCTGGCCGACGCCGAGACGCATCCGAGCGCCGCCGTCCGCCTGCGGCTGGTCGGCGGACTGGCGCGCGCCGCCGGCGCCGAGGGCATGTGCGGCGGCCAGATGCTCGACATGCTCGCCGAGCGGACCGAATTCGAATATGGCGAAATCGCCCGCCTGGAGCGGATGAAGACCGGCGCCCTGATCGCCTTCTGCTGCCGCGCCGGCGCGCTCCTCGGCGGCGCGCCGGCGGACTCCGAGCGCGCCCTCACCGCCTATGCCCAGGACCTCGGGTTCGCGTTCCAGATCGCGGACGACCTGATCGATGCCGACGGCTCGGAAGAGAAAGCCGGCAAGCGCCTGCGCAAGGACGCCGACCAGGGCAAGGCCACCGTCGTCTCGCTTCTGGGCATCGAGGCGGCGCGCGCCCGGGCGGCGATGCTGAGCGAGCAGGCGGCCGCCCATCTCGATTGTTTCGGAACCCGCGCCGACGCGCTGCGGGACGCCGCCCGCTTCGCCGTCGAACGCAGCAGCTGAGAGGTATGCGATGTACCTGTCCAATCGAACGACGCCTCTGCTGGACCGCATCGACTCGCCCGCGGACCTGCGCGAACTCTCCGACAACGAACTGAAGCAGCTGGCCGCCGAACTGCGCTTCGAGACGGTCGATACGGTCTCGCAGACGGGCGGCCATCTGGGCGCCAGCCTCGGCGTGATCGAGCTCACCGTCGCGCTGCATGCGGTGTTCGAGACGCCGCGCGACCGGCTGATCTGGGATGTCAGCCACCAGGCCTATCCGCACAAGATCCTGACGGGGCGGCGGTCCGGCATGCGCACGCTGCGCCAGGGCGGCGGCCTCTCCGGCTTCACCCGGCGCGTCGAGAGCCCCTACGACCCCTTCGGCGCCGCGCACAGCTCGACCTCGATCTCGGCGGCGCTCGGCATGGCGGCCGGGGCGAAGCTCCGGGGCGACGAACGGCGCTGCATCGCGGTGATCGGGGACGGGGCGATGACGGCCGGCATGGCCTACGAGGCGATGAACAATGCCGGCGCGATGGAGCTTCCCCTGGTGGTGGTGCTGAACGACAACGACATGTCGATCGCGCCCAATGTCGGCGCGATGAGCAACTATCTGGCCCGGCTGATCTCCTCGCGCTCCTACCGGTCGCTCCGGCAGGTGGCGAAGGAAGTGGCGCGGCGCTTTCCCAAGCCGTTCGAGATCGCCGCGCTCAGGGCGGAGGAATATGCGCGCGGCCTCGTCACCGGCGGCACGCTGTTCGAGGAGATGGGCTTCTACTATGTCGGCCCGATCGACGGCCACAATCTCGACCACCTGCTCCCCATCCTGCGCAATGTCCGCGACACGGACGGCCGCGGGCCGGTGCTGATCCATGCGGTGACCCAGAAGGGCAAGGGCTACGAGCCGGCGGAGGTCTCCGGCGACAAGTATCACGGCGTCTCGAAATTCGACCTCGACACCGGCGTCCAGGCGAAGTCGAAGCCGGCCGCGCCCTCCTACACCTCGGTCTTCGCAAAGAGCCTGATCGCCGAGGCCGAGCGCGACCCGGCGGTCTGCGCGATTACCGCGGCCATGCCGTCCGGCACGGGCGTGGATGCGTTCGGCGCGCGCTTCCCGGACCGCGCCTTCGACGTGGGCATTGCCGAGCAGCATGCGGTGACCTTCGCGGCCGGGCTGGCCTGCGAGGGCATGAAGCCCTTCGCGGCGATCTACTCGACCTTCCTCCAGCGCGGCTACGACCAGATCGTCCACGATGTCGCGATCCAGTCGCTGCCGGTGCGCTTCGCCATCGACCGGGCGGGCTATGTCGGCGCGGACGGGGCGACCCATTGCGGGGCCTTCGACATCGCCTATCTGGGCTGCCTGCCGAATTTCGTGCTCATGGCCGCTGCCGACGAGGCCGACCTGATGCACATGGTCGCAACGGCGGTCGGCATCGACGACGGGCCCTGCGCGCTGCGCTATGCGCGCGGGGAGGGCGTCGGCGTCGCCATGCCGGAGCGCGGCGAGGCGCTGGAGATCGGCAGGGGCCGGATCGTGCGCGAAGGGTCGAGGGCGGCCATCCTCTCCTACGGCGCGCGGCTCCACGATGCGCTGGCGGCGGCCGAAAGGCTGGACGCGGAGGGCATCTCGACCACGGTGGCGGACGCCCGCTTCGCCAAGCCGCTCGACGAGGACCTGGTGCGCCGGCTGGCGGAGAACCACGAACTGCTGCTCACGGTGGAGGAAGGCTCGGTCGGCGGCTTCGGAGCCTTCGTGCTGCAATCTCTTGCGGGCCGGGGGCTTCTGGACGGCGGGCTGAAGGTCCGCTCCCTGGTCATGCCCGACATCTTCATCGACCACGACAAGCCGGAGGCGCAGGTCGCCCAGGCCGGGCTGGATGCGGACGCCATATTCCGGGCCGCGCTCTCCGCGTTCAGCCCCGAACGGGTCGCCGCCGCCGGGTGAAGGACCGCCTCGACCGCGTCCTGGTCGCGCGCGGCCTCGCCGAAAACCGCACACAGGCGCAGGCGCTCATCCTCGCGGGCAAGGTTTATTCGGCCACACGAAGGCTCGACAAGGCGGGCCACGCCATCGGTCCCGACGCGCCGCTGGAGGTGCGCGGGCGCGCCCACCCCTGGGTCTCGCGCGGCGGGCTGAAGCTCGCGCACGGGCTTGAGGCCTTCGCCATTCCCGTGCGGGACCGGGTCTGCCTGGATGTCGGGGCCTCCACGGGCGGGTTCACGGACGTGCTGCTGGCGAACGGCGCCGCGCGCGTCTGGGCGGTGGATGTCGGGCGCGGACAGCTCGCCTGGAAGCTGCGCAACGATCCGCGAGTGCGGGTGCTGGAGCGCACCAATGCGCGCTACCTGACGACGGCCGAGGTCCCGGACCCGGTCGATCTGGTCGTCTGCGACGCCTCCTTCATTTCGCTCGGGGCGGTGCTGCCCGCGCCGCTCGCGCTCGCCCGGCCCGGCGCGCACATGGTGGCGCTCGTCAAGCCGCAATTCGAGGCCGGGCGCGGGCGCGTCGGCAAGGGCGGCGTCGTGCGCGACCCGGCGGTGCGCGAGGAAGTCTGCGAGGCCGTCCGCGCCTGGCTCGACGGCCTCGACGGCTGGTCCGTGCTCGGCCTCGAGGAGAGCCCGGTGCGTGGCCCGGAAGGCAATGTCGAATATCTGATCGCCGCCGCCCGGGCCTGACCGGGGCGCGCGCCCGCTCAGAGGTCGGCGTAGCGCTCGATGGTGTCCTTCCAGGCCATCAGGTCCTCGGGTCCGTCCACCCGCATGGCGAGGCCGGCCACGCCCGTCACCGGCACGGTGACGCGCCCCACACCCATGGCGGCGAGGCGCGGCAGCTCGTTCAGATCGTCCGGGATCGAGCAGGTGAGCGTGATGGCGTCGGGGTCGCGCCCGTGCTCGCTCGCCGTCGAGCGCACCAGCTCGAACAGGTCCTCCGGCGCGCCGCGGGCCGGGAAGAAGCCGTCGCCGAGCCGGCCGGCCCGCCGGGCCGCGGCCTTCGAGTGGCCGCCGACCGTGATCGGCACCGTGCCGTTCACCGGTTTCGGGCGCATGAAGGCGTTCTCGAACGAGACGAAGCGGCCCCTGTAGGTCGGCGCCGGCGAACGCCAGAGCTCCCGCATGGCATGCACATAGTCGTCGGTGCGCGCGCCCCGGTCCTCGAAGGGCACGCCCAGCGCGTCGAACTCCTCGCGCAGCCAGCCGACGCCGATGCCGAGCTCGATGCGCCCGTTCGACATGGCGTCCAGCGTGGCCACCTGCTTGGCGGTGACGACCGGGTTGTGCTGCGGCAGGATCAGGATGGCGGTGCCGAGCCGGATGCGCTCGGTCCTGGCCGCGACCCATGACATCCAGATCAGCGGGTCCGGCATGACGAAACCGGCCTCGTCGCCCGGCATCCGGCCGCCGGCCGCATAGGGATAGGAGGACCGGTAGCCTTTCGGGACCACGGTGTGCTCGATGGTCCAGGCGGACTCGAACCCGGCCGCCTCGCCCGCCTGGAGCAGGGCCACCGCCTCCGCCGGGTCGGTGTAGCGTCCGGTATTGCAATAGCGCAGCGCGAATTTCATGGGCCCCATCCCCCTTTTCGATCCTGTCCCGCGCATGGTGTTGCGGGAAACCGCCACGCGCAAGCGCCGGCGCCGGAAACCTTGAGCCTGTGGCGCGGGCGCGCTATGGGGCGGGCGAGCGAGCGAACGGAGAGGGGAGCGGAGCCATGTTCATCGACGGCGTGTGGTGCGAGGCCGCCGGCGGCGGGCGCTTCCGGGTGACCAACCCGGCAAACGGCGATGTCGTCGGCGAGGTGCCCGACGGCGGCGGCGCGGATGCGGCCCGCGCCGTCGAGGCGGCGGAGCGCGCCTTTCCCGGCTGGGCGGGCCAGACCGCCTATGAGCGCTCGCGCCTCCTCTACCGCGCCTGGGAGATCATGACCGAGCGGGCGGAGGACCTGGCCCGCACCATGACGCTCGAACAGGGCAAGCCGCTGCGCGCGGCCCGCAACGAGGTGCGCTACGGCGCGGACTTCCTGCTCTGGTATGCCGAGGAGGCCAAGCGCGTTTATGGCGAGACCATCCCGGCCCCGCGCGGCGACCAGCGCTTCATGGTGCTGCGCCAGCCGGTGGGCGTCGTGGCCGCGGTCACGCCCTGGAACTACCCGGTCTCGATGGTGACGCGGAAGGTGGCGCCGGCCATCGCCGCGGGCTGCACCATCGTGCTGAAGCCCGCCGAGGCGACGCCGCTCTCGGCCATCAAGGTGTTCGAGTGCCTGGAGGCGGCGGGCGTGCCCGCGGGCGTCGTCAACCTCGTGACGGCCGAGGACCCGGCCCCCGTCGGCGACGTGTTCCTGACGGACCCGAGGGTGCGCAAGATCACCTTCACCGGCTCGACCGGGGTCGGCAAGATGATCGCCGCGCGCGCCGCCCCGCAGATGAAGCGCGTCTCGCTGGAACTCGGCGGCCATGCGCCCTTCCTGGTGCTGGAGGACGCGGACCCGGTCCACGCGGCCAAGGGTGCTGCGCTGGTCAAGTTCCTGAACACGGGCCAGGCCTGCATCTGCCCCAACCGCATCTTCGTGCATGAGGATGCCGTCGAGGCCTTCACGGAGGAGTTCGTCTCCCGCGTCGGGCGGATGCGCGCCGGCAACGGGCTGGAGGAGGGCGTGCAGATCGGCCCGCTCGTCGACGAGGCGGCCATCGACAAGGTGGAGCGCCAGGTGGCCGACGCCGCCGGGCGCGGCGCGGAGGTGCTCTGCGGCGGCCACCGCATGACCGACGGCGCGCTCGCGAAGGGTACCTTCTATGCGCCCACCGTGCTCTCCGGCGTTGCGCCCGACATGCAGATCTACCGCGAGGAGACCTTCGGGCCGGTGGCGCCGATCATCGCCTTCCGGGACGAGGAGGAAGCGCTCGCCATGGCCAACGACACCCATTACGGCCTCGCCTCCTATGTCTATACGCGCGACATGGCCAAGGCCTTCCGCATGTTCGAGGGCCTGAAATTCGGCATTGTCGGCATCAACGACATCAACCCGACGGCCGCCGCCGCGCCCTTCGGCGGCTCGAAGGAAAGCGGCCTCGGCCGCGAGGGCGGCCATGACGGCATCGCCGAATATCTGGAAACCAAGCTCGGCGGCTTCTCGATCTGACGGAGACTGCGGATGACGGGCATCGAGACGGCCTTCATCGAGGGGACGCCGCGGCTGGCTGTGGACCGCGCGGGATCGGGGCCGCTGGTGTTCTTCCTGCACGGCATCGGCGGCAACCGGAAGAACTGGGCCGGCCAGATCGAGGCGCTCGGCGGCGGCTTCCACGCCGTCGCCTGGGACGCGCGCGGCTACGGCGATTCCGACGACTATGACGGCGCGCTCGATTTCGGCGATTTCGCGAAGGACGCGCTGCGGGTGCTCGACCGTTTCGGGGCCGAGCGGGCGCATCTGGTCGGCCTCTCGATGGGCGGGCGGATCGCGCAGGACTTCCACGCCCGTTTCCCGGAGCGGGTCGCCACGCTGGCGCTCTGCGACACGCGGGCGGATTTCCAGGAGTCCATGCCGCCGGAGAAGCGCGCCGAGTTCATCCGCCTGCGCCAGGCGCCGCTTCTGGCGGGCAAGGAGCCGCGCGACATCGCCGACGCGCTGGTGGAGAGCCTGGTCGCGCCCGGCGCAGACGGCGCGGCGCGCCGGAAGCTGTGGGAGAGCATCGCCCGGCTCCACAAGCAGTCCTACCTGAAGACCATCGAGGCCTCGCTCTCCTTCGACCGCTCCGCCGAAATCGACAGCATCCGGGTCCCGACCCTGCTCATCTACGGCGAGCACGACACCTTGACCCCGCCAGCGATCGGCAGGGCGCTGCACCAACGCATCGCCGGCTCGGAATTCGTGGAGATCGAGGGCGCCGGCCACCTGACCAACATCGAACGCCCAGAGGCGTTCAACGCAGCCCTGCTCGCCTTCCTCGCTCGGCACCGCGATCGCGCCTGATCAGCGGCATGGAATCGCAAAGGGCCGGCCAGTTTCCAAACCGGCAACTCGGTTTGTGAACGCAGAGAACGAAAGGATTAATACGGTGCCGGCGGATCGAAAGCCGAGGGAAATGACACATTCCCAACAGCAAGCCATAGACGAGCTAAGTACATTCGACATTTTCGTTGGTCAGTCCTGCCTGCCGGTGGTACCGGGTACGATAGAGAAACGGCATTCCCCAGAACCAGACATCCGGTGCATTGTCGATGGGGAAGGAAAAGTCGGTTTTGAACTTTCCGAATTATGTTACCCGGAGATTCTGTCGGACATTGCCCAGATACAGAAGACAGGCAAACAAGCCGGTGCAGGGTCTCTGGCAAATCCGGTCGTTTATGTATGCGAGAAAAAGAGGACGAAACGATATTGTGCAGATTACCCCATTGATCTCGTATTATTTTCCCATGGTATCGCGCTGTCTCCTAGTGTAATTGTGCCGACTATTCACAAGTCATTTTTCAACGAACCGGCTCCCTATCAGAGAATTTGGTATATGGAGGTGCTAGAAGAACTATGCTTATGTGTCCTCCCTTGGGACGTTCTCCTATCGGGTTGGCGTTACGAGGGAACCGACCATCGGCGAAGCAGTTGATGAAGCAAGTTGTCAAGGTTTTGTAAGCCGTAGTCGACGGAATTCTTATCCTGCTATTCGGGTTGGAGTTGATCATCGTAATACACTTCATCGCTTGCTTGGTCGGTGACCCTATGGGCGACATTGGACAAAGGTTGGAGCATTCGGCTCCCCTTTTCGTCACCCCGGCCCTCGAGCCGGGGTCTATCCATGGCTCCCGATGCCGCGGAGCCGGTGGAGAGTAGGCTCAAACGCTGAAGCTGCCGCCAGAACCGAGGCTGGGCCCCGATCGGGGGCCGGGGCGACGGTGGGACCATTCTTCAAGAGTCGTAGCCCAGCTCTGCTGACATTTGACCGGCACGGCTGTCCTTGCAGGGCTGGACCCCGGGCCGCCTCCGGGGCGACAATCGGAGGACGGACGGGCACCGGGGGAGGAAATCGACATGGCGGAAGAGCGGTTCGACTATATCGTCGTGGGAGCGGGGTCTGCGGGGGCGGCGCTCGCGAACCGGCTGTCGGCGGACCCCGCGACGCGCGTGCTGCTGCTGGAGGCGGGCCGGCCGAGCCATCCCTGGTCGCGCATCCCCGTCGGCTTCGCCCGGCTGATCGACAATCCCGCCGCCAACTGGCTCTACTCCTCCGAGCCCGAGGAGAGCACCGGCGGCAGGCGCATCCCCGTGCCGCGCGGGCGGCTGCTGGGCGGCTCGTCGGCCATCAACGGCATGGTGTTCGTGCGCGGCCAGGCGTCGGATTTCGACGGCTGGGCGCAGCTCGGCAACCGCGGCTGGTCCTACCGCGACGTGCTGCCGCTGTTCCGCAAGATGGAGAGCTATGCGGGCGGCGAGGACGAATATCGGGGCCGCGAAGGCCCGCTCAAGGTCTCCGACCTTGCCGAGAGCGGCCCGCTCTACGACGCGATCATCGGCGCGGGGCAGGAGATCGGCCTCGCCTACAACGAGGACTATAACGGCGCCTCGCAGGACGGCATCGGCATGACGCAGGCGTCGATCTCCGGCGGGCGGCGCATGAGCACGGCGCGCTGCTACCTGGACCCGGCGCGCTCGCGGCCCAACCTCGACATCCGCGCCAATGCGCCGACGGAGGCGCTGCTGTTCGAGGGCCGGCGCTGCACCGGCGTGCGCTACCGGCGCGGCGGCGAGGTCCACGAGGCCCATGCCGACGCCGAGGTTGTGGTGAGCGCGGGCGCCGTCGCCTCGCCGCAATTGCTGGAAGTCTCCGGCGTCGGCCAGCCGGAGCGATTGAAGGCGCTCGGCATTCCCGTCGTCCACGAGCTGCCGGGCGTCGGCGAGAACCTGCGCGACCATTACGCGCCGCGCATGAAATGGCGCGTGCCCGCGAAGGGCCTGACCTACAACGACAAGGCCCGCGGCCTCGGCCTGGTCTGGCAGGCGCTGAAATTCGCGGGCGCCCAATCGGGCCTCCTCAGCCTGCCGGCCTCGCCGGTGCGCGCCTATATCCGCACCCGGCCGGGCCTCGCCAGCCCCGACGCCATGATGTCGTTCATTCCCTTCCTCGCCACCCCGAATTTCAAGCTGGCGAAGGAATCGGGGATAACGGTCATCACCCATCCGCTGCGCTCGGAAAGCACCGGCAGCATCCACGCGTCCTCGGCAGACCCGGCCGCGCCGCCGGAAATCCGCTTCAACTTCCTCTCCGCCGAGATCGACCGCGAGATCACGCTGGGCGGCATGCGCATGACGCGCCGGCTGATGGGCGCGCCGGCGCTGGAGGGCTTCGTCGGCGAGGAAATGGCGCCCGGCGAAAAGCTGGAGGGCGACGACGAGCTGATCGCCTGGGTGATGGAGAACGCCGAGACCACCTACCACCCGGTCGGCACCTGCAAGATGGGCTCCGACCCGATGGCGGTGGTGGACGACCGGCTCCGCGTCCACGGCATGGAGGGCCTGCGCGTCGCCGACGCCTCGATCATGCCCACCCTCACCTCCGGCAACACCAACGCCCCCTCCATCATGATCGGCGAGAAGGCCGCCGAGATGATCCTGGCAGGAGTGTGAGGCGGGGCATGATTGATATTCTCTTTTTGATCGAGAAATGATGTAATAATTCTCGATACGGATTGATTTTCAGGCGATCCTTGACTAAATGGGCGGGAGGCGAGGATGCGGCATCCCGGGAGCCGCTTCGCCGTCCGCGCCGGCGCCGGCGTGAAAAAACACCCGCGAAGCTGACGGGGGACGTGCGCCCTGCGCTTGTCCGGCTCACGCGCGCGCAGGCGCAATCAGGCGCGTGAACCGCGCCGCCGCGACATGCGCGCCCGCCCGCACACGTGAAACGCGCGAATCAGGGTCCCGCCGCCTGGGCAGGCGGCGGGAGGACGGAACGAAGAGGGATCGGGAGGAGAGGCCATGGCGGAGACGCGAAGCCGGGGACGCCGGACGGAAACCCCGGAACCCCTGTCCGGCGCGACGGCTGCATGCCCGAACGGGCCATCATACAAGCGGCGTCCGTATGCGGAACATGACACTTCATGACATTCCATGACACTTCGGCAGGAGTGCCGCCCGCCGCCCCGCGCGCGCGGGGCGGCGGGCGGCACTCCTGCCGAAGTGTCATGGAATGTCATGAAGTGTCATGTTCCGCATACGG
>JAJDYL010000152.1 GCA_022825195.1 Alphaproteobacteria bacterium
GGCGTCTGCCGCGGCGGCGCGTGCGGAGCGGGCCGCGCGGGGCGGCCGGGCAGGGGCCGGACGGACCGGGTCAGCCGGCGCCAGACCTCGAAATCGTCGGGGCCGGAGCTAGCAGGCATCGGGACCTTCCGGCGGCCCCTCGTCCACCAGCACGATATGCAGCCGCCGCGGCCCGTGCGCGCCCATGCGCAGTTCCTGGCCGATATCGGCGCTGCGCGACGGGCCGGTAATCAGGTTGACGGCGCGGGGCGTGTCCCCCGCCTCGCGCAGCCTGGCCCACAGGTCTTCGTAGGCGCCCACGAGGTCGCGCGTGCCGACCAGCGCGATATGCGCCTCGGGCAGGAAGTTGAGCGTCACCGGGCGCTCCGGGCCGGAGAGCATGGCGAGCGTGCCGGTTTCGGCGACGCCGGCGAAGCAGGGCGTCAGCGACACGCGGTCCTCGGGCTCCGCCCGGCGCCGCTCCAGGGTCAGCAGCGGGCGGGCGCTCCAGGGATAGCGGTCGAGCGCCGGGTCGGGCGAGGCCGCGAGGCGCGCGGGCAGGTTTTCGGCGGCGAGCCAGTCGGCGATCGCGGCCGGCACGTCCTCGGGCAGGACGGGTTCCGAAACCGTGCTGCCCGCAGCCCGCGCCTCGGCCGCGAAGCGCGCGACCGGATCCTCGTCCGCGCGGGCCGGGCGCGGCCCCCGGGGGCGGGCGGCGAGCCGGTCGTGCGCGTCTTCCCCGGCCCCGCCGGTGGCCGCCCGGATCCGGGCCAGGATGACATCGCGCCCGCTCACGGCGCCCCGCGTCCCAGATGGCGGGCGGCGAAGCGCGTCCAGTCGCCTTCGGGCGACGCGACCAGCGTATCGTCCCGCTGCGGCAGGCGGAGCGTCAGCCCGCCCTTGTCCCAGAGCGTCTGCCAGCGCTCCGGATCGGAGAGCGCATAGGCGCGCGCGCGCCGGCGCAGCCTCAGCATGAGCAGATACTGGAGGCCGGTCGCCATCAGGATGAGCGCGGTCCCGGCGACCGCCAGCGCCCAGATCCAGCCGCCGAAATAGAGCGCGGCGAACACCGCGCCCATGGCCACGAAGAAGGGCGCCGAGTTCTCGGCCCGGTTGAAGACCGGGGAGTCCGGCTCGTTCAGCCGGCGCAGGTCGATGCCGACCTCGACGGCCTGCGCGCCTTCCGCCGCCACGATGCGCTCATGCAGGGCCGCGCGCGACGCCATGGCCTCAGCGCCTCCGCCCCGCCCGCCAGAGGCTCATGAAGCTCCGGCCCTCGGAGGCCGGGAAGTCGCGCGTGCCGGTCCAGCCGCCGGCAAGCGGCAGCCGGCGCCAGCGCTTGCGGCGGCCCAGCACCCTTGCGGCGAGGCCCGCGAACGGCCGGTAGAGCGCCGGGCGCGCGGCGAAAAAGGCCCAGAGGCCCAGCCCGTAGCGGAATTTGGCGGGCGACAGACGGCGGGAGAATTCGCGCTCGCGCCAGTGGCGCATCATGCGGGGCAGGGGAATGCGGACCGGGCACACCTCCTCGCACTTGCCGCAGAAGGTGGAGGCGTTGGGCAGGTGTCCCGCCTCCTCCACGCCGCGCAGGCCCGGCGTCAGCACCGCGCCCATCGGCCCCGGATAAACCCAGCCATAGGCATGGCCGCCGATCTGCTTGTAGACCGGGCAGGCGTTCATGCAGGCCGCGCAGCGTATGCAGCGCAGCATGTCCTGGAATGCGCCGCCCAGCATGTCCGCGCGCCCGTTGTCGAGCAGCACGACATGGTATTCCTCCGGCCCGTCGAGATCGCCTGCCCGGCGCGGGCCGGTCGAGAGCGTCGTATAGACGGTGAGCTCCTGCCCCGTGGCCGAGCGCGGCAGCACGCGCATGAACACCGAGAGGTCCTCCAGGGTCGGGATCACCTTCTCGATGCCGGCGATGACGATATGGGCGCGCGGCAGGGTCTGCGAGAGGTCGCCATTGCCCTCATTGGTGAAGATCACGGAGGAGCCGGTCTCCGCGATCAGAAAATTGGCGCCCGTCAGGCCGACATCGGCGCCGAGGAACTGCTCGCGCAGCACGGCGCGGGCCTCGGCCATGATCTCGCTGCCGTCCGAGAGCGAGCGGTCCGCCGGCCTGTCCGTGTGGGCCGCGCGGAAGGCCTCGGTCCACTGCTCGGTGGCGACATGGATCGCCGGCGCCACGATATGGCTCGGCGATTCGCCGCGAAGCTGGAGGATGTATTCGCCGAGGTCCGTCTCGACCGCGCGCACGCCCTCTTCGGCGAGGAATTCGTTCAGGCCGATCTCCTCCGAGACCATGGACTTGCCCTTCGCCATGGTCTTCGCGCCGAGGTGCCGGCAGATGGCGAGGATCGCCTGGCGCGCGTCCTCGGCCGTCGCGCACCAGTGCACCTCGCCGCCGGCCGCGCGGCAGTTCTCCTCGAAGCGCTCCAGGTAGAAGTCGAGATGGGCGAGGCAGTGGTTCTTGATGTCGCGCGCCCGGTCGCGCAACGCCTCGAATTCCGGCAACCGCGACGCGGCCTCGACCCGCCTTACCTGGAAACCCCGGCTGAACCTGGCGAGCTCGCGCTGCAGCGGCTCGTCGGCGAGCGCCCGCGCCGCGCTCGCGGGGAAGTTCGCCGGGCCGGAGAAGCTCATAGCGGCGCCGTCTCGTCCGCCATGCCGGCCAGCACCTCCGCGACATGGCGCACCTCGACCGGGCTGCCCTCGCGCGAGAGCCGCCCGGCCATGTTCATCAGGCAGCCGAGGTCGCCCGCGAGCAGCGCGCCGGCCCCGGTGCCCGTCACGGCGGCGGCCTTGTCCCGGACCATGGCGGTCGAGATGTCGGGATATTTGACGCAGAAGGTGCCGCCGAAGCCGCAGCACACCTCCGCGTCCGGCAGTTCGGCAAGGGTGAGTCCCTCCACCTTCGCCAGCAGCGCGCGCGGCTGGTCCTTCACGCCGAGTTCGCGCAGCCCCGCGCAGCTGTCGTGATAGGCGGCGGTCATCGGCCAGCGGGCCTTCACACCCTCGAAGCCGCAGACATCGACCAGGAAGGAGGTCAGCTCCCAGACCCGCTCGCCGAAGCCCTCGTCCTCGCCCCCCAGCAGGTCGGCATAGTGGCAGCGCAGCATGCCGGCGCAGGAGCCGGAGGGCACGACGATCCACTCATAGCCGCGAAAGGCGCGCACCGTCCGCCGCGCAATCCGGGCGGCATGCTTCCGGTCGCCGCTGTTGTAGGCCGGCTGGCCGCAGCAGGTCTGCGCGGCCGGCACCTCCACCCGGCAGCCGGCGGCCTCCAGCAGGCGCACGGAGGCGAACGCGACCGAGGGCCGCACGAGATCGGCCAGGCAGGTCGCGAACAGGGCAACGGTCCGGGGCGCGGTGCCGGTCTCGGGCGCCATGCGGTCAGCTCTCCCGTGAAGGCGGATGGCGGCGTTGTAGAACGGTTCCCCGAGGGGGGGAAGACGCCTGCCGCCGGCGCGGCCATTGAAACCGGGCGCGCGGGCTGGCAATACTCCGCCCTGGATTGCAGTTCAGGGAGAAGTGCGCATGCGCGAAGCCGTCGTCGTCTCGACCGCCAGGACCGGGCTCACCAAGTCCTTCCGGGGCGAATTCAACAACACGCACGGCGCGGCGATGGCCGGCCATGCGATCAAGCACGCCATCGAGCGCGCCGGCGTCGATCCGGCAGAGGTCGAGGACGTGTTCGTCGGCTGCGCCAACCCCGAGGGCGCGACCGGCACCAATGTCGGGCGCAACGCCGCGCTCTGGGCCGGCTGCCCGGTCACGACCGCGGGCGCCACGGTCAACCGCTTCTGCTCCTCCGGCCTGCAGACGGTCGCCATGGCGGCGCAGGCCTGCATGGTCAACGGCGTGCCGGTGGCGGTCGGCGGCGGCGTCGAGCAGATCTCGCTGGTGCAGCCCAACATGAACCGCACCCACATTACCGAGGAAAGCCTGCTGGAGCGCCACCCGGACCTCTGGATGGCGATGATCGACACGGCCGACACCGTGGCCGGGCGCTACGACGTCACCCGCGAGAGCCAGGACGAATATTCGCTGCAGAGCCAGCTTCGCTGCGCGGCCGGCCAGCAGTCGGGCGCCTTCGACGACGAGATCGTGCCCTTCGAGACCACCATGCTCGTCACCGACCGGGAGACGGGCGAGGTTTCCGAGAGGGAGGTCGTCATCGACCGCGACACCTGCAACCGGCCGACCACCACCCTGGAAGGGCTGGCGGGGCTGGAGCCGGTGCGCGGCGAGGGCAAGTGGATCACGGCGGGCAATGCCAGCCAGCTTTCCGACGGCGCCTCGGCCTGCCTGGTAATGGAGGCGGGCGAGGCGGAGCGGCGCAATGTCGAGCCGCTCGGCATCTTCAAGGGCTTCGCCACCGCCGGCTGCGAGCCGGACGAGATGGGCATCGGCCCGGTCTATGCGATCCCGCGCCTGCTGGAGCGCAAGGGCCTGAGCATGGACGACATCGACCTCTGGGAGCTGAACGAGGCCTTCGCCTCGCAGGTGATCTACTGCCGCGACCGGCTCGGCATCCCGAACGAGAGGCTGAACGTGAACGGCGGCTCGATCGCCATCGGCCACCCATTCGGCATGACGGGCTCGCGCCTGGTCGGCCACGCGCTGATCGAGGGCAAGCGCCGGGGCGCGAAGAATGTCGTCGTAACCATGTGCATCGGCGGCGGCCAGGGCGCGGCCGGCCTGTTCGAGGTCTGCTGACCGTCGGCCCGTAGCAGCGCGGGAGGCGCCGGCAGGGGAATGGATGCTTCCCGCATCTTCGCCCGCCATGTGGCGGGCACGGGCTTCGACGACCTGCCGGCGGCGGCGGTCGAGGCCGTCAAGACCTTCGCGCTCGATTCCTTCGGGGTGGCGGCGGCGGGCTCGCGCGGCCCGTTCACGGGCGAATGGCGCCGTGTGCTGGCCGGCCCGCCCGCCGAGGCGCGGGTCTGGGCCACGCGCGATGTGCTGCCGGCCCCGGCCGCGGCGGCGCTCAACGCCTACCAGCTCCACAACTCGGAATATGACTGCGTCCATGAAGGCGCGGTCGTGCATACCATGGCGGTGCTGTTCCCGGCCGCCATGGCGTTCGCCGAGCGGCAGGGCGGCGTTTCCGGCCGCCGGCTGATCGAGGCGGTCGCCGTCGGCTCGGATGTCGCGGCCGGGCTCGGCCTTGCCTCCAAGGCAGGGCTGCGCTTCTTCCGCCCGGCGACGGCCGGCACTTTCGGCGGGACGGCGGCCTGCGCGAAGCTCGCCGGGCTCGACGAGGAGACGGTGGCGCACGCCTTCGGCATCGCGCTCGGGCAGGTCTCCGGCACCATGCAGGCCCATGGCGAGGGCTCGCCGCTGCTCGGCATGCAGGTGGGCTTCGGCGCGCGCAACGCCATCGCGGCGGTCGACATGGCCCGCGCCGGCCTGCCGGGGCCGCAGGGCAGCATCGAGGGCGCGCACGGCTATCTGGAGCTCATCGAGGGCGCGCACGACATCGCGCCCGTGCTGGCCGGTCTCGGCCGGGTCTGGCGCATCGCCGAGACGGCGCACAAGCCCTGGCCGAGCGGCCGCGCGACCCACGGCGTCGTCGAGGCGCTGCTGGCGCTCAGGGCGGAGCACGGCATCGCCGCGGGCGATGTGGCCGATGTCCTGCTGATCGTGACGCCGCTGGTGGAGCAGCTGGTGGGCCGCGAGGTCCGGGGGGAACTGGCCGTCAACCAGGCGCGGCTCTCGGTCCGCTGGACGACCGCCCGGATCCTGCTCGGCAGCGATCTCGGCCACGCGGACTTCACGCCCGACGCGCTCGCAGACAGGGAAAGCCAGCAATTCGCCGGGCGCGTGCGCGTCGAGACGGACGGCAATCCCGATCCGAACGCCCTGGCTCCGGTCGCCGTCGAGATCGCGCTCAAGGACGGGCGCCGCCTCGCGAAGCGCGTCGAGGACGTGCCCGGCGGCCCGGCCCGGCCGCTCACCCGCGAGCAGCACCTCGCCAAGTTCCGGGGCAACTGGGCCTGGGCCGGGCTGGACCCGGAGGCGGGCGAGGCGCTGCTCGAACGAGTGGACCGGCTTGAGTCGGTCGAAGATGTGGGCCAGCTTGCGGCCCTGACGCAACCCGGAGACCATGTGCGATGAAATGGGCCGTCTTCAGCCTGAGCCAGATGCCGGACCAGTCCCGGCGGGTGGAGGCGTTCGACGAGGACCTCGACTATTTCGTGAAGGCCGAGGCGCTCGGCTACGACACCGTCTGGCTGGCCGAGCACCTGTTCTCGACCTATGGCGTCGTCACCTCGACCCAGGTCTATGCCGCCGCGGTCGCCCAGCGCACGAAGCGCATCAAGATCGGCACGGCGGTGGTGGCGATCCCCTTCAACCATCCGCTCAGGACGGCCTCGGACTTCGCGCTGATCGACATATTGAGCCACGGGCGGCTGCTGTTCGGCGTCGGGCGGGCCTACCAGCCGCACGAGTTCGTCGGCCTCGGCGTGCCGATGGCCGAAGCGCGCGAGATGATGAACGAGGGCGTCGATATCGTGCTCGACGCCTGGACGAACGAGACCGTCAGCCGGCCCGACGGGCGGCACTGGCCCATCCCCGATCCCGTCGAGTGCCTGCCCAAGCCGGTCCAGCAGCCGCACCCGCCGGTCTATCAGGCGTCGATCTCGCCGGAGAGCTTCACCCAGGCGGCGGAGAAGGGATACCACCTGCAGCTGGCCTCGCCCTTCACCTACCGCACCTACCGGGAAGTGTGGGTGGAGAAGCTGCAGGAGAACCTCGCCGTCTATGAGGCGGCCTGCGAGGCCAACGGGCGCGACCCCAAGGCCGCCGAGCGCATGATGCTCATGCCCTATTTCTGTCACGAGGACGGGGCCAGGGCGCGCGAGATCTTCGGCGAGCGGGTGCAGTGGTTCTACAACAAGGTGGCGAGCAACCAGCTCTCGCAGACGGGCACCTTCCAGCCGGTCAGGGGCTATGAGCTCACCATGACCGAGGGGCTCAAGACGCGCGAGATGGGCTATCTCAACTTCGAGAAGCTGCACGAATTCGGCGCCTGCATCGCCGGCGACCCGGAGGAATGCATCGCGCGCCTCCGCGAGCTGCGCGACAGGCTCGGCATCACCGAGTTTGCGCTCTGGAGCACGCTCGGCGGCCTGCCCATCGAGCATGTCGAATCGTCCATGCGGACCACGATGGAGAAGGTGATCCCCTACGTGTGATCCGGCCTAGTCCGGCCTGCCGGCGCGCATGTCGCCGGTCTCGCCGGGCGGGTTGCCGAGGGGGGTGAAAACCTCCTGGCCGCGCGTCTGCCGCCAGGCGTCGAGCGACCAGCGCACGGACGGGAAGGCGATCTCGTCCCAGGGAATCTCCTCCCAGCGCGCAAGCCGGACATCGGTGCTCTCCGGGCCGGGCGCGATGTCGGGCGAGGCGAGGCGCGCGCGGAAGATGAGCTGCACCTGCGAGAGGCGCGGGATGGAGAAGACGGCGAGCAGCCGGTCGATCTCGATGGCGGCGCAAGCCTCCTCGACCGCCTCCCGCCTCGCGCCGTCCTCCGGCGTCTCGTGGAGCTCCAGATAGCCCGCCGGCAGGGTCCAGAAGCCCTTGCGCGGCTCGATGGCGCGCCGGCAGAGCAGCAGCCGGTCGCCCAGCACCGCGACCGAGCCAACGACGATCTTCGGGTTCTCGTAGGCGACATGTCCGCAATCGGCGCAGACCAGCCGCTCCCGGTCATCGCCCTCGGGCACGGTGCGGATGAAGGAAACGCCGCTCATGGGCGCGAGCATGGCGCGGCCGGCCGTCCCTGTCGAGGACGGGGTGACGCCGGCCGGGCCGGTTTGCTACAGTCGGGCAACCGTTCCGGCGGGCAGCGTCAGGAGGTACCGGCAGTGGCGGACTATGACGGCCGTATTACCATCGAACCCGGCAAGCGCGGCGGCCAACCCTGCATCCGGGGCATGCGGATCACCGTTTACGATGTCCTCGACTATCTCGCCTCCGGCATGACCGTCCCGGAAATCCTCGAAGACTTTCCGTATCTCGTCGAAGAGGATATCCGCGCCTGCCTCGCGTTTGCCGCCGACCGGGAGCGCAGGTTGATGTCTCCCGCAGCCGAGTGAGGCTGCTCTTCGACCAGAACCTGTCGCCAAGGCTCGTGCAGTTGCTTGCCGACCTGTTCCCGGATTCGGCGCATGTCCTCAATGCCGGTTTGGCGGAAGCCGATGATAGCGCCGTCTGGCAATTCGCTATCGAAAACCGCTGCACCATAGTTTCCAAGGACGGGGATTTTCGGCAACTGAGCTTCCTCGCCGGGGCACCGCCGAAAATCGTTTGGGTGCGTATGGGGAACTGCTCGACGGCCGATATCGTCGCGGCGCTGAGACGGCGCGCGAGCGATCTTCGCGACTTCGAAGAAGCCGGGGAAGCAGCCCTTCTGATTATCGATTGACGGGGTCGACGGCTACGCGGTCCCGCGGATGCTGGGCCGCGCCGCCACCTCGGCCTGCCAGCGTCCGAGGTGGGGGCGGCCGTCGGCGGCGTCCATCTCGATGAACCTGGCGAAATCTACGGTGCAGTAAGCTGTGATGTCGGCGGTGGTGAAGCGCGCGCCGGCGAGGAAGCGTGACTCGCCGAGGCGGGCGTCGAGGCGGTCGAAATAGAGCACGGCCCGCTGCCGGCCGCGCTCGATCAGCTCCGGAATCTGCGCGCTCTCGCCGGGAATCCCGGGCAGCGCGCGTCCGGCGAAGCTGCGCTTGGCGTTGCGGAAGGATTCGGCGACCGCGAACAGCCCCTCGAACTCGGACATCCGCTCCCACATCTCGGCGCGCGCCGTTTCCAGCGCATCGGCGCCCATCAGCGGCGGGTCGGGATGCTGCGCCTCGAAATAGCGGCAGATCGCCATGGCTTCGGAGATCAGCGTGCCGTCGTCGAGCTCCAGCAGCGGCACCCGGCGATAGGGCGCCCTTTCGAGGAAGGCCGGATCGAGGGCCGGCTTGCCGGGGATGCCGACCTCCTCCATCGGCACCTCGATGCCCTTCTCGGCCAGATAGATGACCACCCGGCGCGGGTTCGGCGCGATGTTCCAGACATAGAGCTTCATCGGCGCGCGCCTTTCTCCCGCGGGCGCGGGACCGGCCTTTTACGACGGGTCGTCGGGGCGGCAACAGGGGCGCGGCGTCTCTTCGTCCTCGCGGTCGCCGGCCGGCCCGTCATTCCCGTCGGGCCCGTCTTCGTCCGCGGATCTTTCCTTCCTCCGCGACCGGGCCGCCCGCCGCGCCGCCTTCTTCTCGGCCTTCGCGAGATCGCGCTGGTAGCGCTCGAAACTGTAGTTCGATCTCCGGGCCATTCGGATCTTTCCGCTGGAGGGGCCGGGGTCCGGGGCGGCCGCGGCCGCCCCGGCGGGATGCTAGTCGGCGAGCGAGAGCCGTTCGGCGGACATCTTGCCGTTCCGCCCCGCGACGAGCTCGAAGGACACCTTGCCCCCCTCGGCCAGCGTGGAAAGGCCGGCGCGCTCGACGGCGCTGATGTGGACGAACACGTCCGGGGAGCCGTCCTCGGGCGCAATGAAGCCATATCCCTTGGCGGGGTTGAACCACTTTACCGTTCCGGTCGTCATGATCGCTTCCTTTCGCGACAGTTGGGGGCAGGGCGGCACGTCACGCGCCGCTCCTCGAAGACGTTCGCAATGTCGGGGAAGGAATTTGGTCGCCCGCTTGCGCGGGCAATCGAATCAGCAAACACGACTTGGCAACGCCGGACGACAATACACGATAACCCCGAGCGATCAAGCGGGCGCTTCGAAAGAGCGCTTGACTTGTATGTACAAGATGACCTAACTTGTACATACAATCCGGTTCCCGCGAGCGAGGCGGTGACGATGGAAGCGCTGCTATCCACAACCGGCATGCCGGCGCGTTTCGGCGGCGCCGGGACCGCGGGATGAGCGGCCCCGCGCCCGCTCCTTCGTCCGGCGCGTCCGGCCCGACGCCGCTCTACCGGCAGGTCAAGGACTATGTCCGCCGCTCCATCCTCGCCGGGGACTGGCCGGTCGGCCATCGCATCCCTTCGGAGAGCGAGCTGGTCCGGCTGTCCGGCTCCAGCCGGATGACCGTGCACCGCGCCCTGCGCGAACTGAAGGACGATGGCTGGCTGCGCCGCGTCCAGGGGCGGGGCACATTCGTCGCCGACCGCCGCACCCGCCTCGACCTGCTGGAAATCCGCAATATCGCCGAGGTCATACGCAGCCGCGGCGCCTACGGCTGCGAAATCGTCCTGCACGAGCGCCGCCTGCCGCCGGCGGAGGTCGCCGAGGAAATGGAGACGAAGCGGGGCGCGAGCCTGTTCCACAGCCGGCTGGTCCACCGCCTCGACGGCGCGCCGTTCCAGCTTGAGGACCGCTGGGTCAATCCGACCGCCGCGCCGGACTATCTCGGCGTCGATCTCACGCGGCAGACGCCGAACGAATATCTGATGCGCGCGGCGCCGCTCAGCGAGGTCGAGCACCGGCTCGAAGCCGTGCTGCCCGGCTCGCTGGAACAGGAACTGCTCGGCATCGGCCCGTATCAGCCCTGCCTGCTGCTGCACCGGCGCACCTGGTCCCGCGGCCGGGTCGCCTCGCGCGCCTGGCTGACCCATCCGGGCGACCGCTTCTACCTGGCGACCCGCTTCGCCCACGATGCAGGCCTGCCGCTGTCTCCCGAACCGGAGCCTGAACCATGACCGAACCGCTGGCCGGGAACCTCCGCCTCGACAATACGCGCGAGATCCGCGCGCCGCATGGGAGCGAACTCAGCTGCAGGAGCTGGCTCACCGAAGCGCCGATGCGCATGCTGATGAACAATCTGGACGCGGAGGTCGCGGAGAGGCCGCAGGAACTCGTGGTCTATGGCGGCATCGGCCGGGCGGCGCGCGACTGGGAGAGCTACGACCGCATCGTGCACGCGTTGCGGGACCTCGAAGCGGACGAGACGCTGCTGGTCCAGTCCGGCAAGCCGGTCGGCGTCTTCCGCACGCACGCCGACGCACCCCGGGTGCTGATCGCCAACTCCAACATCGTGCCGCATTGGGCGACCCTGGAGACATTCAACGAGCTCGACCGCGCCGGCCTGATGATGTTCGGCCAGATGACCGCCGGCTCGTGGATCTATATCGGCAGCCAAGGCATCGTCCAGGGCACCTACGAGACCTTCGTCGAGGCGGGCCGGCAGCATTATGGCGGCGACCTCGCCGGCCGCTGGATCCTGACCGCGGGGCTCGGCGGCATGGGCGGCGCGCAGCCGCTGGCCGCGACCATGGCCGGGGCCTCGCTGCTCTCGGTCGAGTGCCGGCCGAGCCGGATCGAGATGCGCCTGAAGACGGGCTATCTGGACCGGCAGACGGCGGACCTGGACGAGGCGCTCGCGATGATCGACGGCGCCTGCCGGCGGAAGGAAGCCCTGTCGGTCGGCCTGCTCGGCAATGCCGCGGACATCTACCCGGAGCTGGTGGAGCGCGGCGTGCGGCCCGACATCGTGACCGACCAGACCAGCGCCCACGACCCGCTGAACGGCTATCTGCCGGCCGGCTGGACGCTCGGGGAATGGGAGGAGCGGCGCGAGCGCGATCCCGCCGGCACGATGAAGGCGGCCAGGGACTCGATGGCCGTCCAGGTCCGCGCCATGCTCGATTTCTGGGCGCGGGGCGTGCCGACGCTCGACTACGGCAACACCATCCGCCAGATGGCCCAGGAGACGGGCGTCCGCAACGCCTTCGACTTTCCGGGCTTCGTGCCCGCCTATATCCGCCCGCTCTTCTGCCGCGGCGTCGGGCCGTTCCGCTGGGCGGCGCTGTCCGGCGATCCGGAGGACATCTACCGGACCGACGCCAGGGTGAAGGCGCTGATGCCGGACGATCCGCACCTCCACAACTGGCTGGACATGGCGCGCAAGCGCATCCGCTTCCAGGGCCTGCCCTCGCGCATCTGCTGGGTTGGGCTCGGCGACCGGCACCGCCTCGGCCTCGCCTTCAACGAGATGGTTGCGAGCGGCGAACTGAAGGCGCCGGTCGTGATCGGCCGGGACCATCTGGACAGCGGCTCGGTGGCCAGCCCGAACCGCGAGACCGAGGGCATGATCGACGGCTCCGACGCGGTCTCGGACTGGCCGATGCTGAATGCGCTGCTCAACACGGCCTCGGGCGCGACCTGGGTCAGCCTGCATCATGGCGGCGGCGTGGGCATCGGCTTTTCCCAGCATGCCGGCATGGTGATCGTGTGCGACGGCACGGAGGCCGCCGCGGCGCGCATCGCCCGGGTGCTGTGGAACGATCCCGCCAGCGGCGTCATGCGCCATGCCGACGCCGGCTATGCGGAAGCCGTTGACAGCGCCCGCGAGCACGGGCTGAACCTGCCCTTCCTCGGCGGGGGCGCCGGACCGTGACGGTGCTCGTGGACAGCCGCGCCGACCTCACCCTCGAAGCCGCCCGGCGGGTGGCCTGGGACGGCGAAGGCGTCGAACTCGGCGCGAGGGCGCTTGCGGCGATGCGGCAGGGACGGCATCGGCTGGAGGGCATTCTCGACCGCGACCCCGAGGTCACGATTTACGGCGTGACGTCGGGTTACGGCCAGTTCGCCCGCAAGAGGCTCACCCCGGAGGAACGCAAACAATGGGCGGGCATGTCGCCGGCCCGCATCGCCGCGTCCTGGGGCGATCCGCTGCCGGAGCGCGTCGTGCGCGCAATCACCCTGGCGCGCCTGGCCAATTTCGTGGAGGGCCATGCCGCGATATCGCCGGAAATCGCCCTGGGCGTCGCCGCCATGCTCGACGAGGACAGCCTGCCGACGGTCCCGGCGCAGGGTCAGGGCGGGGCGGGCGAGATCCTCTCGCTGAGCCACCTGTTCACCGGTCTGGCGGAACGGATGAAACCGGCCGCCAAGGACGTGTTGTGCCTGATAAACGGATCGCCGGCGGCCACGGGCCTCGTCGCGGATGCCGCGCTCGCCGCCGCCGGGCGTTTCGAACAGGCGGCACGGGTGTTCGCGCTGTCGTTCGAGGCCTTCAACGCGCCGCTGGGCCATCTCGATCCCGCGCTGGACGGTTACTGGAACAATCCCCATGACGCCTGGGCGCTCCGGCGTCTTCGCGAGCTGGTGGGCGACGGCCACGGCGGAGAACGGCGACCCTATCAGGCTCCGGTAAGCTATCGCATCGTGCCGCGGATCCTGGGTCAGGCGCGGCGCGCGGCAACCATGGCCGCAGAAATCGCCGCCGAGTCGCTGCAGGCGGTGACGGACAACCCGGTATGGGTCGAAGCCGGCGGCGACGACCATCCCTTCGGCCGTTTCGTGTCCACCGGCGGCTACCACAATCCCCACGCGGTGCTCGCCATGGACGCGCTGACCGCCGCCTGCGCCAATCTCTGCGTTCTTGCCGGACGCCAGGGCGCGAAACTCCTGGACGGCGCGGTTTCGCTGCTTCCCGATCAGCTCGCCGCCGCCGAACCCGGCGGCACGGGCCGCCGTGTCCACATGGGAAGCCTGCCAATGGCCCAGACCGGATACGAGGAGGAGGCCCGTCTCTACGCCCAGCCCACCTTGCTCCCCGGCGGGGAGTCCGGCGGTTTCGGCCAGAACGATGTCGCCAGCCCCGTGTTCCTCGCATGGTCCAAGCAGGACCGCGCCGGCCGGTGCCTCGACATGGCGCTTGCCAGTCTTGTGCCGGTCGCCTTGCGCGCGCTCGACGTCACCGGCCGGCCCGTTCCGCCGAAACTGGAAGGATTCCGGGCCGCAGTCCGGGAGATCGAGCCCGACCTTGCGCGGCCGATGGCGCTCGGTCCGGTGGTGGCCTCGATTGCCGAGGCCCTGCGCCGCGAAATCTATCCGGCGTGATGCGCCGGCGATAGGATGGCGTCCCGAGGCCGACGGGAGGGCGACATGGCAACAGCAGCGGCGCACGCCGGAACAGCGGTGACGAGGGACGAACTTGCCGCCCGCCTCGCGGCGCAGCCGCGCACCCGGCTGACCCATCTGCCGACGCCGCTCGATCCCTGCCCGCGGCTCGCGGAGGCGCTCGGCATCCGCGCCCTCCATATCAAGCGGGACGACCTTACGGGCCTGGCCTTCGGCGGCAACAAGACGCGCCACCTTGAGTTCACCTTCGCCGACATTCTCGCCTCCGGCGCCGACACGGTGGTCGCCGGGGCCTACACCCAGTCCAACTGGTGCCGGCAGATTACCGCGGCGGCGCGCAGGCACGGCCTCGCCGTTTCGCTCGTGCTCATGCACGGCATCAAGGGCCCGGCCGCGCAGGGCAATCTCCTGCTCGACCGCCTGATGGGCGCGGACGTGACCGTGATCGACATCGAGTCCATGGAAGGCATCCAGCCCTGGCTCGACGAGAAGGCCCGCGAACTGGAGGCCGCCGGCCGCCGGCCCTATGTGACCGCGCCCTTCGGCCTCGACCAGCAGGTGCGGGCCGCGCTCGGCTATGTGGACATGGCGGTCGAGCTCGACGCCCAGCTGGAGGAGGCGGGCATCGAACCCGCCCATGTGTTCGTCGCGGGCGCGAACAACACGCCGGCCGGGCTGGTCGCCGGACTCGCCGCGCTCGGCAGCCGGACGCGGGTGACCGCGATCAGCCCGATCCGCTGGGAAGAGGAGCGGGCGCTCGACATCGCGCGCATCGCCAATGCGACCGCGCGGGCACTCGGCCTCGACCTCGAAATCGGCCCCGCCGACTTCACCGCCGACGAGTCCTTTGCGGGCGAGACCTACGGCCTGCTCACGCCGGAGGCGCGCGCGGCGATGCAGCTGGCCGCCGAGGCCGAAGGCATCCTTCTCGACCCGGTCTATACCGGCAAGGCGATGGCCGGCCTCATCGACTATGCGAAGCGCGGCGCCGTTGGGGCCGGGGAGACGGCGGTGTTCGTCCACACGGGCGGCCTGCCGCTGCTCTTCGCCTATGCCGAGGAGCTGACCGGGGACGGCCCGTGACGGCGCGCCCCGCGGGGGCTTCCGACGCGGTCCTGGTCACCGGCGGGGCCGGCTATATCGGCAGCCATACCTGCAAGCTGCTCGCCAGGGCGGGCCGCCTGCCCGTGGCGTTCGACGATCTGTCGAACGGCCACGCGGACGCTGTGCGCTGGGGACCGCTGGAGACCGGCAGCATCGAGGACCGCGGGCGCTTGCGCGAGGTGTTCGCGGCCTGGCGGCCGGAAGCGGTCATCCACTTTGCCGGGCTGATCGAGGTCGGGCGCTCGGCCGAGGACCCGGCTGCGTTCTATCGGACCAACGTCGCCGGCAGCCTCGCCCTGCTGGAGGAAATGGGCGCAGCCGGTGTGCAGCGCATCGTGTTCTCCAGCTCGGCCAGCGTCTACGGCATCCCGGCGGCCTTGCCGGTATCCGAGGACGCGCAGCCGGCCCCCGTCAGCCCCTATGGCGAGACCAAGCGCGCCGTGGAAGCCATGCTGGACGCCTTCGCGCGCGCTCACGGCACCCGCCACGCGGCGCTCCGCTATTTCAATGCAGCCGGCGCGGACCCGGAAGGCGAGCTCGGCGAACGCCACGATCCCGAGACGCATCTCGTTCCCCGCGCGCTGCACACGGCGCTCGGCCTGGAACCGCATGTCAGCATTTTCGGGACCGACTACCCGACGCCGGACGGAACCGCCGTTCGCGACTATGTGCATGTTTCGGACCTGGCGGCCGCCCATGTCGCGGCGCTCGACTATCTCGCCGGCGGCGGCGAACCGGTGGCGGTCAATATCGGCACCGGCCGGGGACATTCGGTCCGGCAGGTCCTCGACGCCGCCCGGCGGATTGCCGGACGCCCCCTTGCCGAGCGCCGCGCCCCGCGCCGGGCGGGCGACCCTCCGGAGCTGGTCGCGGCAACCGGGCGCGCCGCCCGCCTGCTCGGCTGGACCCCGCGCCTCTCCGATCTGGACAGCATCGTCGCGACCGCCTGGGCCTGGCACTCCCGCGCCGCCGCGCCCGCCGGCCTGACCGAAGCCTGAACCCGGCGGCGCGTTCGGCCCGCCGGCGCCGGTTTCAGGAGCCGAACACGACCTTGGGCAGCCAGGTGGTGAGTTCCGGAACGGCCGCGACCACGCCGAGCGCCAGCACCTGTATGGCGACGAAGGGCGCCACGCCCCTGTAGATCTGGACCGTCGTCACTTCCGGCGGCGCGACGCCGCGCAGATAGAAGAGCGCGAAGCCGAAGGGCGGCGTCAGGAACGAGGTCTGCAGGTTGAGCGCGATCATGATGCCGAGCCAGACCGGGTTCAGGTCCATCAGCAGCAGGATCGGCGCCACGATGGGCACGACGACGAAGGTGATCTCGATGAAGTCGAGCACGAAGCCGAGCAGGAACATCAGCGCCATGACGAAGAACATCGCGCCGACCGTGCCGCCCGGCAGCGAGGTCAGGAAGCCGTGCACGAGGTCGTCGCCGCCGAGGCCCCGGAAGACGGAGGAGAAGAGCTGCGCGCCGATGACGATGCCGAACACCATGGCGCTGACCCGCGTCGTGCTGCGCATGACCTCGTGCAGGCCGCCGCTGCCGTAGACGCGGGCGAGGCTGACCCAGATGCCCCAGGCGAGCGCGATGCAGCAGAGCACGGCGACGGCGATGCCGACCCCGTCCATCGCGGGAATGTCGTCCCGCGAGACCCGCAGGTCCATGAAGCCGGTCAGGAACAGCACGACCACCAGCCCGATGGCGGCGGCATAGATCGGAAGGCCCCTGTCCGCGTCCAGCCTGAGGCCGCCGAGCAGCGTCGCGCCGATCGCGCCGACCGCGGCCGCCTCCGTCGGCGTCGCGATGCCGGCGAGGATGGAGCCCAGCACTGCGACGATCAGCACCACGGGCGCGACCAGCGCGCGGGCAACCTGCATGGCGATCTCGCGGCTCGTGCGGCCCTCGACAAGCTCGTCGCGCGGGATCGGCGGCGAGGATTCGGGACGGAGCCAGGCGATGAACATCTGGTAGAGGATGTACATGCCGACCAGGGCCAGGCCCGGGAGCAGCGCGCCCGCGAACAGGTCGCCGACCGACACCGGGTCCGGGGCGAAATTGCCGAGCTTGCGCTGCGCTTCCTGGTAGGCGTCCGAGATCTGGTCGCCCAGCACGACCAGGACGAGCGAGGGGGGAATGATCTGGCCGAGCGTGCCGGAGGCGCAGATCGACCCGCAGGCGAGCGAGGCGCTGTAGCCGCGCCGCAGCATGGTCGGCAGCGAGAGCAGCCCCATGGTCACGACGGTCGCGCCGACGATGCCGGTCGAGGCGGCGAGCAGCGCGCCGACCACGCACACGGAAATGCCGAGCCCGCCGCGCATCGCGCCGAACAGCATGCCCATCGTGTCGAGCAGCTCCTCGGCGACCTTGGACCGCTCCAGCATGACGCCCATGAAGACGAACAGCGGCACCGCGACCAGGATCTCGCTGATCATGGCGTTGCCGTACACGCGGTTCGGGAAGATGCCGAGGAACGCGAAGTCGAAGACGCCCAGCAGCGCGCTGAGGCCGGCGAAAAGCAGGGCGACGCCCGCGAGCGTGAAGGCGACGGGGAAGCCCGCCATCAGGAAGCCGCACACGCTGACGAACATGAAGCAGACGAGATATTCGTTGACCGTCATACGCCGGGCCCCCGGTCTTCGGCGGCCGCGCCGGCCGGGCGCTCGAGGCCGCGCATGACGAACAGCGCATGCACGAGCATCGAAAGCCCCTGCAGCGACAGCACGAACGGGAAGACGAGAAGCAGCGACTTCAGCAGCCAGAACGGCATGAAGGTGCCTTCCGGCGAGCCTTCCAGCACGCGCACGGAGGCGCCGACATAGGTCAGCCCCTTCCAGGTCATGACGGCGCAGAGCGGCCACAGGAAGACGAGCACGCCGATGAGATCGACCAGCGCCTTGCGCTCCGGCGTCGCCGCTCCGTAGAAGATGTCCACCCGGACATGGCCGTCATGCAGGAGCGTGTATCCGGCGCCGACCAGGAACAGGATGGAGTGCATGAACAGCACGGATTCCTGCATCGGGATGAAGCCGAGCCCGAACACGTAGCGCAGCAGGACGACGGCGAACTGCATCAGCACCATGAAGAGGGCGAACCAGGACACGATCCGGCCCAGATGCTCGTTTGCGGTATCGATCGCCCGGACGAGTTGCTTCAGTGCGCTCACCGGCATTCCCCGCTGGCTTCAGGGCAAGAGCAGAGAGCCCGCGCCGGGGTGGCGCGGGCATCTCGCCCGGCGCATGACGGCCTTGCCGGCCGCCCGGCGCCTTAACCGTAGTTGAACGGCAGGACCCGCGCGTTCATGTAGCCCTGCTCGCCGATCTTGGCCCAGTCGATGGCCTGCTTGCGATAGGCGATGAAGCTGTCATAGATGCGCTTGGTCATGTCGTCGGTGTTGCCGATGTCGCGCACGACCTCGCCGGCGACATTGCCGATGGCGACCAGCATGTCCTCCGGATACTGGTGCAGCTGCACGCCGTGCTCGCTGAGCAGCTTGTTCAGCGAGCCCAGGTTGCGCGCGTTGAACTCGGCGAACTGGATATAGGCTTCCGCCTCGATCACCGCCGTCACCAGGGCCTGTTCCTCGGCGTTCAGGCTGTCCCACAGCGTCTTGTTGATCACGACGCTGGCGGCAGTGCCCGGCTCGTGGAAGCCCGGATAGAAATAGTGCTTGGTGATCTTGTGGAAGCCGAAGGCGAGGTCGTGCCAGGGGCCGACCCATTCGGCGGCGTCGATGGCGCCCGATGCGAGCGACGGGTAGATCTCCGCCACCGGCAGGTTGACGACCGTGACGCCGAGCGCGCGCAGCACCTCGCCGCCGATGCCCGGCATGCGGAACTTGAGGCCCTTGAAGTCGTCGAGCTTCTCGATCGGCTCGCGGTACCAGCCGCCCATCTGCGTGCCGGTGCTGGACCCCAGGAAGCCCTTGAGGTTGAACTCGGCCGACAGCTCGTCCCAGAGCTCCTGCCCGCCGGCATATTTCATCCAGGCGGCGTGCTCGATGCCGGTCAGCCCGTAGGGCACGGCGGTGAAGAAGTTGAAGCCCTTGTGCTTGCCCTGGTAGTAGTATTCCGCCGAATGGTACATGTCGGCGTCGCCGGCGCTGACGGCGTCGAACACGCCGAACGCGGGCACCAGCTCGCCGCCGCCATAGACCTTGACCTCGATCTTGCCGCCGGAGAGTTGCGTGATGCGCCGGGCGACCCGCTGCCCCGACGTGCCCAGGCCCGGCGAGTTGAGCGGCCAGGACATGGCCAGCTTCCACTGCTTGAGGCCCTGCGAGATGGCAGGGGCCGCCAGCGTCGATGCGGCGGCGGCGACGCCGGCGGTCGCGGCGCCCTGAACGAATTTACGGCGTTTCATGGAATGTCCTCGCTGTTGCGCCGCAAGCTGGACCCGACCGGCCTGCTCTCCCCTGACACCGAAGAGTTCGCATGCACGCTTTGCCCGCGGCGTTTGGTCGGGCGAGCGTAGAGCACGGTTTCGGCTGAATCAATCGAGAGGAAATTCGCCCCTCCCCTGCCGGGAACGCGGCGCGGCGCCGGCCGGCCCGCGGGGCCCACTCCAGATGTCATGTCGCGGTAGGGACGCCGGTTTCCCGGCGCCCCCCGCACAGATCCGGACGTGCGCGCTAACGCATCCGGCTCCTACCTCGGGTAGTGACGGCGAAGCGCACGCTTGGCCACGGGTGCCGGGTCCGGGGTTTGGG
>JAJDYL010000086.1 GCA_022825195.1 Alphaproteobacteria bacterium
CAACTGCGCCGCATCGAAATCCTCCCTCAATGGGATCCCTGCCCTCATACCGATACTCCAATCGCTGGATCGGCATTGAGTCAGAAGTCGATCTCCTTGGGAATCCCCTCAATGAGTCTCAAACCTCAACCGCTGGTATAAAGTGGCTGTATCCCGGCAAACTAGAAACCTGAGTCGCGCGCGAAGTCGATGAGACGTGCTGAAAGACTGTTCAGGCTGGTCAATGAGATGCGGACCCGCGGTGTCAGCCGGGCCAGCGACCTTGCCGAACATTTCGAGGTCAGCGTCAGCACGATCTATCGCGACATCGCCCACCTCCAGGCCTCCGGCTTGCCGATAGAAGGCGAGGCCGGCGTCGGTTATCTGCTGCGACCGGGCTTCGACCTCCCGAATGTGACGTTTACCCATGACCAGGTAGATGCGCTGGCCGTAGGTCTTTCCTTCGTGGAAAGCACCGGCGATCCCGTGCTGGCAACAGCCGCTCGCGAAACGCGCGCGAAACTCCAGGCAGGCATGCCCCGACCGGAGGAACGCAAGCTCGCCGATGCTCCGTACTTCAGCCTTCAGGGCAGAAACGGCGCAACACCGAATTTGGCTTTGCTCCGCCAGGCGATCCGCCAGCGGCAGATTGCCAGGTTCGACTACCGGGACGGTGACGGGAATCGAACGGAGCGCCGCGTGCGCCCTCTCGTGGTCTGGAATTTGACGGATGGCTGGATGTTCTCCGCCTGGTGCGAGCTCCGGCAGGATTTCCGCACATTCCGGTTTGACCGCATGGAGAACCTCACGAATACGGGTGAAAGGTTCGATGAAGATGAGGAGACAGGACTACGCGCCTTCATGGAATTGGAACGGTGTGAAGTGCGGGATCGTTAGCCGGGCTTCGGCTACTCCGGGGCAGCAGCTTGCAGCAGCCGCCTTTCCGACGCTGGACGGTCCTCTACACGATGCCGTGGTCCGCTGGCGCATCGTCGCTGGCGGGTTCCTGCCGCGTGGCGTCGAGATCCATCCGGTAGCCGGAATCGTCCGACATTGCTGACGTCAGCGGCCGGCCCGCAGCCGATTTCGCCTGCCGGACGGCCCGGCGCCCCAAGCCTTGGCCGCCCCCGTTTGTCGTTGGCTGCAAGCCCGGGCAGAGGTCGCAAGCGAGAGCGATGCGCCCGCCCGCCGCCGCCTACCGCCGGCCGAGCGTCTCGATGACCGCGGTGTAGTAGTTCCGGGCGAAGCCGGCGTCGCGGGTGCGTTCCATGAGTTCACGGGTGATATTGGCGGCGCGCATTTCGGCCCCGGCTCCTTCGGCGAAATCGAGGGCGTAGGAGAGGTCCTTCAGGATGTAGTCGGTCGGGAAGGCGCCCTCCGTCGGGTGCTCGCCGGTGAGCAGGCATTTCATGCCGTGGTTGCGCAGCACGAAGCTGTCGGCGGAGCTGCGCGCCAGCGTCTCGAACAGCACCCTGCCGTCCACCGCCCCGGAGGCGCGGGCGGCGGACAGGGCCTCCGAGAGCGCCACCACCGTCATCGCGACGACCATGTTGTTCAGCAGCTTCACCGCCTGGCCCGCGCCCGCGCCGCCGCAATGGGTGACCTCGGCGGCCATGCAGTCCAGCAGCGGACGGACATGCGCGAACGTCTCTTCCGCGCCGCCCACCATGATCGAAAGCGTGCCGTCGATGGCGGCCTGCGCCGTGCGGGCAACGGGGGCGTCGGCAAAGGCGATGCCGCGCTCCGCGCAGGCGGCGGCCAGCTCGCGGGCAAGATCGGGCGGCGCGGTCGAGCAGTCCACCAGCGTCTGTCCCGGCCCCATCGCCGCGACCAGCCCGCCGGCGCCGTCCCCGCCGAGGCACACGCCGCGCACCTGCGGCTCGCCCGGCAGCGACAGCAGCACCGTCCCGGCGCGCCGGGCGATCTCCTCCGGTCCCGCCGCCTCCGCGCCTTCGGCCGCGAGGCGGGCCACCGGCTCCGGCCTCGCATCGTGGCACAGCACCCGCCGGCCCGACTTGCCCAGAATGTTCCGGCACATCGGTTCGCCCATCACGCCGAGCCCGATGAATCCGACCGTGTTGTCGTCTGCCATTGCCTGTATCCCGCATCTTCGAAGCGGCTTTCGCCGCCGCAAGCCTAGCACTCCGCGGGCTTCCTTGCGGGCGGGGTATGTGCAAGACTGGCCCCGCCGGTGTTAACCGAAACGGGAGAACCTCGATGTTGCAGGGGATGAAGACTGTCGGCGCAGCCATGATCGCGGGCGCGGTTGCGCTTGGAGCGGGCGCCGCCGGGGCCGCCGATTACGGCGAAAAGGAATTCACGGTGGTCGGGACCTGGGGCTTCCTGGACCACTGGAAGGAGCGCGAGAGCAAGTTCTGGCAGGAGGTCATTCCGGAGGCGTCCGGGGGCGCGCTGACCGCCAATGCGAAGCCGCTGACGGAGCTCGGCCTTTCCGGCTTCGAGGTCATGCGGCTGATGAAGCTCGGCACCTATGACGCGGTCCACGGCGTGACGACCTATGTCTCGCAGGACAGCCCCGCCATCGAGGGCGCCGACCTCGCGGGCACGATCCAGGACCTCGGCGAGTACCGCAAGGCGGTCGAGGCCTACGCATCCGTGATCGAGCGGGAATTCGCCGAGAAATACGACGCCAAGCTCCTGATGCTCTATGCGTGGCCGAGCCAGCAGCTCTGGTGCAATCTCGGCGACAAGGGCATCACCGACTTCTCGCTCGACGATCTCGAAGGCAAGAAGATCCGCACCTATTCGACCACGCTTGGCGACTTCATCGAGGGCGTCGGCGGCAGCGCCGTGACCATCGCCTTCGCCGAGGTCGTGCCGGCCCTGCAGAAGGGCGTGGCGGACTGCGGCCTGACCGGCACGCTGCCGGCCTACAACGCCAAGTGGTGGCAGGTGGTGACCCACAATATCCGCATCCGCCTGGGCTACGCCTCCTCGTTCCTCGCCATGAACATGGACACCTGGAACGGCCTGACCACGGACGCGCAGAACCTCATCATGGAGAAGCTGAAGGTTCTCGAAGAGGAGATGTGGGCGGCGACGGCGGTCAACGACCAGCGCGGCATGGACTGCAACGCTTCCGGCCCGTGCGACCTGGGCGAGCCGGGCGGCATGACGCCGATCGAGGTTTCGGACGCCGACCGCGACAAGCTGAAGCAGATCGTGACCGACTTCGTCGTCAAGCGTTGGGCCGAGCGCTGCGGCACGCAGCAATGCATCGATGAGTGGAACGCGACCGTCGGCAAGATCGCAGGGATCCAAGCGAGCCTGTAATCCGGCCGGGGCGCGGCCCCGCACACAGCGACCGGGGCGCCGCCGCGGCAGGGCGGCGCCCCGTTTTTCCGGCTGAAACAGCCGCGCGACCGACCGGCGCCCGTCGGACTGCCGGTGAAGGGAGGCGGAATGTTGGAAGGCATACACCTGGCGCTCGGCTGGATTTCCCGCCGGGCGGTCTGGGTCGGCGGCGCCGCCTTGCTGGCCGCAGCGGTCATGGTCACGCTCGACGTGCTCAGCCGCAAGTTCCTCAATGTGACCATGAGCGGCGCGGACGAAGTCTCCGGCTATGTCTTCGCCGCCAGCACGACCTGGGCCTACAGCTATTGCCTGCTGCACCGGGCGAATATCCGCATCGATGCCCTCTACAACTTCCTGCCCCGCTGGGTCTGCGCAATCCTGGACACCGTCGCGGTGGTCCTGCTGCTGATCTATAACGGCGTGCTCGCGCATCGGGCCTGGGGCGCTTTCTCGGTGTCGTGGGAGAGGGACTCGGTCTCGATCACGACCCTTGCAACACCTCAATGGATCCCGCAGTTCTTCTGGGCGTCCGGGCTGATCTTCTTCGAACTGGTCCTGGTGTTCGTCCTCCTCTACACGCTGGTCGGCCTCCTGCGCGGAGACCTCGATCTCGTCAAGCGTATCGCCGGCGTGCCGAGCGTCGCCGAGGAAATCGAGGCGGAGACCCACGGCATGAACCTGCGAACCGGCGGGCGGGAGGGCTGACGCCATGGTCGTGGGGATCCTCATAGCCCTGATGCTGCTGGTGGTTGCCGCGGTTCCCGTGGCGGCCATTCTCGGCATTCTCTCCTTCGGCCTCGACTCCCTGTATTTCGGCGGCCGCCTCACGCCCGCCATCGGCGAATTCGTCTGGGACAAGAGCAAGGAATTCATTCTGGTCGCCGTGCCGATGTTCATCCTGCTCGGCGAGATCATGCTGCGGGCGGGCATCGCGGCGCGCATGTACAACGCCGTCGCGCAATGGCTGGTCTGGCTGCCGGGCGGTCTGATGCACGCCAATATCGGCTCCTGCGCCATCTTCGCCGCCTCTTCGGGCTCCTCCGTCGCCACCGCCGCCACGGTGGGCACCGTCGCCTATCCGCAAATCGAGCGCCGCGCCTACAATGAGCGCCTGTTCCTGGGTTCGCTGGCGGCGGGCGGCACGCTGGGCATCCTGATTCCGCCTTCGATCAACCTCATTCTTTACGGCCTGTTGACCGACAGTTCGGTGCCGGAGCTCTACCTCGCGGGCATCATTCCGGGAGCCATCCTCTCGGCGCTGTTCATGACGGCCATCGTCGTTGCCTGCCTCTGGCGCCGCGAATGGGGCGGCGCGCGCATCGAGACCAGCTGGCGCGACCGTATCCGCACCCTGCCGGACCTCGTGCCGCCGATTCTGTTGTTCGTGGTGGTGGTGGGCTCGATCTATGCCGGCGTGGCAACGCCGACCGAGGCGGCGTCGGTCGGCGTCTGCTTCGCCTTGATACTCTCGGCATCGACCGGCACGCTCAAGCTCGCCATGCTGCGCGAGGCCTTCGAGGGCACCATGCGCACCACGGCGATGATCATGCTCATCATCCTGGCGGCGGTGTTCCTCAATTTCGTGCTGGGCTTCATCGGCGTGACCCAGGCGATGATCAACTTCATGGCGGAGCTCGGCCTGACGCCGCTCGAGTTCATGATCCTGCTGGTGATCTTCTACCTGATCCTCGGCATGTTCATGGAAACGCTCTCCATGATGCTGACCACCGTGCCGGTGATCTTCCCCATCGTTGTGCAGATGGGGTTCGACCCGGTCTGGTTCGGCGTGATGATTACCGTGCTGATGGAAACCGCGCTCATCACGCCGCCCATCGGGGTCAACCTCTATGTCGTGCATGGCATCCGCGCGCGCGGCGGCAAGTTCAACGACGTCGCCTACGGCTCGTTGCCCTTCGTGGTGTCGATGCTGGTCATGGTGGCGCTGCTGATCGCCTACGAGGACCTGGCGCTCTACCTGCCGACCCTCGTCTACCGCTGATACTTCCAGCGGGGCCGGTGCTGTGCCCCCATATCGTCATGCCTCTTCCCGTCATGCCCGGACTTGTTCCGGGCATCTCCCTCCACCGCTCCCGACGGACGGCTGCATGGATGCCCGGAACAAGTCTATAGAATTTTCGGCGAATGTCATATAACACAATGATTTTATGTAATAAATTATATCTTATTCGATGGCATATAGCCGATGAGTACAAGTCCGTCATCAAAACGAATGCAGATTTTTTCAAAATTTGGACGCCCCCTGGCGGCGAGTGACACCCGATTTCCATTTTTTCGGGTGAGGCTCGCAGAGGTGCATGTTGTGAACTGCCGCAACGACAGGGGAGTCCTCGTTTGCGCTAACCAACGTCCCCTCCGGTTCGACAATGCCCATGGCCCGACGGAATCTTTGAACCTTTACACCATTCGGATCCCGGGGGGTGAGCGCGGCGACGGACCGACCTGAGCAGTCGCAAGGTTCCCGCGTCCCTCGGGATTGCCCCACTCTGGCAGCGACCGCGTGTGCTGCGTCCCCGGCAACCGAACGGTTTCGAGCAGGCGAATTTGCAGCCTGACCTTATGGACCAGTTGCTAGCCGACTACGAGACGTTGGAAGATCTATTGGACGATGACGCAACGAGAAGGGCGATCAGGCGGGCTTGCGGCACATTTTCGGTACACGGGTGCCCACCAGCGATCATGGGCTGAGCGGGCCGCTGCGTCCCTGACTGGCGGCTATCGAACATGCTCGACGCGCACTTCATGTACAGAAGCGCTCGACGGAAGCATGCAACAGGTTCACATGCCGGAGCGCGTGGTCGCCATCGACGGGATTCGCCGCTTTCGTCCGACTGCAGCTCGCTGACAGCGCCGCCGAATCAGTGGACACCGCCTCTCCCAAGCAGCACGATCACAGGATCGTCTCCTGCCCGCTAGGAAAGGGATCGCATGAAGGAACTGCGGATAGGGCTGGTTCTCTATGGCGGTGTTTCGCTCGCCGTCTACATGAACGGCGTCGTGACCGAGATCTGGAACGCTCTCCGCGCCTCCGTCGCGCGGAACCCGGACGTCATGCCGGCAGCGGGAACTGCCGAGGTCTACCGCAAGCTTATGGACGACCTGAAGCGTCGCGAGGATTGCGACGACTTGAGGATTGTGGTCGACACGATCGCTGGGACTTCGGCTGGCGGTGTGAATGGGGTCGCGCTTGGGAAGGCTATCGCCACAGGTGCCGACGCCAGCGTTCTCAACACGACCTGGATCGAGAGAGCCGGAATTGAAAAACTCGCTGCTCCGACGCCCGGGTGTGTGCCCTGGTGGCTTCCTTTCGGCGACCACACGTTGGCCCTGCTGCACTGCGACTTCAGGAAGCTTCGCCGGAGGTTTGACGAAACGCCCGGAATCGACTGGGCATGGGCCAGAGACCACATCTACAGTCTCTTCACCTCAAACAGTCCGGAGAAGACCCCACTGCGTAGCGACTATTTCACGAGGATGATAGCGAGCACTCTCAAAGAAATGACCGATGGCTATGCCGGTCCGAAGCTGATTCCGCCGGGCGGACAACTCGATCTGGTTCTCACACGCACCGATCTCTACGGCTGGCCCCGGCACTTGCCGGTCGATCCACGCTTTCACGAAGAACTTCTGGAAACCGCCCATGCCCATCAAATGCGCTTCCGATTCCGTCGAACATTCGGTCCGCCGCGGCAGGATGAGGATCACGACTTCAAGGACGATTTCGGTCTCACATACGCGGCCCGGACCACGGCCGGATTCCCCGTAGCCTTTGCTCCCGTCGGTTATCGCACTGCTGCCAAGTCGTTCACGCAGGCGCGCCATGGCGAAACTTTTCACGACCAGGATCAATTTGCTGCCCGTCATCTCCCGGAGCACCGTCTCGCCGCCTACAAGGCCGCAACGGCCTGGATGGTTGACGGCGGAATATTGGACAACAAGCCCTTCTCGGCAGCGATCCGCTTGATCGAGGAGAAGCCCGCCGACCGGTCGGTTTATCGGACCCTGATGTATATCGAGCCAGATCCCGCACTCACCGACTCCGCCAGGCCGACTCCGATGCCTTTGCCCAGAGAGATGCCGAGCCTGCTGTACAAGCTATTTCGGCACGAGCCGATCTTCACCGACCTCCACACGGTTGCCGCCCGCAACCGGCTTGTAGAGCGCCTGATCAAGATTGCAGACGCCGCCGAGGTCCACGGGGAGCGCATCATGCGCTCAGCCCTCGCAAAGACTCCGCGCAATCTGGAACAGTTGCGCGTGGCGGCGAACGACCATCTCCGGACCGGCAACAATCCCTCGTATCCGGGCTACACAACACTCAAGGCGCGGCGGGCTGCGGAGACACTGGCAGGTTCGATCTCGGAAGCGCTCGGCTATCCCCGCGAGTCGAGGCACGGCTATTTCGTGCGCCAAGTCATCCGCAGCTACTTTCGGCAGCAGGGCGCCTTCGCCCAGCCCGAATATGACACCGAGACCCGCGCATACAGCTCGAACTCCTCGCAGATCGATCTGCTGAAAGCGTTCGACGTGCCTTACCGGCTGCGCCGCTTGCGCTATCTGGTTCGCGTCGCAAACGACCAATACGGTAGGCGCGACATGAGTGCCGAAACGGTCGATACCCTCAAGGGCGCGCTGATGCGGGTAACCCTGGCGTTCGACGAGCTGACCGAATGGGTCCGTGGACATGGAGAAGAAGTCAGAGAGCGTTTGCAGGAGGACGCCGGTGAAGACCTCGACACATATATCCGTGGTTACACTGGCGATCTCTCCGAACTCGACTCTGCCGGCTTCCCGGGCTTTGACGGCCTGAACGAGTGGATGCGCAGCCATTTCATCCAGACCATGAATGAACAGGGTGAGGCGGTTCGCCACGCCATATCGAAGCTGCAAGGGCCGCTGCACAATCGCATCGCGAAGGCGTATGTCGTGTATCCGATGATTGACTCAGCGATCTTCCCGATGATGGACAGCGCGGGGGTTCGCGACCTCTCCACGACCAGAGTGATTAGAATATCGCCGCATGACGCCAAGGCCCTGTCGGGGGATCCTTACCGCCTGAAAAGTCGAGAACTCGGAGCATTTGCCGGATTTCTGCGCAGAGACGTTCGTGAACACGACCTCCTGTGGGGGCGGCTCGACGGCGCAGAGCGATTGATCGACCTCATTATTGCGGCAGCTTACGGCGACACCCGAGCTTTGCCGACCGGGATCCTGAAGCTGCGCACCGGGGCTCTCAATACAGCCATCGAGGCAATCCTCTATGAGTCAGAACGGAGGGGAAGCTCTGCGCTCCGCCGCGTTATCGCGGATCTGCGGACAAGGCTCCCGGTTTGACCTCCTGCCCCGGGAGCCTCGTTGCGGGCCCGAGGAGGGCGGCTGGATGCGGACTGTCGATTTCCGTTTCCGAATGGCTTGGTCAAGAGAGACGTCGGTTCCGATCAACTTTGGCGGCTAGTTACGGAGTGGCATGCTGGGCGCGGATCGGACCCGAGAGAGGATGACGGTGAACTTGATTGTCACGCACAGCCGCGACGAGGAAAACTACAGCGCCTCCACGGGTAACTACATATCGGCAACCATGACAAGTTCTCCTTGCCGCTCACAACAGGCCACTAGGGCCATGTGTTCCATAAACTTTTTCGTTTCGCCGAGAACTATCTGCCGTCGGGAAAAAACTCGCGCGCCTCATTGGTGTTTGGCCATACTTTTTCCAGCCAAAGAGCCGACAACGTACAGAAGCGTGATCTCGCCCGAGGAAGAACCGCTTGACCACGAAACCCGTCTACAGAAGACAATTGCCCGACGTGTACGGTACCATTGTACGCTGGGGACACGATATGGCAAACACACAGACATCTCGTAATATTCTCCCTATTCAGAATATTTTTACCCTATCTGGCGAGATATTTCTAAGAAATTTTATTCTATTTTCTGTATTAATTATTGTAATTCACTACATTGCTTACTCGTTTGTTGGAAATTTATGGCAATCAATCGAAGATTATATCTATAGCGTATATTCGTGGGATTTTGGTAAATTCATACAGGATTCCGCCTGGACATTAGCGAAGAGTGTTTCGATATTGGGTGAAAACTATCAAATTCGAGATCATGCACAAAAATTAATTACTGACGCTCAGTTACTGTTATTATTTGTCTCCTATATCACCTTGATTCTTGTTGTTTTCGTACAATTGATCTGCACCTTGTTGGATCAACGAGGCAGATTAAAATTAACTCCTCCCGATGTTTTGGCATGCTTTAAAAGACACAATTTTGCGATATATATTTACCGGACAGTTGGAATTTTGGCGGTTTTTCTGCCTGGTTTATTTTTGATTGATTTCATATCTGCAATTGTTACATATGCAATAGCACAAATAATTTCTAATGTTCTCAGCGTGGCTTTGGAAAATTTCATGTCTATTTTTAAGCACACATTAATGGGAATAGTCTGCATTTGTGCGTTTTCGAGATTTCTCCTGGCGATACCAGTATGTGTTGTAGAGAACAAAAGAGTTATGGAAAGTATAAAGCTTAGCTGGAAAATAACTAGTTCTTCATGGCCACGAATGTTAGCGATATGGCTGCTGACTGGCGTGTGCACATTTGTGATCCATCATTTGCTATATCTTGCGTTTGAGTTAATCCGATTCACTTATAGAAAAATATCTTCCATAGATGAGAAAGCAGAAATTAAATTTGCGATTTTTGGAGGAGATGTATGGACGTGTGTCGTTATTGGAGGAGCCGTTATTGCCATCGTTGTTTCTGTGTGTTACCACTTTCTGAGAGAAAATCTCGCACAATAGGTGTCAGGATATTGTAGAGTTACTATCTCCCATCTGTTTTGTTGATTTGATTAATTTGAGCCGTAATAGGCTGACTCCGAGGTACCCGCGCGTCCAGAGCAACGTAGCCGAGAAGGCTGCCGCTGCTCTCTGAAGTGGCCCCAGAAGACAAAATTACGGTACGAGGGTCCATCGTCCGCCTGTCGGCCAGAATCGCTGCAGACATCGTCGGAACGACCGGGTCGGCGGGCGGCAGCGAAACTAGATCGGCGCTGGCGGTGCGGTGCGGTGCCGAGCGTTTGAGTGCCGGTTAACCCTGCATGTACCTGTAGGCGAGAAGTCCTGTCAGGAACGTGTCTGCCTGCAAGCTGCCGCGCACCTGGTTCCAGTCCCGAAACGCCTGATCCGCCAGATCGGCGAGATCGAGTGCTTCCCGGCGGGTAAAGCGGAGAGCACGGTTGTAGTCCGCGTCGTGACGGGCCTCCTGAAGCTGGACGAAGGCGGTGGCGACGTCGACCAGCGACTGCTGAACCTGTTGACCATTCAGGCCGGCTGCGAGCTTGGGGGGAATCGACTTCCTCGTGAATGCCACGGCGGTCTGTTTCATGGCCGAGTGGCGAAACGCACGGGCAAGACTGTCGCGCAGAGGGCGGCGGACATTGCCCGACAGCATGAGTTTCGTCGCGTCATCGACCAGAAGGTGAAAGAGGGCGTAATAGGAAGCCGACACCGAGCGGCGAAGGCTTGCCTGGATCGGTTTCTTGGGTTCCTTGCGGGCGAGAAAATGGGCCTGCTTCAACAGTTCCGCGTGAAGGCTCATGCCTGCGGCTCGACCTCCGAGGCGCCGCGGAAACGGACATAGACGAGCATGGACGGATCGGTCTTTTCCTCGACGAGATCGCGGATGATCGAGCGCAGTTGCGACCGCTTGGCGAATTCGACGTCGTCGTCCTTCAGCATCGCCCACACCCACACTGCCGGGTCGTCGGTCGAGTCGGGACCGGTTTCGACATGCCAGCTGCTGACGGGAGTCGGCAATTCGGGGAGCTGGCGAAGCGCGGCCTCTATGGTGCTTGCGGCGATGTCCATGTCCGTCACCCGATCAGTCTGCCAGCCGCGCTTTGGTCGGCGCATTGTGCCCCATACATAAGGAGTATGGTAGCCGCGATGATGATTAGCAAACTCTATGGCGGATGTACATCGGGTCGCGTTTCGGCGATCGTTCGACGGTTTGAGCCCATACCGGCTTCGTCCACCATTCGGCTTCAACGCCAAATGAAGACCGTCTCGCCGCTGGCGGATGCTGGAGACCGCTCGCCATTCCCGTCGCATGCGCCAGGACCTTCTGACCCGAATCGCGCCAGGCGAAGTCCTGGAAAGGAGGATGAGATGATCTGAAACCTTTCACCGTGAGCCAGCGGGTTCGACTCCCGCCCGGCAAAGGCCAGCCAGCCAGCCGGAAGCGAGTGTTGCATGGCGCGTGGCGACGCGCGTCGTGAAGCGTACACAGCAGGTGGTGAAGCGACGCTAGTGAATCCCGAAAATGACAATGTCGGCGCCTTCGTGATTTCGGGAGCGGGGGCCGCGCCGGGAACACCGCTACAGGCGAGGTGGACCGGGCCGGCCGGGGTCTGTTGGGAATGTCGCAGAGCCACAGGATGGTTCACCAGGGAACCTGGGAGGCCCGGTTCCGTCCGTGTGTGAGCAATGCTGGAAGGGGAATGGCCAGCACGATCAATCAAGACCCTGGCCCGACACGGGTCCTGCAACCGTGCCGGGAGCGCGCAAGCGACAGCACGAACGAAGCAGGAGCGCACGGTACCGAACGGCGAAATCAATAAGCCCGAGGGATGCGGGGCCGGGAGTCGTAGCGCCTTGATAGTACCGGCGAAGGCGGGGAACCGTGGCCATCGGGACCCGCTGGAGGGAAGCGAGGCGTCACATGGACAGAACCGAAGGAGGGAAACACGTGAAGACGCCGCGCTTCGACAACGTGTCAACGAAACAAGCTCGGATAGCCGAGCAGGCGAGAGCCTGCCCGGACATGGTGTTCACCACACTGCACCACCACATCGACCGCGATTGGATGCACAGAGCCTGGAGCCTTACCCGGAAGGATGGGGCGACGGGCGTGGACGGCGTGACGGCAGCCGAATACGAGAAGGAGCTTGAGGCCAACCTTCTGGACCTCATGAACCGGATCAAATCCGGCAGCTACCGCGCCCCGCCGGTCCGCCGTCACTACATCCCGAAACCGGATGGGCGGCAGCGGCCACTGGGCATACCGACCCTGGAAGACAAGGTGGCGCAGCGAGCCATCGTGATGGTCCTGGAACCGATCTACGAGACGGACTTTCTGCCGTGCTCGTACGGCTTCCGTCCGGGCCGAACCGCCCATGACGCGCTCAGCGACTTGCGGACGGGGTTGGGCAAGCAAAGCCTGCGATGGGTGATCGACGCGGACATCGAATCCTGTTTCGATCGCATCGACCACGAGCACCTCCGGGACTTTCTCGACCTGCGGATCAAGGACGGCGTAATCCGCCGCATGATCGACAAATGGCTGAAGGCTGGCGTGCTCGACAAGGGCGTCCTGCGACGTTCCGAAACGGGCGCTCCCCAGGGCGGTGTTGCGTCGCCGATTCTCTCCAACATTTTCCTGCACCATGTGCTGGACGTGTGGATGGAGGAGGCGGTGCAACCTCGCGTGGGGGCCTGCCGGCTGGTGCGCTACGCGGATGACTTTGTCATCGCCTTCAAGAACCGTCGGGACGGAGAGCGTGTCTTCGCCGTTCTGGGCAAACGTCTTGCGAAGTACGGGCTGACGCTCCATCGTAAGCGGTGCGGGAGGGGCACCTAGCAGCATCGGTTCTGATTTGGGATTCACGCCTGCGAGTTGGGCAGGAGGTGAGTTTCACATTGTTGGGCACAGTTGAGACACACAGGACGGTTGAAGTGCTTCCGGCGCATGGCGGTCGTCGTCGCTGGCCGGACGAAGTGAAGGCTCGGATTGTTGCGGAGACGCTGGAGCCCGGGGCGACGGTGCGCGCCGTTGCGCGGCGATACGATGTTCATTCGAACCAGCTGACGAGCTGGCGGCGTCTGGCGCGGGATGGGCGTCTTGTTTTGCCCGCGGCGGAAGCGGACGTGGAGTTTGCGCCGCTTGTGGTGCGGGCTGAAGGGCGTGGCGCTGCCGAGGCGAGCAGCGCGCGCCTGGAAGTGGTTCTGGATCGGGTTACGGTCCGGCTCGACGCCGGGACGCCGGCCTGCCGTCTGGCGGAGATCGTCTCAGCGCTGAACGCGGCGTCGTCATGATCTTCCCGTCGAACCGTGTACGGATCGTCGTCGCGACGAAGCCCGTGGACTTCAGGAATTATGTCGAGCGCGCAGTTATGCGGAGTCGGCGGCAGGATTTTGCAAAATGCCTATTTCCAGGAACGGGTTAGCGCCTCTCCAAGTCTGAGACACTCTGCATAACTACAGTCCTCCCCTGGATGCATGAACACCACGGGAGGATAGTCATGCCACATCCGGTTTTGGACGGACCAAGCCGGCCTCGTTTCATGGAGCCAGGCGACTTCGCGCCCCTCATAGAGAGATTCGCCACCCATCTGACCGGCCTCGGCCACACCGATTTCACCGTGGATGGCTATCGTGCCTCCGCACGCCATTTCGCCGTTTGGCTGGGCCGTTCCGGTATTGGGTTGAACGCTGTCGATAGTCGGGTCATCGCCCGCTTCGCCGACCATCGATGCCGATGTCCGGGCAATCGTCGACATGACCGCCTTTCCAGGAAGTATGTCAACCGGGTCCGACGCTTCGTGCATTTTCTGGCAGCGACCGGGTCCGTGTCCCTGACAGAACCGGAAGAGGCGGTCTCGACGAACGCGCTGGTAACCGAGTTCCTGGATTGGCAACGGCGCCATCGCGGTCTCCGGGAACGAACGATCATGCACCATCGAAGCATGATCGTAACCCTCCGAGGAGGGCCGCCTGCCGCTTTTGCCTCGGATCGGGGAGATTTCAGGCTCTGCGGTGGGCGGGTCCTAAGTGCCCACGAAGGATAAGTGGACACTATGCGGATGTCGGACGCGGCCGAGCAGTCGGTTTCCGGGGGCGACGGTCGGGGGTGCCGCCGCCGCCGTCGGTGGAGCGAGGCGCGCAAGCGCCTGATCGTTGCGGAGAGCTACCAGCCCGGGGTTTCGGTTTCGGTCGTGGCGCGCCGGCATGACGTGAACGCGAACCTGGTCTTCAGCTGGCGGCGCCAGTATCGGGAACTGGCGCGCGTGGTGGGCGGTTTCGTCCCGGTGGTTGTCTCTTCGACGGAAGGGGCGGAGCCTGCGAAGCTGCTGCCGGCGCCGCCGGATATCGAACCGCCTACCTCCGGGCGGATCGAGATTGCGCTGACGGACGGCTCGCGCGTGACGGTCGACCGGGACGTGGACGCGGCGGCGCTGTCTCGAGTTCTCGGGGTTCTGGAGCGGCGATGATCCCGGTTCCGAGCGGGGCGCGGGTCTGGCTTGCGACCGGCGTGACGGACATGCGGCGCGGGATGAACACGCTGGCGCTGCAGGTCCAGCAGGGCCTGGGCCGCGATCCGCATGCGGGCGACCTCTTCATATTTCGGGGACGCAAAGGCGATCTTTTAAAGATCCTCTGGCATGACGGGGTCGGGACCTCGCTCTACGCCAAGCGCCTGGAGCGGGGCCGGTTCCAGTGGCCGGTGACGTCGGGCGGTGCGGTGTCGATCAGCGCGGCGCAGCTGGGCTATTTGCTGGAAGGGATCGATTGGAGGAACCCGGTTCGGACCTGGCGCCCGTCGCGGGCCGGCTGACAGGCGGCAAATGGACTCATCCGACAGGATTGCGATGGCGGCGGAGCGGTTGTTGTGATTCGCTTCCAGGCATGCCCGACGGATCGGACATTGATGCTCTGAAGGCGGCGCTGGCTGCGGCGGAAGTCAAGGCGACTGATGCCGAAGCGAAGGCGACCGAGGCCGAGGCGCGGGCCGCGAACGCCGAGGCGAAGGTGTCCGACGCCGAAGCGCAGATCGCTGCCATGAAGCTGATGATCGAGAAGCTCCGGCGCGAGCTCTTCGGCCAGCGCTCGGAGCGCAAGCAGCGGCTTCTCGACCAGATGGAGCTCCAACTCGACGAGCTTGAGGCGAACGCGACCGAGGACGAACTGGCAGCCGAACAGGCGGCTGCCGGCACGACGCTGGTCAAGGCGTTCACCCGCCGCCGGTCCGGCCGCAAGCCGTTCCCCGAACATCTGCCGCGCGAGCGTGTCGTGGTGCCCGCGCCGACATCGTGCGAGTGTTGCGGCTCGCAGAAGCTCTCGAAGATCGGCGAGGACGTCACCGAGACGCTGGAGGTCATCCCGCGCCAGTGGAAGGTGATCCAGACGGTGCGCGAGAAGTTCACCTGCCGGGACTGCGAGAAGATCAGCCAGCCGCCGGCGCCGTTCCACCCGACGCCGCGGGGATGGGCCGGCCCCAACCTGCTGGCCATGATCCTGTTCGAGAAGTTCGGGCAGCATCAGCCGCTGAACCGCCAGCGCGACCGC
>JAJDYL010000016.1 GCA_022825195.1 Alphaproteobacteria bacterium
GGCGCAGGAGTCGGGGGCGATGGTGCATTTCACCTCGACCTCGGGCCTGATCGGCAATTTCGGTCAGGCGAACTATGCGGCGGCGAAGATGGGGATCGTGGGGCTGTCGAAGTCGATTGCGCTCGACATGCAGCGTTTCAACGTGCGCTCCAACTGCATGTCGCCCTTCGCCTGGACCCGCATGATCGAGACCATTCCCGCCAGCACGCCGCAGGAGCTGGACCGGATCGAGAAGCTGAAGACGCTGCAGCCGGCGCAGATCGCGCCGATGGTGGTCTATCTGCTCTCCGACCTCGCGAGCGGGGTGACCGGCCAGATCTTCGCTTCCCGGCGCAACGAGCAGTTCATCTTCAACCAGCACCGCCCGGCGCGCTCGGTGCATCGCAGCGAGGGCTGGACGCCGGCGGGCATCCACGAGCACGCCATGCCGGCGCTCACCGCCGCGTTCTCCCCCCTCGACCGGGACGGCGACGTGTTCTACTGGGATCCCGTCTGACAGCAGGCGGCGAGCCCGCAATGCGAAACCGGCCGGGAAGGGAGCCGGCATGTTCGACGAGATGACCGGCGAGGGCGCGGGCATCAGGGCGCCTTACAGCGAAATCGCCGCCTGGATCGAGGCAAGCGGCCTGGACACGCTGCGCCGGCACACGGCCGAGGCGGAGGATGTCTTCCGCCGCATCGGCATCACCTTCGCCGTCTATGGCGAAGGCGGCGACCCGGAACGCCTGATCCCCTTCGACCTCATTCCGAGGGTATTCGCCGCGGACGAATGGCGCCGGCTGGAGCGCGGCATCCGCCAGCGCGCGCTCGCGCTCAACGCCTTTCTCCAGGACATTTATCACCGCGGCGAGATCCTGCGCGCGGGCATAATCCCCGAGCGGCTGGTCTACCGCAATGCGGCCTTCGAGCCGGCGATGGTCGGGGTCAACCCACCGGGCCGGATCTATTCCCATGTGGTCGGCATCGACATCGTGCGCACCGGCGAACGGGAATTCCAGGTGCTGGAAGACAATTGCCGCACGCCCTCCGGGGTCAGCTACATGCTGGAAAACCGCGAGTGCATGATGCGGACCTGCCCGGAGCTGTTCCGCGGCGGCAATATCGAGCCGGTCGATGTCTATCCGGAGGAGCTGCGCCGGACGCTGGAAGAGGTGGCGCCGCCGGCCTGCGACGGGGACCCGGTCGTGGCCCTGCTGACGCCGGGGCCCTTCAACTCTGCCTATTACGAGCATTCCTTCCTTGCCGACCTGATGGGCATCGAGCTGGTCGAACCGCAGGACCTGTTCGTGGACGAGGGCCTGTGCTGGATGCGCACGACGCAGGGGCCCCAGCGCGTGGACGTGCTCTACCGGCGCATCGACGACGCCTTCATCGACCCGCTCTCCTTCCGGCCCGACAGCCTGCTCGGCGTCCCCGGCCTGTTCGACGCCTACCGCGCCGGCGGCGTGACGCTCTGCTCGGCGCCGGGAACCGGCATCGCGGACGACAAGGAAGTCTATGTCTATGTGCCCGAGATGATCCGCTTCTATCTCGGCCAGGAGCCGATCCTGCAGAATGTGCCCACCTGGCGCTGCTCGGACGACGAGGAGCGCGCCTGGGTGCTGGACCGGCTGGACGAGCTGGTGGTGAAGGAGGTCCACGGCTCCGGCGGCTACGGCATGCTGATCGGACCCCATTCCAGCGCCGCCGAGCGTTCCGAGTTCGCGGAGAAGATCCGCCGCGACCCGGAGGGCTTCATCGCCCAGCCGACGCTGGAGCTGTCGTCCTCGCCCTCGCTCTCCGAGACGGGCGTCGCCGGCCGGCATGTCGATTTCCGCCCCTACTGCCTGATCGGCCGCACCATCCGCCTCGTCCCCGGCGGCCTCACCCGCGTCGCGCTCCGCGAGGGCTCGCTGGTCGTCAATTCCAGCCAGGGCGGCGGCGTCAAGGACACCTGGGTGCTGGCGGACTAGTCCCGCTCCTTCGGGACAGGCCGGGCGAAACCCGCCTATACTGGCCCCGGACCCGACGGGGCGGGAGCGATGCTGAGCCGGACGGCGGAAAGCCTCTTCTGGATGGCGCGCTATATCGAACGCGCGGAGGCCACGGCCCGGCTGGTCGAGATGGGCCGGCGCATGGCGATGCTGCCCGGCGCCTACGGGCAGGAGGAGTGGAGCTCGGTCGTCGCCGCAGCGGGGGCCGGAGCCGCTTTCGACCCCGGTGAACGGATCGGCGAGGCCGAAGTCTGCCTCAGCCTCATCCTCGACGAGGACAATCCGTCGTCGATCCGCGCCTGCCTCGACCGCGCGCGCAACAATGCCCGCGCCGTGCGCACGGCGCTCACCGCCGAGATGTGGGAAGGGCTGAACGACGGCTGGCGTTGGCTCGGCGGGGTCGAGGCGGCGACCATCCAGCAGGACCTGCCCGCCACACTCGACCGCATCCGGAGCCTGTCGGCGCTCTTTCGCGGCGCGGCGCAGACGACGATGCTGCGGGGCGAGCGCTACGATTTCCTCTCCGTCGGCGCCTTCCTGGAACGCGCCGACATGACCTTGCGCCTTCTCGACGTCAAATATTTCGTGCTGCTGCCCGAGACCGGCCTGGTGCTCGACAGCCGCGACCGCTACCGCTGGATCAGCCTGCTGCAGGCCACGTCCGCGGTCCGCGCCTACCATTACGTCTATCGGGGCGATTTCAGCCCGTCCAGGATCGCCCATTTCATGATCCTGAACCGCGACTTCCCCTGCTCGCTCGCCTTCTGTTATTCCGGCCTCCGGGCGGCGCTGAACCGCCTGGCGGACCGCTATGGCGAGCGCCACGACTGCCACGCCACCGTCGAGAAAGCCGTCCGCCAATTGCAGGACCGGGAGATGGACGACATTTTCGACGAGGGGCTGCACGGGTTCCTGCTGGAGGCGCTTCGGCTCAATGCGCAGCTCTCCGGCGAGCTCTCGCGCGCCTACCATTTCTGAGGGGCCGGCCCATGCGCCTCTCCATCCGCCACGAGACGGTCTACCGCTACGATCCGCCGCCCTCGCAGCTGACGCTGCGGGTGCGCCTGTTCGCCGTCGACAACGCCATGCAGCGGGTCGAGGCTTGGTCGGTCCGGGTCAACGGGGCCGAAATCGCCCCGATGCTGACCAACTCCTTCGGCGACCGGGAGGCGCTCTGGCGGGCCCCGGAGGCGACCGGACAGGTGGAGGTTGCCGTCGAGGGCAGGGTCGAGACCGAGGACAGGGCCGGGATGCTGGGCCGCTGGCCGCCGCACCGCCCGGCCGTGTTCCTGCGCTATTCGCCGCTCACCGGGCCCGACAGCGGCATCGCCGGGTTTGCGCAGACGGTCGCCGAAGCGAGCGACGGCCTGCTTCCCATGCTCCACAACCTGAATGAGGCCGTCGCCGACGCGGTCGAATACCGGCCGGGCGCGACGGACAGCAGCGTCACCGCCGCCGAGGCGCTCGAACGCGGGGCCGGGGTCTGCCAGGACCATGCGCATCTCTTCGCCGCCGCCTGCCGGTTCCTGGAAATCCCGGCGCGCTATGTCGTCGGCTACCTGCACGACCCCGACACGCCGCTCGGCGATACCCATGCCTGGGCGGAAGCCTGGGTCCGGGGTCTCGGCTGGGTCGGCTTCGACCCCACCCACCGCCAGAGCCCGACCGACGCCTATGTGCGCCTCGGCTCCGGCCTAGACGCCTTCGACGCCGCCCCCATCCGCGGCCACATCCACGGCGAAAGCTCAGAATCCCTCGCCGCCGATGTCGCGGTGGGCATGGAGCAGTAAGCTGCCGCACTACTCCGCCTCCCGCGCCTCCAGGTCGAAGGCGGCGGCGAGGAGGGCTTTGGTGTAGTCGTCGCGGGGGGTCTCGAAGACGGTCCGGGCCGGGCCCTGCTCCACCACCCTGCCCTCGCGCATCACGATCAGCTCGTCGGCGAGCGCGCGCACGACCTTGAGGTCGTGGCTGATGAACAGGTAGGCGAGGCGGTGGCGAAGCTGGAGGTCGCGCAACAGGTCCACGATCTGCGCCTGCACGGACATGTCGAGCGCCGAGGTCGGCTCGTCCAGCACCACGAAGCGCGGCTTCAGCACCATGGCGCGGGCGATCGCGATGCGCTGGCGCTGGCCGCCGGAGAACTCGTGCGGATAGCGGTCCGCCATCCGGGCTTCCAGGCCCACCTCCTCCAGCGCCTCCTCCACGGCCTGCCGCCGGGCCGCGGCGCTGCCGCCGATATCGTGGACGGCCAGCCCCTCGCCGACGATCTGGCCGACGGTCAGCCGCGGCGAGAGCGAGCCGTAGGGGTCCTGGAAGACGATCTGCATCTCCCGGCGCAGCGGCCGGAGCGCCTTCCAGCCCTCGCCGTGGATCGGCCGGCCGCCGAAGACGATGGCGCCGCGCGAGCGTTCGAGGCGCAGCAGCGCCAGCCCGAGCGTCGTCTTGCCGGAGCCGCTCTCGCCCACCACGCCGACCGTGCGGCCCTCGCGGACCGCGCAGGAAATCCCGTCCACCGCCTTGATGTGGCCGACCGTGCGCCGCAGCGCGCCGCGCTTGACCGGGAACCAGACGCGCACGTCCTCGCCCCGGACGACCTCCTCCGCGCCCTCCGGGGCCGGCGGCGGTTCCCCCTTCGGCTCCGCGGCGAGCAGGCGTTGCGTATAGGGATGGCCCGCGCGCTCGAATATGTCGTCCCGGCTGCCGCGCTCGACGATCTCGCCCTCCGTCATCACGCAGACCCGGTCGGCCATCTTGCGCACGATGGCGAGATTGTGTGTGATGAGCAGCAACGCCATGCCGCGCTCCGCCTGGAGGCGCTTCAGAAGATCGAGGATCTGGGCCTGGATGGTGACGTCGAGCGCGGTGGTCGGCTCGTCGGCGATCAGCAGGTCCGGCTCGTTGGCCAGCGCCATGGCGATCATCACCCGCTGGCGCTGGCCGCCGGAAAGCTGGTGCGGATAGCTGTCGAGACGCTGCTCGGGGTCGCGCAGGCCGACCTCGCGCAGCAGCTTCAGCGTCTCCGCCCGCGCCCGCTCGCGGGAGAAGCCCTTGTGCAGGAACAGCGTTTCGCTCACCTGCCGGGAGACCGTGTGCAGCGGGTTCAGCGAGGTCATCGGCTCCTGGAAGATCATGGCGATGCGGTTGCCGCGCACCTGGCGCATGACATCCTCGCCCGCGCCCATGAGGTCGCGGCCGTCGAAGCGGATGCGGCCCGAGGGATGCGAGGCCGCCGGATAGGGCAGCAGCTGGAGCAGCGAGAGCGCCGTCACCGACTTGCCGGAGCCGCTTTCCCCCACCAGCGCCACGGTCTCGCCGCGCCCGATGTCGAAGGAGAGGCCGCGCACGGCGTGGATTTGCGCCTCGTGGCTGCGGAAATCGACCCTGAGGTCATCGACGGTCAGCAGCGCGGTCATCCCGTGAGCCCCTTGCGCGGGTCGAAGGCGTCGCGCACCGCCTCGCCGATGAACACGAGCAGCGAGAGCAGAACGGCGAGCGAGAAGAAGGCTGTCAGGCCGAGCCAGGGCGCCTGGAGGTTGGCCTTGCCCTGCGCGAGCAGCTCGCCGAGCGAGGCGGAGCCGGCCGGCAGGCCGAAGCCCAGGAAGTCGAGGCCGGTCAGCGAGGTGATCGCGCCGATCAGCACGAAGGGCAGGAAGGTGATCGTGGCCACCAGCGCGTTCGGCAGCACGTGGCGGAAGATGACGACGGGATTGGAGACGCCGAGCGCGCGGGCGGCGCGCACATAGTCGAAATTGCGCGCCCGCAGGAACTCGGCGCGCACCAGCCCGACCAGCGCGATCCAGGAGAACAGCAGCAGCAGCCCGAGCAGCCACCAGAAGGTCGGCGTGATCGTGCTGGCGAGGATGATGAGCAGGTAGAGCGTCGGCATGCTGCCCCAGATTTCGATCATGCGCTGGCCGATGAGATCGGTCCAGCCGCCGAAATAGCCCTGCACCGCCCCGGCCGCCACGCCGATGATGCTGCTGAAGACGGTGAGCGTGAGGCCGAACAGCACGGATATGCGAAACCCGTATATGAGGCGGGCCACGACGTCGCGGGCCTGGTCGTCGGTGCCGAGCCAGTGCGCGGCGTCCGGCGCAGACGGCGCGGGCGTCGGCAGGTCCCAGGCGACGGTGCGGTAGTCGTAGGGGATCAGCGGGTCCAGCATCCAGCCCTTCTCCGCGATCAGCTCGCGGATATAGGGGTCGCGATAGTCGGCCTCGACCTCGAACTCGCCGCCGAAAACGGTCTCCGGATAGCGTTCGAATACCGGCATGTAGAGCCCGCCGTCATAGAAGACGACGAACGGCTTGTCGTTGGCGATGAACTCCGCGCCGAGCGAGAGGAGGAAGAGCGCAAGGAAGATCCAGAGCGACCACCAGCCGCGCCGGTTGGCCCGGAAATTGGCGAGGCGGCGGCGCGCGAGCGGACTCATGGCTCCGCCTCAGACCTGCCGCGTCTCGAAGTCGATGCGCGGATCGACCAGCATGTAGGTGAGGTCGCCGATGAGCTGCATGACGAGGCCGAGCAGGGTAAAGAACCAGAGCGATGCGAACATGATCGGATAGTCGCGGTTGAGCGCCGCCTCGAAGCCGAGCAGGCCGAGGCCGTCCAGCGAGAAGATCGTCTCGATCAGCACGGCGCCGGTGAACAGCACGCCCACGAACGCCGCCGGGAAGCCCGCTATGACGATCAGCATGGCGTTGCGGAAGACATGCCCGTAGAGCACCCGGCGCTCCGTCAGCCCCTTGGCCCTCGCCGTCAGCACATATTGCTGGCTGACCTGGTCGAGGAAGGAGTTCTTGGTCAGCAGGGTCAGCGTCGCGAAGCCGCCGATGACCATCGCCGTGATCGGCAGGGCCAGGTGCCAGAAATAGTCCGCGACCTGCGCATACCAGGGCCAGTCTCCGGCCCCCTCGGAGGTCAGGCCCCTCAGCGGGAACCAGTCGAAATAGCTGCCGCCGGCGAACAGCACCAGCAGCATGACCGCGAAGATGAAGGAGGGGATCGCGTTGCCCACCACCACCAGCGCGCTCGTCCAGATGTCGAAGCGGGAGCCGTCGCGCACCGCCTTGGCGACGCCGAGCGGGATCGAGATGAGATAGACCAGCAGCGTCGTCCAGAGCCCGAGCGAGATCGAGACCGGCATCTTCTCCAGCACAAGGTCCACCACGCGCTCGTCGCGGAAATAGCTCTCGCCGAAATCGAAGCTCAGATAGTCGCCCACCATCTTGAAGAAGCGCTCATGCACGGGCCTGTCGAAACCGAAGCGCTTCTCCAGTTCGGCGATATAGGCCGGGTCGAGGCCCTGCGCGCCCCGATAGCGGCTGTCGGTGCTCTCCGTGCTGCGGACGATCTCCTCGCCGCCGCGGGTCACGCGCTCCATCGCGGCGTCGCCATAGCCCTCCAGCTGCGCGATCGCCTGGTCGACGGGTCCGCCGGGCGCGAACTGGATGACGACGAAATTGATGACGATGATGCCGAAGAAGGTCGGCGCCATGAGCGCCACGCGGCGCAGGATGTAGGCTGCCATCGGCCGGCTTGCGCGCGCCGCCGCCGGATTGTCAGCCGGCGCGCGCCGCCTCGAGGGCGGCGGCCTTCGCGGGGTCGAACCACCAGCGGTTTGTGTTGACGCCGTTCATCGGCACGGTCGGCGGGCGCCCGAACCTGTCCCAGTAGAGGACGCGGTCGGCGGAGGTGTGCCAGTTGGGAATGATCCAGTAGCCGTGCAGCAGCACCCGGTCGAGGGCTCTTGTGCGGTAGATCAGCTCCTGCCGGTCCGGAGCGGCGATCAGGCTCTCCACCAGGGCGTCCACCACCGGGTCGGCAATGCCGACGGGATTGCGGCTGGCGAACTGGTCCGCGGCAGCCGAGCCCCAATAGTCGCGCTGCTCGTTGCCCGGCGAATGGCTCTGGCCCCAGCCGCCGACGATCATGTCGAAATCGCGCCCGCGGACCCGCTGGGACCACTGCGAGGCGTCCACGATGCGCACCCGCGCCTCCACGCCCAGCCGCTTCAGGTTGCGCGCGAAGGGCAGAAAGACGCGCTCGAAGGCCGGGCTGTTCAGCAGCACCTCGAAGGCCATCGGCTTGCCGGTCTCGACATGGACCAGCTCAAGGTCCCGGAGCTCCCAGCCCGCCGCCTTCAACAGGCGGAGCGCAGCGCGGTAATTCTCGCGCGGCCAGCCCTGGCCGTCGGTCTTCGGCAACTCGAACGGCTCGGTGAAGACTTCCGGCGGCAGACTCTCGCGATAGGGTTCCAGAAGCTCCAGCTCCCGGCCCCGGGGCACGCCCGACGAAGCGAGTTCGGAGTTGTCGAAATAGCTCTCCGTGCGCTTGTAGATCCCGTAGAACAGGGTCCGGTTGGACCACTCGAAATCGAAGGCGTAGCCGAGCGCACGCCGTACGCGCCGGTCCTTGAAGATGTCGCGCCTGGCGTTGAATACGAAGGCCTGCATCCCCGCGACGCGGCCGTGCTCGATGCTTTCCTTCTTCAGCCAGCCCTCCCGCACCGGCTCGATGTCGTATTCCGTCGCCCAGGACTTGGAGATGTTCTCCTGGCGGTAGTCGATGTCGCCGGCCTTGAGCGCTTCGCGGATCGCCGTCGTGTCGCGGTAATAGTCATAGCGGATGCGGTCGAAATTGCCGGTGCCGCGCCTGGCCGGCAGGTCGCGGCCCCAATAGTCCTCCACGCGCTCCAGCTCGACATAGCGCCCGGTCTCGAAGGTTGCGACCCGGTAGGGACCGCTGCCGAGCGGCGGATCGAGAGTGGTCGCCTTGAAGTCGCGCCCCTCCCAATAGTGCTTCGGCAGGATCGGCAACTGCCCCACGATCAGCGGCAGCTCGCGGTTGACGCCGCCCGAAAAGCGGAAACGGACGCTGCGCGGCCCGATTTTCTCGCCCTTCCCCACATCGTGATAGTAATGGCGGTAGAAGGGCTCGCCCTCGGTCTTGAGCTTCTCCATCGAGAAAATCACATCCTCGACGGTGATCGGCCGGCCGTCATGCCAGCGCGCCTCCTCGCGCAGATGGAAGGTGACCCAGGACCGGTCCTCGGGCCATTCCACGCTTTCCGCGATCAGTCCGTATTCGGTGAACGCCTCGTCGGCGCTGTTCGTCATGAGCGTCTCGACCGGGTTGGCCATCCCGGCCGCATTGCCCTTGCCATTGTAGGGGTTGAAGGTGTCGAAGCTGCCCCGCCGGCCGAGCCGGATCCTGCCGCCCTTCGGGGCCTCCGGGTTCACATAATCGAAATGCGGGAAGCCGGTCCTGTATTTCGGCTCGCCGTGCATGGCGATGGCATGACCGCGATGGACGGGCTCCGCGCGGACGTCCGACGGCGCGAGAGCCGCGCAGAGCATGAGGAGGAAAAGCGTTCTCATAGCGGGGATTATGCGGCCCGGCCCCGAAGCGGTCCAGTTACGGTTTGGTCAGAGAACGGCTTCGATCAGGTAGGGGCCGCGCTCGGCGTTGGCGCGGCCGAGCGCCCGGATGAGGCTCTCGCAGTCTTCGGCGCGTTCGCCTTCCACGCCCATGCCGCGGGCCATCTCGACGAAGTTCATGTCCGGCCGCCCGATATCCAGCATGTCCAGCGCCTTGCGGCCCGGATTGCCGGCGCCGACATTGGCGAGCTCGCCCACGAGTATCCGGTAGCTGCGGTTCGCCCAGATCACGACGGTGATGTCGAGACTCTCGCGCGCCATCGTCCAGAGCGCCTGTATCGTGTACATCGCGCTGCCGTCGCCGATCATCGCCAGCACCTTGCGGTCCGGGCAGGCGATGGCGGCGCCCACCGCGCAGGGGCCGCCATAGCCGATGGAGCCGCCCATGTTCTGCAGCCAGTCATGCGGCGGGGCGCCGGCCGTCAGCGGGTAGAAGCCGCGCCCGGTGGTCACGGACTCATCGACGCAGATGGCGTTTTCCGGGATCGTGTTGCCGAGGATCGCGGCCAGCTTGTCGAGGTCGAAGGCGCCCGTCGGCAGGTCCGGCCTGAACGGCTGCTGCACCGGCGCATCCTCGGCCCGCGCGCCCACCCGGTCCGCAAGCCGCTCCAGCGCGTCCAGCTGGTCCTCCTCGATGGCGGCGAGGCAGAGGATTTCGCAGTCCTCGGAGGTCACGACACTCGGGCGGTCGGGATAGCCGAAAAAGGCGACCGGGGCCTTGGCGCCGACCAGCACGACCGTGTGCATATCCTTGAGTTGCTCCACGGCCTGGAGCACCGGGAACGGCACACGGCCGACCGGCACCCGCCCGGCGCCCCGCTGGAGCACGGCGTTGGAGGTCTGCGCCAGCAGGGACGAGCCCGTCTTCGCCGCAATCGCCCCGGCAAGCGCGAGCCCGCGTTCCGTCAGCGCGTCGCCGCTCAGCAGCAGCATGCATCCCTCGCCGGCCGCTTCGGCCGCCGCCGCGACCGCCTCTTCCTCCACCTTCGCGGGCGGCGCGACTTCGGGCACCGCGGCCGCGCCGTTCGCCCCGTTCCAGGCCGTGTCGCCCGGCAGGATCAGCGTCGCGATGCGCCCCGGCGCCGCCATGGCCTCGGCGATGGCCCGCGCTCCGTCTTCCGCGACGGCGGTCGAGTCGCGCGAGGTGCGGACCCAGTGCGACACGGGCCGGGCAATGCCCTCGATATCGGCGGTCAGCGGCGCGTCGTGCTCGATGTGGAAGGTGGCGTGCTCGCCGACGATGTTGACGATGCCGGAATGCGCTTTCTTCGCGTTGTGCAGGTTGGCGACCGCATTGCCGAGCCCCGGCCCCAGATGCAGCAGGGTCGCCGCCGGCCGCCGGGCCATGCGCCAGTATCCGTCCGCCGCCCCCGACACCACGCCTTCGAACAGGCAGAGCACGGAGCGCATCCCGTCCACGCGGTCGAGCGCCGCCACGAAATGCATTTCCGAGGTGCCGGGATTGGTGAAGCAGACATCGACCCCGCCGCCCACAAGCGTCGTGACGAGGCTTTCCGCGCCGTTCATGGCCGTGCAGTCTCCAATAGCGTATCGGCGATCTCGTCCGAGGTCGCGTTCCAGAGGCCGTCGCGCTCCAGCAGCCGGCCGAGCGCGGCGTCAAGATGGCGGCTGCGGTGCGGCTGGCCGAATATCCAGGCGTGGATGCCGAGCGTCATCATGCGCCCGCCCTCGCCGTGCAGGCATTCGGCGGCATCGGCGATGAGGTCCGGATAGCGCCAGGCATCGACCTTGCGCACGGCGAACAGCTCCGCGTCGTCCCACTCGGTGTGGGCCGGGATCGAGACGATGGGCGGCTCGGTGCGCATCGCCAGCGGGCGTTCGTCGTTCGGCCAGTCGATGACATGGTCGAAACCCGCTTCCGCCAGCAGGCCCGGCGTGCGCGAGCTCTCGCCGTGGTCCTGCCCGACCCAGCCGCGCGGGCGGCGCCCGGTGCAGGCCGCAAGCCGCGCGGTCGATTCGGCGATGAAGGCGCGCTCCTCCGCCTCATCCATGCGCTCGGAGATCATGCGGTTGGCGACGGTGCCGTGGGCGGCGATGCCGTGGCCGTCCTTGAGCGCGCGCTCGACGATCTGCGGGCACAGCTCGGCCGCGGCCGCGCCGAGCGCCACCGTCGCCCTGAGCCCGTGCGCCTTCAATATGTCGAACAGCCGCCAGACGCCGACGCGCAGCCCGTAGAGCCGGCGGGTGAAATTATTGTAGTCCGGCCGGTAGCTGCCGAGCGCGCCGGCGAAGCGCGGGTCGGCGACGGCGTCCGCCTCTGGGTCGAGCTCGAAATGCTCGACATGCAGCAGCGGCATCACCGCAAGCCGGGCGCCATTGGGCCATACGGCCGGGGCCTCCGGCGGCGGCCAGTCGAACCAGGGGTGGTCATAGCCGGGGCCGTCCCGGTAGCGGCGGGTCTGCTCGCTCACGCCGCTTCCTCCGGCAGGGCCCAGGAGGGCAGCCATTCGCGCAGCGCCCAGGCGGCGATCTCCGACCCGGTCGCCTGCCAAACGCCCTCATGGCCCATCACATAGCCGAGCGCCTCGTCGAGATGTCTGATCCGGTGCGGCTGGCCGTAGAGATAGGGATGCAGACAGATCGCCATCACCCGCCCGGTCTCCGCGCTCTCGGCGTAGAGCGTGTCGAAGGCGTCGCGGATCATGCGGGCGAACTCCACGCCCTCGCTCTGCCAGCGATAAACAATGGCGTCGTTGATATCCATGGAATAGGGCACGCAGGGCAGGGGCCCGTGCCTGGTGCGCACCAGGGTCGGCTGGTCGTCATGGTAGTAGTCAGCGGTGTAGCCGATGCCGAGCTCCTTCACGATGTCCGCCGTGTTGAAGGTGCCGGAGGCGGCGGGGCCGAACCAGCCCGGCAGCATCTCGCCGCCGGTGGCGCGGGCGTAGGTCTCGACGCAATCGCGGATGACGGCGCGCTCGTCCTCTTCGCCGAGCCCCCAGAGGTAGCGCGTGTTGTAGAAGCCGTGGCAGAGGATGTCGTCGCCGCGCTCGCGGATCGCCTGCCAGACTTCCGGATAGTGCTCGATCACGCCGAAATTCAGCGAGATCGTGGCCCGGACGCCGTGGCGGGCCAGGCAATCGAACATCCGCCAGACGCCGACGCGGTTGCCGTAGTCGCGCACGCCGTAGCCGACCACATCCGGGGCGGGCATGCGCGGCCAGGGCTCGCGCCGGCTCTCGAATGCCGGCCGGTATTCGTAATGCTCGATATTGGGCAGCACCCAGACGGCGAGCCGCTTGCCGTCGGGCCAGACCAGTTTCGGCCGCTCGGGCAGCGGGATGTAGGGGAAGCGATCCATCATGGCCCGGCAGCCTGCCCCGGCGGCGCGCGATTGTCCAACGGCCCGATCGGCCGGGGCCCCTCAGGGCCGCCCGCCGCCGATGCGCAGGTTGGCCCCGGCGACATAGGAGGCCTTGTCGGAGATGAGCCAGACCACGCCCTCCGCGATCTCGTCCGGGTGCGCGACGCGCCCCATCGGGATCGTCGGGCCGATGGCGGCGATCTTGTCCGGGCCCGGCATGTCGGTGTCGGTCAGGCCGGGGCTGACGGTGTTGACCCGGATGCCCTCGCCGGCAAGTTCCTGCGAGAGGCCGATGGTGAGCGAGTTCACCGCGCCCTTGGACACGCTGTAGAGCACGGCCTCGCCCGGACCGCCGGAGACGGCGTTGCCCGAGGAAATGTTGACGATGGAGCCGCCGCGCCCGCCGTGGCGGGTCGAGAGGCGCGGGATCGCGGCCAGGGCGCACAACATGCAGCCGAGCACATTGACGGCGAGCACCTCTTCCATCACCGGCCCGTCGAGTTCCTCGAAGCGCCCGCGCCGCCCGATCACGCCCGCATTGTTCACCAGCGCATCCAGCCCGCCGAACGCCTCGTCGCCCGCCGCGAACAGCCGGTCCACATCGGCCTTCCGGGCCACATCCGCCTGCACCGCCAGCGCCCGCCCGCCGGCGGTCTCGACATCTCGCACGACCGCCTCGGCGGCATCGGCCCTGCCGGCATAGTTCACGACCACGTTCCAGCCCTCCGCCCCCAGCAGGCGGCAGACTGAAGCCCCGATCCCCCGGCTCCCGCCGGTCACGATTGCGGTCTTTGCCATCTCTGTCTTTCCTTCGCTCAGGGCCCCAGCACGACGAGGCTTGGCGGAGAGCGGACGTAGCGGGCGGCTATGCCCATGACTTCGACCGCGCTCACCGCCTCGACGCGCGCCGTCAGCTCTTCCGGCGGGATCGGGCGGTTGTGGACCAGCAATTGCTGGGCGAGCTGTTCGCAGCGCGAGGAGGTGCTCTCCCGCGCCATCAGCAGGCTGGCGCGGAGCTGTGCGCGGGCGCGGCCGAGTTCGTCCTCGTCCGGGCCGTGGTCGGCAAGGTCGTCGAGCTGGCCGTGCACGATGTCGAGCACCTCTTCGGCATTCTCCCGCGCCGTCCCGGCATAGACGCCGACCAGGCCCGTGTCCGCCGCCGAGGAGGCGAAGGAGTAGATGGAATAGACCAGCCCGCGCTTCTCCCGCACCTCCTGGAAGAGCCGCGAGGACATGCCGCCGCCATAGAGCGTCGAGAACAGCTGCGCCGGATAGAAGCCGATATCGCCGAAGCTCGGCCCTTCATATCCCAGCAACAGGTGGGTCTGCTCCAGATCGCGGCTCTCGCGAACCTCCCCGCCGGCATAGCGGGCGGCCTCGGGCACGGGAGCGGGTGCGGTCGGCAGGTCCGCGAAATGCCGCTCCGCGAGGCCGAGCAGCGTCCCGTGCGCGATATTCCCCGCCGCCGCCAGCACCATGGCCGGCGCCCGGTAGCGCTCGCCCATCCAGCCCGCCACCGCCTCCCTCGGCAGCGAGCGCACCACCTCCGGGCGGCCGAGAATGCTCCGCCCCATCGCCTGATCCGGAAAGGCGGTCTCCTGGAACAGGTCGAACGCGACGTCCTCCGGGAAGTCCTGCGCCTGCCCGATCTCCTGCAGGATCACCGTGCGCTCGCGTTCCAGCTCCTCCGGGTCGAAGACGGAGCCGGTCAGGATGTCGGCCAGGATATCGACCGCGAGCCCCGCATCCTCCTTCAGCACCTTGGCGTAATAGGCCGTCACCTCGCGCGCGGTGTAGGCGTTGAGGAAGCCGCCCACCGCCTCGATCTCGCTGGCGATGTCGCCGGCCGTGCGCCGCGCCGTGCCCTTGAAGGCCATGTGCTCCAGCAGGTGCGAAACGCCGTTCTCGGCCGCGCGCTCATGGCGCGTGCCGACCCCGATCCACATGCCGAGCGAGACGGTCTCGACGGTCTTCATGGTGTCGGTCGCGACCCGGAGGCCGTTGGGCAGGGTGGAGACGGTGACGCTCATGGCCGGCGCACCCTTTCGCGAATGAAGGTCTTGAGGAGGCCGAGGTCGTTCGCCATGCGCTCCGCCCGCTCGGGGCGTTCCGCCTGCGCGGCGAGCGCATCCGGCAAAGGCGGGCGGCGGCCGATGGCGCGCTCCACCGCGTCGGGAAACTTGGCCGGATGGGCAGTCGCCAGCGCAACCGTGGGCAGATCGGGGTCGCGCAACGCCTCGGCGGCGGCGATGCCGACGGCGGTGTGCGGATCGACGGTCATGCCGGTTTCGCCGTGGATGCGGGCGATTTGCGCCAATGTGCCGTCATCGTCCACCGCATGGCCCCGGAACAGCTTGCGCGCCGCCTGCCAGCGCGCCTCGTCGAGCGGCAGCCGCCCGCTTTGCCGGAAGGACGCCATGTGCCGGGCGACGGCCGGGCCGTCGCGCTCCAGCAGGTCGTGCAGCAGGCGCTCGAAATTGCTGGACACCTGGATGTCCATGGAGGGCGACCAGCTGGGCGTCACCGGCCTTTTGGACATATCGCCCGCCTCGAAGAAACGGGCCAGGATGTCGTTGCTGTTGGAGCCGACGATGAAGCGCGGCGCGTCGAGGCCCATTTCGCGCGCGGCGCAGCCCGCATAGACATTGCCGAAATTGCCGCTCGGCACCGAGAAGGCGACCGGCCCGCCGCCGAGTTGCGCGGCCGCGTGGACGTAATAGACCGTCTGGACCATCACGCGGGCCCAGTTGATCGAGTTGACGGCGGCGAAGCGCCAGTCCTCGCGGAGCCGGGTGTCCGCGAACAGCGCCTTCACAAGGTCCTGGCAGTCGTCGAAGGTGCCTTCGAGCGCGACCGTGTGGATGTTCGCCTCCTCGACCGTGGTCATCTGCCGGCGCTGCACATCCGAAATGCGCCCGTGCGGATAGAGCATGACGAGGTCGATGGTCTCCAGCCCCCGGACCGCCTCCACCGCCGCCGCGCCGGTGTCGCCGGAGGTTGCGCCGATGATGGTGATGCGCTCGCCGCGCGCCTTCAGCACGAGGTCGAACAGCCGCCCGAGCGCCTGCATCGCCAGGTCCTTGAAAGCGAAGGTCGGCCCGTGGAAGAGCTCCATCAGCCAGAGGTTCGTGTCGAGCTGCACGAGCGGCGCCGTCGCCGGGTGGCGGAAGCCGGCATAGACCTCGGCCAGCAGCGCCCGCCAGTCCGCTTCCTCCAGCGCGCCGGCGATGAAAGGCCGGGTGACGGCGAAGGCGCGCTCCGCATAGCCCGCGCCCGGCGCGCGCGCGGCCTCGTCCAGCCGCGGCCACGCGCCCGGCTGCCAGAGCCCGCCATCTTCCGCCAGGCCCGTCAGCAGGACGCCGGAGAAGTCCCGCTCCGCCGCCTCGCCGCGCGTGCTCAGATAGCGCATCGTCATCCCCTGCCCTGCCCGCCGCTGCGCCGGGCCGCAAACCTGCCGTTCATCGCCGTCCCCCGAAGACGCGCGAGAGATAGCACGGCAGCGGGTATCGGGGCGACCGCTCCCGCCGGCGGCATGTTGGCCGGGCGACCCCGGGGTCCTGCCGCATGCACGCATCTCGTCCCGGCTTGTATCCGGTGCGCCCGCGGGCCCGGCCACCCCCCGCTCCGTACCCCTTTTTGTCATCCCGGCCCGTATTGTTTTCCACAGGCGAAAGCCGTTTTGTTCGCATATATGGATATAATTATCCGCAAGGAGCTTGCATTCTAGGAAATTATGCTACAATAGCTCCCAGGGCAGCGGTGTCCATGGGTCCGCTTCCCGTCTCCGGCCCGGCGCCGGAACGACCCCCATTCGACGCACAGGCGAAGTGCGCCCGGCACCCCGCCGCGCGTGCGGGCGCGCGGGCAATCAGCCGCGCGAACCGCGCCGCCGCGATACGCCCGCCCGCGCCCGCACGCAGGC